>NZRT01000138.1 GCA_002696345.1 Myxococcales bacterium
AGCCAACTTTCGATGCACTCACCTGCATCAGAACATCTTCTCGGTCGTGTCGCCATTGTCGAGACCAATGGGAAGCTGCTTCGCTGTAAACGCTCCAAGCAACCGAGAAATCTGGATTTTTTCGCGATGAAGGCCGTGCTGTCAAATCCTCGGGTCGTGCATCGGCAAGACGTGCCAGTTCATCCAAATACTTAAGTTCGAAAGTTCCTGGACGACCCGGGACGACAAAACGCTTGTGAAGACGACTTGCGAGCATCACTGGTTCCCGATCCATGCGTGCTTGAAACCAATGTCTCAACCACGCTCGACGACTCGATTCTGAATCCTCTGACAACGTGGACGCATAATCGGTCCCTGTGCCAAAAGCGAGGTCGCTCAAAACTCGCTGACAAAACCCGTGAATCGTTTCGATACGGGCTCGATCAAAGCCCGACAAGGCGGCTCGAAGCAGCGATCGCTTTGCGTGCCTCTCCTCGTCATCGACGTAGTGCTTCAGAAGCGCTGCCAGCAAGTCTTCATCGGTAATACCCGTAACCGAAACCGGTTGACCGGCGCGCAGCGTCGCCTCAGCGTCACTTAAAACCGCTCGAATTCGACGCCGCAATTCCGCTGCTGAAGCGTTGGTGAATGTCACCGCAAGAATGCTATCTGGCATCCGTTGCCGTTCGAGCACCTGACGAAGATAAAGGACCATCAACGTCCAGGTCTTACCCGTTCCTGCGCTCGCTTCGATGAGATGCAGGCCCTCAAGGGGTAACTGGAAGGGCTGACTCATGACGAGGTCATCCCTTCATAAGCAGGCAAGAAAATCTGTTCGATCAGCTGTTCAAACCACGGCTCGTTTTCCCCGGGAAGGGGTGCTTCAGGTCCTAGACAACGACGAAAATGAGTCCAATCCCGTCGCTGCCACCACACCTGGCGCGCCTGATTCCACGGATCTCGATTTGCTGGTTTTGTCGACTCTGCGCGGGCGGTCGCAAACGCGGTCATGACTTCATCGAGAAAGACCCAGCCATCCCGTAAACCTTGATCGTAAAGTTGCAGAAAGCGTTCCAACTGCAAACGGGCAGCCTGACCATCCATGGCTTGAAGCCGTTGGTCACTCCAAAGGTTTTTACCCTTTCCAGCGCACAGTAATCGCGTGGAGGAAGGCCCGACGACAACTTGCCGAACCACATGTTCCAACCAGGCACGCAATGGGGGACGCTGCCGCCCAGGTTCCACCACGATGGCTTGCGCAGACAACTGACCCGTGAGGTGCCAATCCGATAACTTGAGGTCAAACTGAAGCGGTGTGGCTACCGCAAAGGGTTCCAACGGACAGGCGTTGACGATGTCGACCAACTGACGGGCTTGCAGTGCTCCAGCATTTCCAGAGGTGAGATAGCCCGAGGCCTCGAGCCATGCCTGATCTTTCCTGGGATCCTGGAGCAACATCGTCACCAAGCGGTACCGGAGAGCCGCTGTTAACGCCTGCTGGGCTGCGTCCTGGCTGGGTCGAACCCATGGTCGTAGACGAAGCCCTAAATCCATCAGCAATGCCGCGGCCAGTGAGTCACGATACCAGTCACCGAGTTGCTTCAAGCTCACGGGACGAGACGCGCTGGCTCCTCGCCAACCGAATTCTTTAATTTGAGGCAACTGACGATAAAGGCCCGAAAAACTGCCGCCCGTTTCCACGATAGAAAATGCACGACGGTCAAAGGGCTGCAGGGGATGATGGACGACCCATCGTTGCCTCAATACATCGCGGTCGATACCTGATTTTTCCTCCACAGAAGATGCGTCGACCATAATGAGATCGAGCAGTTGATCAACGACGACACTCACCGGTGCTTCACTACCATCCTCTGCGGAGATCGAGCTTACAAAGAGACCAAGTTCCCGTCGTGCACTTAAAATAATGTGCAGAAAAAGATCCAAATCCTCTTGGCGTTCATCCCGATCTCCCGGTTGGGCCATGCCGAGGATATTTTGCTGAAGATCGCCAGCTTGTGACGACCGTGGAAAAGGCTGATCAGAAGCCCCCAAACCCAAGACGTAAATCGCCTCGTAGGGAACGGACCGCAGTGGCTGGAGTCCACCAACGGTCACTCCTCCAGTGAGAAATTGCCCCTCATCACCATCGGGCATCAAGGCCGTTCGAAGCACTTTCGCCAACAGAGTCACTGGCAAAGGATATTCTTCGCCGGACCATTTGACCTGCCGTCTCACCCCGTCAAAAACAGATCCAAGTTCTCGGGAGACTCGAGGTCCGAGTAGAGACACCAGAGCTGCTTCCAGCCCAGAAATGCCCGATTCGGCGGGATGTTCTTCTTGAAGACAACGTTGCAGTGCGAAAAGGGCGTCGAGAAGACTGACCAAGGTCACCAAAAGATCCGGGTCGCCAGGATCGACCGGAACGCAATCTTGAACGACTCGATCAAACCCGCTGGGAAGCATGAGGCCCAATGCGAGTCGTTCCAGTCCGCGCTTCCAGGTTCGTGCGTCTCCGCCGGCCTGATTGATCTGCTGACGATGTCCTGCATCCCGGGCGCCTTGAACGCCGGCTTGCTGGAACAACTGGGCGTAATCCTCCACATCGTCACCACGAAACCTCCAATGGCGCTGCAAAACATCTAAATGGAGCAGTTCGATCACCGAGTCGAAGTCCAGTGGTCCTTCGGCGATTTCCAGAGCTCGGCTGATGGCTGCGGCAAGATCCTCGCCCTCAACGTCACGAAGGTCGGCTGCGGCGACAAAGAGTTCCGGCGCAAAAACCGCCTGGATCAAAGGTCCGTAAGTGTTTGGATCCGTGGACAGCACAGCGATATCTTGTGGCTCGAGATCAGGATGTCTTTCCAGCAGATCGAGGATTTGATCCTTCAGAACTTCCACTTCTCGAAGTGCGCCGTGGCAATGATGAATTCGAAAACTACGGTCGTCCAAGGGGGGAGGATGATTTCGGGGCTCCTCCAACCGATCGATCAAATCGCAGAGATCTCTTTGGAGTCGGGGTAAAACCCCTTCCCCTTCAGGTCGAAAAAATAAAGGACGCTCCACATCGATGGTGGCGCGCATGTTTTGCGCCTGTTGCGCTCGGGCCACTCCGCCCCAGCTCGCCAATAAAGGGTGAATGGTGGAGAGATGGGCGATGGATTCATCGAGCTGCCCGCCAGCGAGCAGTCGGTGCTGCTGGCGAGCCGTCTTTGCGTCCTCGAACAAACCTGGACTCGGACTCAACTGGAACTGATAAACGAAGCACCCCCCACGGCGTGCGGCTGCGTGAATCAAACCCATAAATGATTCGGGTAAACAACCGACACCAAACAATGAGATCCGTTCCGGCAGTTGCACTGGAACGGGCTGTGCCATGTAACGCTCAATACGCGCTGCTAAGTGGGCATCAGGCCCCAGGTTTCTCATCAACTCGGCAAACAGAGACTCTTGCCACGTCTTCGGTTCTTGACCCCAACGAAGGACCCGTTGGGGACGATAGATGATCGCGAGATCAAAGATTCTGGCTAACTCATCACAAAGGGCCAATCGACTGGCCGGGGCTGGGTTGGCTTCCCAGTAACTCGTCAAAGGCAAGACCTCTGTCTCAGTTAACCACTTCGGTATGATTTGGTACAATGCCCATCGCATCGCTTCGGGTTGATACGCATCTTGAGCAGGCTCAGTCCCGAAGGCGCTGTCCAAAATCTGTGACACGAGACGCCGTGGGAAATCCATTCGAGTCTGAGCACAAATTCCCTGATCGGTCGCAAGTCCCATTTCCAACCAGCGTCCAAGCCCACGGTTCGGAACGATCACGACCTCTTCATCAAACGGACCTCCCACCGGTTGACGCAGTAACTCAATGAGCGTCTGACGAAGCACCTCCATACGATTACTGCTCACGATGTGAATCAAGACCGCTTCCTCATCCAACCTCTTCCTGTCTAACAGGGGGGTCTGACAAGGGGGTCAGAGTCGAACATTGACGACGAAGCGAATGCCCCCTATTCAACAAAATGGTTGATTAGTAAATCGGAGGGCTCATGGGCGATCAACGGGCATTTCGAGACAGCCTCTACGAGCAGTTCGCTCGCATCGGGAAGAGTCTAGCGAGCCCCAAGCGACTCGAACTGCTTGATCTTTTATCCCAAGGCCCCCGAACTGTTGAGGGTTTAGCGGGCTTGATCGACTGCAGTATTGCGAACACCTCAAGACACCTCCAAGTTTTACGTCAGTCGCGACTGGTCGAATCGAGCAAGCAAGGCCTCTATGTTTTTTACCGTCTCTCAGACCCCGCCGTCTCCCACCTGATGGTCAGTCTTCACCGACTTGCTGAAAATCGGTTTAGTGAACTGAACCAAGCCCGTGAGCGAATGGCTCGAATGCGTTCTGAAGCTTGGCGCCGTAATCGTCAGCGTTTTGTTCATGGTGTGGTTCGGGGCGAATTCGTACTCTTGGATGTTCGTAGTCGAGACGAATTTTCAGCCGGTCATCTTCCCGGCGCGATCTCCATTCCATTGCGGGAACTGAACCAACGGTTTGTGGAGCTTCCCAAGGACCGACAGGTTGTCGCTTACTGTCGTGGTCCATACTGTCTCGGAGCCCTCGAAGCGGTCGACTTACTGGTCGATCATGGGCTCGACGTTCGTCATCTTGGAGCCGGGATTGCCGAGTGGCGAGCAGAAGGAGGTCGAGTGATCATTGTGGAGGGAGCCAACGGTTAGCGATTTAGAACTCGACCCATTCTGGCTAAACCTTCTTCGATGACATCCATCTCCGGTCCAAAAGAAAATCGGACCTGGTTGCGAAACCGCGAGTGGCGTCCAGGGCGGCGTTTGCCCGGATTGACGTCGAAAAATTCACCGGGGACGACGATGACCTTCTCGTCGAGACATGCCCGAAAAAATGCCATTCCATCCCGCAGCCCCTCCGGCAACTTTGAGAGATCACCCCAGACGTAAAAGGTTCCTTCAGGCTCGAGACTGACCTCGATACCCAGATCTTTGAGCCCTCGAATCATACGCTGTCGCTTGCCCACAAAGCACTCTTGGATAAGATCGTATTCCCTCGTCGCTCGAATGGGATCGAGTAACTCCAATGCAGCCCTTTGCAAGGGTCTGTTCGCACCTCCATCGAGAAAACTCCCTGCGCTCGTTATGGCGTCGATTACCGAGCGCGGACCCACGGTCCAACTGATACGCCACCCTGGATAACGCCAGTTTTTCGTTAAGCCATCCACGATAATTATCGGGTCTTTATTCACATCCCCAACATACGCGGCGGCACTGACAGGTCCGTCACAAACCCAGGTGTAGTTGGAGTAAAACTCGTCAACGATCAGGGCGCAATCAAGATCACTCGCCGTACGCACCCATCCAGCGAGGGTTTCACCGTGAATCGTCTTGCCCGTCGGATTGCAGGGATTGGAGAGCAGAAGTCCCCCGAGTCCCCGACCGATAATCTCCCGCTTTAAAGCCGTTAAATCGAAGTCTTCCCCCTGTTCCGGGTCCAGCAAAATGGGAATGGAGGTAAACCGACCAAAGATCTCGAGGAGTTCCTCATAGGCGGTGTAATCAGGCAGGAAGTGTCCGAGGTTGATTTGTCCCAAAGCAGCCGCGGCGCGCGTAAGTCCAGCCCGTCCTCCCCCTGAGATCGCTACATTTTCCGGACCATACAAACTGCTTTTGCCTTGCCGGTAGCGAGCATTGTACAACGTAGCGACGGCTTTTCGGAGCGACTGCAAGCCCGCAACGGGTCCATATTCATGATCGTCCTCGTCGATCGCTACCGAGGTAATACGAACATCCCCTGCTGACAGTTCGCCCGTCTCCGGCTGACCTTGTCCGAGATTGCACCAATCAGGTGCTCCCCGGTAAAACCCCCGCTTCGAAGCTTCAGAACTGACAAAGATCACGCCGGTTCTTGGGACCTCTCGAAAGCTGATCGACATCCTTTGACTCCCGTCTGCGCATTGCCCCAAAATCAATCATTGGCCAAGAGAGACTCGTCGGGACCTATTGCCTTTGGCACGGATGCGCTTAGAGTCCTGTTGGTCAATCCCGAATGGAGGCACCATGAAAACAGCGCTTGGTTTGGCTTTCGTCTTGATGCTCGGTGCATGCACCGCTGAGAAGACATCCCCATCGGATGCTCCAGAGGAAAAGGCGCAATCGGTAGCGCCTGCTGTCTTCAAGATCGTTTTCGATTTGTCGAAAGAGCAGATTTACAGCCCCTTTGATTCTCACTTCGCAGGCATGAGTCAACTGACGGAAGCTTTGCGGAAAGAGGGTGCGGAGGTTTCAGTCAACTTCCGAGATCTCCGGACCTTGACCCAGCAATTCAAAGGTCCGGGGCATATTTTGGTGCTAGGTCCTGCACTGGAGCGAAAATATGCGCCCGAAGACTTGGAGGCAATCTACAGCTTTCGACGGTCTGGTGGGGGCGTCTTAGTCATCGCTGAACACGATAACTTCTTTAGACACGCAGACATGCACAACGCACTCACCGAAGCTTGGGGAATCCAAATACGAGCCACGACCGCCGACGGAAAAGGCAGAAGCTTCGATGAAATCCAGTGGCCTTTTTCTCACAGCAACCGATTGGGCATCCAAAACATACGGCCGATGACCGCGGCACCGCTCAAACTGACTCGGGATGCCCAACCGCTGATCAAAGTCGACAAACCCTTTCGAGCCTCGGCGGAAGTGGTGGCTGCGATCAGTGAAACAAAAGGGCAAGGACCCGCGGCTGTTGTGGCGGATGCTGAGATGTTTTGGAACATGACTCGAACCACCGGCATGAGCCTTGGAAGTAATCAAGACTTCGTCCTCAAGCTGTTCCGATTGCTCGCGGGGCGCGACCTCGACCAAACCGGCACGCTCCAGCCACTGAAAACTGTCGTTCATGATAACGGAAACAAGGGTATTGTCTTTATCGAAACCGGAAGCGGAGGCTTGCGAGCCGACGGCAGCCTGAGCGGTCTCGACCGCCTCGCACACCACCTCTCAGAGGCAGGATATGGGGTCGAACAAGGCACTCTGAAGGGCGACCCTACACGTTATCGAGCCGTGCTTCTCGCTGCGCCACTTCGCCGAGCTAAAAATATGGACACTTTGAAAAAATCGAGCCGCCTCATCCTTCTCGCAGAAGGAAGCTCGGATCTCATGGCAGACATGATGAAGGACTTTGATCGAATGCTTCAGGTCATGCCCAAAGAGGTCATCACTCAAATTCGGCAGGCTCTTGATGAAACCATAAAATACGACCCGAAAAGTTACCCCACCGTGCTGAATGATTTGGGTTTAGACCGTGGTATTGCCTTTGGTCAGAGCATGGTCGCGACAGAAAGCGACAATCGGCAGATCGGTTTAGCGAACATACCGAACAACAGTTACTCGTATTTCCGCGCAGCCCCCATCTCCGTCCTCAGCGATCAAAAAAACCTAACCGTGGTCGGCTCGACGTATCCCGGCGCGTGGGCCTGTCTCAGCCCAACCCCGCCCACCGGCACACCCGGTCAAAAGTCCTACGGTCAAGGCAATAAAGTTCTCGAAATCAGGAAACCCTTTCCCAAAACCGAAGGGCTCCCCAGCGGTGAAATCCCCGTGCTCGTCACCGGCCCGGGGGTTTTTGCCAGTGGCGATGCGGATCTCCTGTCCAATGCCCATGCGGACCGAGAAGGCAAGCCGGTCGTCGATCGACTCATNACCTGGTTGGGACAAGANGGCTGACGACTCGATGACGGGAAAGATCTTTATCTCNAGAGCCCTCAGTATCGATCCCNCNAGCATTCTNGGGGAGCNCCCCTTTTCGATCAATCCACTGGATCGCCCCCTGAGTCGAANGGAACTGATCNAATCGCTNCAAGGCTGTGAGGGCTTACTCTCCATGCTCACGGATCCGATCGATCAGGAACTGTTAAGACACTGCCCAGATCTAAAGGTGNTNTCACAACATGCCGTGGGCGTCGACAACATCGACCTGCAAGCCTGNCAGGAACATTCCATCCAAGTCACCCACACGCCAGGCGTNCTCACCGATGCAACCGCTGATCTCACCTTCGCACTGATCCTAAGTCTGAGTCGTCGTCTCATGGAAGGAGACCGACTGGTGCGAGAGGGGGGCTTCAAGGGCTGGTCGCCAACCCTTCTTGTGGGTGAGGAGCTTAAAGGAAAACACCTCGGCATTCTCGGCTACGGCCGCATAGGGCGAGCTGTTGCTCAGCGTGCTCGAGCCTTTGGAATGAAGGTCCTATTCACCACGCGCCGACCCGTGAATGANCCACCAAATCAATCGGTCCCTCTCGACATACTTTTGGCAAAGAGCGATATTNTCAGCCTCCACTGCCCGCTCACTCCCACAACCCGCGGAATGATCAGTGCAGAAGCTCTTCAACACATGCGTCCCGGGGCCTTTCTTATCAACACGGCTCGAGGTCCTGTCGTTGATGAGGCTGCACTCGCCGCCGCGCTTCAACGAGGTCACTTGGCCGGCGCTGCNCTCGACGTCTACGCGCAGGAACCCCTCGTTCACCCCGCCCTCATGGACCGAAAAGACGTTATTTTATTGCCCCATTTGGGCAGCGCAGACCGTGCAACCCGCCGGAAGATGGCTGAGATGTGCCTTGGTGACCTACTTCGCGTACTCGACGGTNAAGAACCGATGTACCCCGTCTAGGGTAATAAAAATCTGAAGGTTCACGCCTTATGGGTTGGAGCGAAACCATCTGGGAATCCAACGGGATCCCAACCGCATCATGAGCCGCTGCTCATCACCGACGAACTCCGTGCTCCAAAGACACCACCCAACTTCCGCTTCACAATCGCCNCGNCCCAGATCAACCCGTCGGCGATCCCCCGGATCNAGTTCCGGCGCAAAGACAACGCTAAGCGACTCATNGCGNACCTGCTCTGCGGCCACTTTGAGNCTAACTGTACCATTTTGCAGGGTGACGATNTCAATCCATTCGGGCTCCGAAATTTCGAAGGGACCAGGACGTCCTTGGCAGTCAAAGTCAGCTTGATAACCACTGGGAAAGCGAAGAGCGCCGGCACCTTCAGGGTTCAGTACGTGAGGACTGGATCCCAAGCGAGATTGCCCCTGAATGTCTCGTCGACGCCAAACCGCACTGCCGGCTCCACGAAGTGCGTAACCGCTACCGTACGCCGGTACGTACCGGGGACGTGGGATCAGCGTGCATCGGGGGTTTGGGGTGTCGGCCTGGGGCACCTCGGCATGGAAACGAACTCTCCCCTCCAACGCAAAGGTGACAATATCGAGGAACCCGTCACCNTCAAAATCAGCTCGTGCCATGGCTCGGCTCGCGTANGTGCGGTCCTCATTTTGTGAATCGAGATGATCCGAGAGTGACAGCCCNACCTCCTCGCTCAGAACTTCAAATCCCCCCTCCCGCTGAAGAAGCACAGCATCGTAGTGCAAAGGAAAGCGGTCTAAGTGAGGATCAGGAACCATTCCCTGACTGACGAGAAGNTCGTCATGACCATCTCGATCGAGATCATCGACCAAAACCCCCCAGGCAAATAAAAGGACGTCTTGGGCATGAGACAGGCCTCCTCCCAGGGAACCGATAATCTCACTGAANACNCCGTCCTCGCTAAACTTCATCAGTCGATTAAACCCCCAATCGCTGATGTAGAGGTGCTCGCCGCGGTCTTCGATGTGGATGGCCCCCACCCCCATAAAGCTACCNTAGGAGCGATCGCCTTCGCCGAAAGTCCACGGATCGTAATCGCANCCTTCATCGGGAGCACAGCGTCGGTACAAAAGGGGGACAGGAAGCATGTGTTGAATGGTTGGTNGGAGTCCATCCAAGGGAGAGCCCGGAACGCCATGGGTCGAAAATGTATCGTTGAGCACGAGAAGGTCCTGCAAACCGTCATCGTCGATATCAAGGCCACCGAATCCCAACGTGGAGCCAGGATCGGCCCAAGCGGCAACNGCTTCTCGCTCAACCAATTCCAACTGNCCTTGATCGTTCTGAAGNAAGGTCATGTTCACCATCCGAACCAGATCGCCCATNTTGGCGCCGATCTGACAGCCTAACATTAAGTCNATTCGCCCATCCATGTTGAGGTCTTGCGGCAAACCCGCCCCGACNACACAACGACGACGAGGGTCGTCTTCCTCNAGTTGATTGATAAGGTCTGTGACTGCGGGCTGCGGATGAAAGCGAAGGAGTCNNGCCCTGTAGTTTCCCAGAACAACCAACTCATCATAGCCGTCGCCTTCCAAATCCAGNGCAACTCCAGCGTGCAAAAACGCATCGTCCATCGGACAACCAGGAGCCCACGGACGNAAGTCCAAACGACTCGGCACAGAGACATTCTCGTAGATGCATGGAGGAGATGCGTCCCCACCGGCACGAATACGACTCCCCATGAAGAGGTCNAGATCCCCGTCAGCATCCACATCGAGGAGTGCCCCACCAAAGCCATAACCTGTGGTCTCNCCAAAGGGCAGTCGGCTGTTGTGTGANGCGGCGTAGCCCGGGAACCGTCGTTCAAATAAAATCCCATCGTCAGTGTTGGGACGGCGTACGCATCGACTTTCCACACAGCGCTGCGAGCCATCACAATCGTCGTGGACTAAACATTCACCCTCGAAACANAGGCCGTAGGAGGAACAGTTCCAGTCNTTGCCGCAGTCAGGCGCCTCCTCACAAGGCGCCGTCCCGACCTCTTCACANCGACCTGAAAGACAGTTTTCACCGGTTTCACAATCCCCACGCACTTCGCAAAATGGGGCGCGNCAAACCTCTTGGTCACAGATCTCAGGTGNTGCACANCGTTCATCGCTCCCACACCCGGGCTCGCAAAGACTGTCCACACAACGCTGGGCTAAAGGACAGTCTGTATCGACCTGACACCCAGACCGACAAATACCGATGCCCTCGTCGCAAAACTCCCCCTCCGCACAGGGGCAAGCATCCCAGCAATTGTTTTCAAAACACACCTGATCCGCAAGACAAAGGCCCTGACAGGGCCCCGAGTCGCTGGGCACGCCTCCATCCATAACCACGGACAGACCGGCATCTCTGCGGTCCTCAGCAGCAGGACAAGCAGAAATCAGAATAACCAGCGCAAGAAACAGTTGGGCTTTCATGGTATGAGGAGTGTTAGTGGACCGGACCAGGGACAGCAAGCGGAGTCACTTTCCAAAATGGTTTGGGAACGTGAATAGTCGACTGCTAAGTTTCAGGCTAAGCTGCGATCCATAAGAGGGACAAACGTTGTGGTGAGAGCATCGATACAAGGCTTCGTCCTCGGCTTCGTTATGCTGGTCGCCTGCGAAACCCCGACCGAAGCGCCGCCTGATGCTGGAGCGACAGACCCCTGTGCAGCATGTCTTGAGACGGAGCGATGCGATGACGGAATGTGCGTTAACATCTGTGATTGTGCTGACGATGAGCGCTGCGATGACAGCGGGCGCTGTACTCCGGTCTGCCGCACGGATGCCAGTTGTGATCTGGGTCACCGTTGTGAAGCCGGTGCCTGTATTCCTGGCTGCTCCGGTGACGAACGGTGCCCCGATGGTGCAATTTGCGAACAAGGGGAGTGCCGCTCACGACAATGTAGCGACATCAATGATTGTGGTTCAGGACAACGGTGCCTGGATGAACGGTGTATCCATCATGGCGAGGCATCGTGTACCAACGACGGCGACTGTGGCAAGGAATGGAGTTGCTCCTCGTACGGCCTCTGTTTCGAGGGTGAATGTTTAGTCCACGACGATTGTGACGCCTCCCAAAGGTGCCGATCGGGTCGCTGCCTATCCAGGATGAATCCCCCACTTGGCGTTCAATTCGAACGACGCTTTGTACCCCCGGTCACCGATCACTTGAGTCGTGAACCGTTAGGCGCTTTTCGGGGCTACGGCCTGGGAGGGGCGCTGTTCGACTTCGATGGCGATCACGACCTCGATCTTTTCGTAGGATACCGCCAACGATTGTTGGAGCGTGACGACGAAAGTGCGCCCTGCGTTTATGAAAATGTTTCCATCCCCGGCAATCTGCGGTTTCGACCCGCTGAAAACTTCTGTGGCTTTGATCTGGGTCATGTCAGTTCGGGCTTTGGGTTGGATGTCGAGGGGGACGGCTACTCAGAACTGCTCGCCCTCGGCGAAGGGTTTCTCCAACTTTGGCGGTTTCATCCTGAAATAGAGGTGATCGATCTCAACGCTCGACTCGCCGATGATGACCCACGAAAGGAGTGCAATGCCGGCGCCGTGTCCACCATGGACCTGAACTTCGATGGACGATCGGACCTGATCATCGGCTGTCAAATGCAGAGTCTAGATATGGACGACATGCCTGATCGAGACAGCATCTGGCACATCCCGGTGCTCCAAAACCAAGTCTTTCTACAAACCGAATCTGGGGATTTCACGCTGACGAATGATCCCACGCTTATCGCACGGCAAGGGGATCGTTATGGCCTCGAAGATGATGGTTCTGGGCTCGGACTTGGACCCATCGACATCGATCGGGATGGCTTGCTCGATTTGGTCGTCGCCAACGACACCTTTTCGAGCGTGAACTCAGGGGCAGATCACATGCCGCTCCCCCCAGGCGGCGTCTACTTTCGCTGCGGCCCTGCAGAAGACTGCACGTGGACATGGAGAGGACTGGGACCAGGATATGAAGCATGGGGTAGCTTCATGGGACTTGGTAACGTCCATATCGAAGGGCTCGGAGATCATATTTACGTGGCTGACCTCGGGCCGAACCGTGCAACTAGGTATGACAACCGTCGACCCATCGACGTCGGCCGAACACTCGGCATCGATATAGGCTACAGTGGCGACTATGAATTGTTTGCTTGGGGTGTCGTTATCGAGGACTTTGACCGAGACGGTCGAGACGATATTTACGTCAGCAATGGCTCGGTCCCCTCACCACGAGTCGGGATCTTCGAAGCACACTATGATGGATTTTTTCTTCAAGAGCCCGGGGGATCGTTCGCCAGCATACGCCCCGAGGAGGTCGGTTTAAGTCTTCACGACCAGATCGATGCGCCGGGAAGTGATTGGGTCTATGCAAGTCGTGGAGCCGTCAAAGCGGACCTGGACAACGACGGCTTTGTCGAAATTCTCACCCTGCCCATGGAAGGGTACATCCGCATTCACTCGGAGGTCCCAACTCGGGCGGATGTCCCCCCCCGCTGTACCATCGTCCCCAAGCCTCGGTACGTACCTGCATACGGCTTTGGTTACGAGGTGGCCAGCGCCCAAGAGAACGACTGGCGCCGTCGGGACATGCAGGGACAACTTCGCTTTGGTGCAAGCCCTTACATCCTCAGCACCGAGAACCGAGGGCGCTTCAAGTTCCCCAGCGGCGCCATCGTTGATTTTGACTGCCTAGGCGGCGCTGGACCCGTTATCGCTGAAGAACCCGAGTGGATCCGTTTTCTTTACCAAGAAGACGTCACCAAACTCAGGCTAACAACTCAATGGACCGGACGGGGCATCCCGCAACTCCGAGTCTTGTTCGACTCACCGACAGGCGCTCGAGAGGTGGGTACCTTTCATGACGGTGTCGGATGGGATTTAACGCCCCGAGCCGATGAGCACCGCTTGATGTTAAAGGTCGATGGACGCTGGCTGCCCCGTTGGTTTCCGACTCGCCAGGAGCCATGAAGCTGCTGCTAAGATTCTACCCCGCTGTAATGGCTATGGGTTTGACCGCTTGTCCCAGTGCAGAGAACGTGCGTCTCGAGACGAGCCCTGATCCGCAGCAGGCTGTCGACAGCGGCATTTTGGCGCCGCTCGACAGTGGTAGGCGAACGGACAGTGGAGCGGTTGCCATGGATGCCGGAACCGAAAGGTGCAGCGCTGAGCGGCCCTGCAATGATGGGTTCAAGTGCTCTGTCACCGGTGCTTGTCATGCCATGGATTGTCTCACTCACGCCGATTGTGACCCCTCCGGTTATTGCACCGAAGGACGCTGTGGTCGGCGTCGCGAGCGCAACACTCTGCCTCGGTTCCAGCGACGCCAGGCGGGGGCCCTGACAGAACACCACAGCGGCGACCATTATGGACGCCAATCGGGAGGTTATGGATTTGGCTTTGCCTTGCTCGACTTCGACGGCGATCACGATTTAGATGTCTACGTCTCGACTCCCTACATTCGAGGTGAGCGGAGTCCGAACTGTTTGTACGAGAACCGGAGTCGTCCAGGCTTTCTTCATTTCGAACCTGTCCCTAATCACTGCCGTTCAGACCCAGGAGAATCGGCCGCGGCCGCGGCCGTTGATCTGAACGGCGATGGTCATCATGAACTCATTCGATTCGGTGTGGGTCTCACCGAGTGGATCGATTTCCGCAGCAACACTCGAACGGATTTGCTGCGCCATCTTCCGGAAGATCACCCCGCCCGTCGGTGCTTAGGTGGTAGCTTCTCCTCCCTCGATATCGATATGGATGGCAGGGTCGATCTCCTGGTCGGTTGCCAGTTTGGAGCGCATGTCATCCAAGAAGCGATGGCGACCCTCGAGGAAACACCAGACCTTCACTATCATCCCCTGCTCGGTGGCACCTACAGGCGGTGCTTGCCCGGTGAACCCTGTCGCTATGAGGAACTTGGGCTCGGCTTGCCGGCTTGCGATACAGGATTGTCTCGGGTCCTTTCGGGTTTTAACGAGCGCTGTCTTCTTGAAGACCGACCCGACAATGCCCTGCGGTTTGTCGCCATGGAAAATCGCTGGTGGCAACAGAACGAGCGAGGCGGGTTGGAGTTGATGGAAAACCATGGAAACCTTGGCTTTCTGCGGGATGATGGGAGCGCCCTTGGAATTAGCGCAACTGATCTGGATGACGATGGTTTGCTGGACATCATCATTGCCAATGACAGTTTGATGGGTATCGCTCGTATTCATGCGCAAGAACAGGACTTCATCCTGTTAAGCGATGAAGGACCCAACCGGCTGTTGAACTTTGCAACACGACCGGCTGAGGAACATGCCGTTTCCATGGGGCTTGCAGACCCGGGTACGGCTGCGAACCCTTCCTTTGCCTGGGGGATTGTCGTGGATGACTTCGATCTGGATGGCCGAGATGATGTCTTCCTTGCTCAAGGCCCCCTGCCAGGACTCATGAACGGACAACCTCAAGCCAGTTGGCAAGCTCATCAAGATCGAATTTTCTTACAACGAGCCGACGGATTTGAGTCCTTTGACCAAGAGGTTGGAATCGGACAAGCGAGCACCCTCGACTCGATGGAACCGACCCGTCCTTTCTCCAGTCGAGGCGCCGCAAGAGCAGATCTGGATGGCGATGGTTGGCTCGAGATTCTGGTGGCTGGTTTGGAAGGAAAGCTTCAAATTCATTCGGAACAACCGCTACTCGACCACCCGCCCCGATGCCACTTAATCCCTGTCGACCGAATCGTTCCCGGCTTTGGGCTTGGTCATGCGGTGGCGAAACCGAATCGACGACGCTGGGTCCAACATGATGTTCAGGGTCAGCATCGGGTCAGCACGTCACCGTGGATTCTCGCCCCCATGAACAAAGGCTGGCTTCGGTTTCCGTCGGGAGCACAAGCGCAGTTTGACTGTCAGGGTCAGGCAGGCCCCCTGGTCATCGAAGAGCCGAACTGGATTGAACTGGAGGGGGATCTCCTCACGATTCGCCCCACCTGGCTTGAAGCGCCCCCCGCATTCATCTTTCTGCATCCTGAAGGTGGAGAACGCGCACAAGTTTATCCCGTCGAAGCGGGGCGATTTCTGTTAACCGACGAACATGTCCTCAAAGACGTTCCCTTTCTCCTCCGAATTGAAGGACGATGGTTGGCCCGATGGTTCGTTCGTTCACCCTAACCACGCTCGTCCTGGTGACGGCTTGCCCGACAGAACCGGCGTCTTCGGACACGGGTCCGCGGGTTCTCGATGCGGGTCAACCGTCCGATGTGGGCTCCATAGATGCGGGCACGGTGACCGATCCAGATCGCTGCGAAGAGAACAGTGACTGTCGGGATGACCAACGCTGTTCTTTGAGGGGTCGCTGCTACACCGGGGACTGCTATGAACACGGGGATTGTCCACCCGAGCAACGCTGCTCGAAAAACCGATGTATTCCTCGACCAGAAACGGAGCTTGGACTGGTCTTCGAGAGACGCTTCCCGAACCCCGGGTCTTCTCATTTTAGCCGTTTTCCCACCAACTTCAGTGACGGTTTTGGCGGTGCGCTCCTGGACGCCGATGGGGACGGGGATCTCGATCTCTATCTGGGCAGCCACGTGCCTTTCGACCTTCAACCCGAAGACCGACCTGCTTGTCTCTACAGCAATGAAAGTACACCGAGTGAGCTCATCCTTGAGCCAGTGGAAGGTCACTGTGAAATCGCCCCCGGCTTTCGGGAGGGAGGCCAAGGAATTGATGTGGACGCAGATGGGCGACATGAACTTCTCATCACTGGCAATCGGACGCTTTTGCTACAACGCTTCTATCCAACGGAAGAAATCGACGATCTGTTGGCCGAAGTGCCCGATGACGACCCCCGGTCCAATTGCAACGTGGCGACCGCCTTGCCCATCGACCTCGACCTTGATGGTCGTATCGACTTGTACGTTGCGTGTCAGACCAACATCCGGGCATCGGGCCCCCAAGGGCATGTCTGGATGTCGAATATTCCGATGCGGCAGACAGCGGATGGCAGCTTTCAAGTGATGAGTGGCTACCCTTGGGATGATCTGGTCAACGGTGGCAACACCCTTGCCATCGGTGCCCTTGATATCGACCACAATGGCATGATCGACCTGGTCCTCGCCAACGACAGTTTCACCACGTTAGCGATGCCGGAGTTGGTCTCGGATACAGCACCTGGCTTGGTCATTCTACGTTCTGGGCCCGATGAGGATCTCCCCTATCCATTGCTCTTCTTCGGTATGGGCAATGCGCAAAAGGGATCGTACATGGGCGTCGCCAATCTGTTCTTGGAGGGGTTTGGCGATCATATATTTTTGAGCGACTTCGGTCCGAATCGTCTTGTTAGCTGGGATGCAAACCGTCGCCCGGTCGATCGTCGAGTCGAATGGGGTGTGGATCTCCCCGGCAGCGTGGACGAACAGTTACTCTTTGCGTGGGGAGCCCTTGCCGATGACTTCAACCGGGATGGTAAAGACGACCTCTTTCTCACCCAGGGAATCGAGGACTCTCCGGGGTCAACATCTACCGGCGAAGAACACTTCGACGTCATTTTTCTGCAAAGAGAGGGGCGGTTTGAAACCTATATCGACGAGGTGGGTATCTCCCGTCACGACCATTTAGACAGTGGCGATGATGAACGGTTTTACTCCAGCCGAGGCGCCGTCAAAGCCGATCTTGATCAAGATGGCTACTTGGAAATTATCGGCGCTGCATTTGAAGGTAGACCAAGGTTTCACAGCGAAGTCCCACTCCCATCACACCATCCAAGATGTACCCTAAAGCCCATCGACCGCTACGTGCCCACCTTTGGGATCGGGCATGCCTATCGAGACCAAAACAGCCCATCCTGGCGGCGATGGGATGTCTCAGGTCAACTCTACTTCGGAACCAGTCCTTGGCCCATCGTCCCTTGGCAGACGGGTCGTTTTCGGTTTGCCAGTGGCTACGAAACGTACTTTAATTGTGCGGGTCAACCAGGGCCTGTCGAGCTTCGAGAGCCCGAATGGCTGGAACTCAAAGACGGAGAAATCCACCTGGATTTACAATGGATGCTGGCGCCCCCGAGTGCCGTGAAGATCGCCTATCGTTCCGACCAAGAAACCCGGATTGAAGAACATTCTCCCGCACCACGCCTTGCTCTCGCTCCCCAACCGGGCGAGCATAGCCTCATGGTCGCACTGGACAGCCGATGGATCGCACGATGGTTCGAACTCCCCTGATCTTCGCGATGATTTGTGCCTGTGCCCAGGAGGCTCCTCGGCACGACATTGGCACTTCGGCTCTGCTCGATGCTGGAATCTCAAGCCCCATCGATGGTGGCTCTGATGCCGTTGACGGTGGTATTGATGTCGCCGTCCCATTTCCCAGTTGTGAAGGATGCAAACCCACTGCCTGCGATCAACAAAGTGACTGTTCAGAAGGAGAGCGTTGTCTTGTTTCTGGTCGATGTGCAGTCGGTGATTGTTGGAATCATGGGGATTGTGAGGCAGACCAGCGCTGCTTTCAAAATCAGTGTTTAAGTCGCCCTACGGCAGAACATGGCATTCTCTTTGAGCGTCGTTTTGCGGAACCCTTTGCCAGCCATCATGGCTACGAAACCAATGGCTATGGAATAGGACTTGCTCTGCTGGATTTCGACCGGGACGGTGACCTTGACCTCTATCTTGCGAGTAATCAACTGGATGGGAATGGGTCCCCAGCCTGTCTCTATGAAAATCAATCAACGCCGGGAACGACCAGACTTCGGGCGGTCGAGCGTCTCTGCCAGCCCCACGACACCTTCCTAGAAGAGCGAAGTAATGCGAGCGCCATCGACCTCGAGGGCGATGGGTTTCATGAACTGCTCATCATGGGCAAAGGAACCGTCATACTGGAACGGTTTTATCCGGTCGAAGAACGGATTAATCTCTTGCGAAAGCTGCCTCGAAGCGACCGACGAGGTTACTGTTTCGCCGGCGCTGCCCTGGCGCACGATTTCAACTACGATGGCCGAATCGATCTGTACATTGGCTGTCAAACCGAAGCGCGTACCGAACGCAACCCGGAAATGCGTGAAAATATCCTATTTTTGCAAACACAGGATGGTCAACTTGAGCCCGAACCGCGGGAAAATTGGTACCTGCTCAATGATGAAGGCTCAAGCCTCGGGCTCGGTGCCATCGACTTCAATAATGACGGCTTGCTCGATATCCCGGTGATGAACGATACTTTCACCCTACGGGGCTCAATTCAGATCGCATACGACTTGAACCCTGGCTCGATCTTGTGGCGTTGTTCTCCCCTAAGCGATCTCTGCGTCTTCAACAGCCAACGCTTTGCGCGCGGTGATGATGCATGGGGAAGCTTTATGGGCCTCGGGCACCTTCACGTCGAGGGTGTCGGAGATCATTTGTTTATCTCCGAGTGGGGAGCGAACCGTCTCGTACGCTTCGAGGATCAAAGACCTGTCGACTACTCGGCCGATGCACGGGTCCAGATCGGCATTCATAACGGCACCTGGATCTACAGTTGGGGGGTCATCGTCGACGATTGGAATCGAGATGGGCGTGAGGACCTCTTCGTGAGCCAAGGCATCGTTCCTGTCCCGGGTGATATCGGTGGCGCTGACCATCAAGACACGATCCTTATCCAGGGTGAAAGCGCTCGCTTCACCAGCTACAGCGAAGAACTTGGCATCGCGATGCCAAGTCACGTGGACTCCCTGAGCGATGCGGTCGTTCACAGCAGCCGTTCCGCGGTCAAGCTCGATTTAGATTACGACGGGTTCGCAGATATTGTGACCGCTCCTAACGAGGGACTGTTCTTACATCACGCCGAGGTTCCCATCCGCCCCGCCGTTTCCCCTCGATGTACTCTCATACCCCGCCCTCGGGTCGTACCTACCTTTGGAACAGGGTACGGTGTCTTGCCCGAAGGAGAGACTCGGTACCGAAATTGGGATGTCCAAGGACAACTCTTCATGAACACCTCCCCGTGGATCTTTACCCCCTTCGGCCGTGGAGAATTCAGATTTCCCAGCGGCGCGATCGTTCCCTACGATTGCTTAGGCGGTGCGGGTCCGGTCGAAATTGTGGAACCGGACTGGATCAACGTACAATTCGAGTCTGAGCAAGCTCGCATCCGACTCACAGCGCCCTGGCTTGGAGATGCACCGCAACTGCTTGCCGCCTACCAAACTGGCCCCACTGGGCCCCACGAGGGTCAACCTGTACGAGATGGTGACGACTGGATTTTACCCTTCTCGACCCAGGGCGCTTTCATGCTGCAAATCAACGATCGCTGGCTGCCGCTCTGGTTTGAACCATGAGACCGCTCGCTCTCGTCATCGGCATGCTGGTCGGCTGCCCGCAAGCAGATCCAAGCATCGATGCCGGAACACCCGATGGCAGCTCATCCTGCAGTGACTGCAAAGGCTATGAACAATGCGAGGAAGGTCGGTGCGTCGCACTGACTTGCCGAGACAGCTTACCCTGTCCCAGTGGTGCGGTGTGCGTCGAGACCCAATGTCAGCCGATCTGCCAGACCAGCGATTGTCCTTCGGGTGAACGTTGTCTGCAGAATCGCTGTACGGCGCAAGAGTGCCTCGACAATACGGACTGTGACGATGAGCGGATATG
>NZRT01000139.1 GCA_002696345.1 Myxococcales bacterium
ACAAGGGGCGGTGAATCACCTTGAGATACACTGCTCCTGTCGTCACCAAAGGGTGGTGGATCGCCTCGGTTGAACCGCTGCCAGCTCAGGTCTCCAGATGGAGAGCCACGCTCGGCAGCACAACGATCGGGAACAAGGGGCGGTGAATCACCTTGAGATGCACTGCTCCTGTCGTCACCAAAGGGTGGTGGATCGCTCCGTAAACTTTGCGCTAAATCCAATACCAGCGTTGGCGAAATTACTTCTTTTGGCATGGGTCGGTATCCCAATGGATCTCGATCCTTCACCCTGTTCCATCGATCGATGTTTGACCCAGGCGCAAGGCTTCCGCTCTGGTTGAGCGCCACCTCCTTGCCAGAACCATCCGGGGCATAAATCTGCTGCTTCGGCAACAAACCACCGGAGGTTTGAATCAGACCGGTCCTGCCATCATGGAGGACCCGAGCGTCTGTCGGTTTAACGACAGAGACTCCTTGGTCTGACGGTCTGTAAAATCGACTACTCATTGCTCATATCCATTCGACTAATTCTGGGTCATCCCAGGATCAGCTGTTAACCCCCGAGAAGTGCCAACGCCGCCTGCGGCGCTGCATTGGCTTGACCAAGAACCGCCGTGCCGCTCTGCGTCAGGATCTGCAGTCGAGTCATACGACTGGTTTCCTCAGCAAAATCGACGTCACGAATCCGGCTATTGGAAGCCGTGGCGTTCTCAATGTCTGCTTCTAAGTTACTGATCGCCCGTTCCAAGCGGTTCTGAACGGCGCCGAGTGTGCTTCTGTACTGATTCACCATCGACAAGGCTGTACTAATTACCGCAAGGGCGTTTTGGGCACCTGCTACCTGACTAATGGACGAAGTAAGGCCGAGACTTGCAACATTGATGGCAAAGTCGACGGTCGCCTGAATCCGATGCGATGCGAGGTTGCTGAACCCCACCTGGAATTGAAGCGAAAGACTTGCATTGATGGTCGCGCCATTGTTGAAAGTGGTCGACTGAGCAATTCGGTCAACTTCTGCGACCAACTGCGTGTATTCAAGATTACTTGCGGTCCGGTCTGCAGGAGACAAAGTGACGTTACCTGCTCGAACAGCGAGTTCACGCATTCTGTCAAGGATCGATCGAATCTGCTCCACACCACCCTCAAGTGTTTGGATCAGAGAGATCCCCTCTTGAGCGTTGTGCTTAGCTGCTCCCTGTCCACGAATTCGATGTTCGAGTAAGGTGCTGATGGCCAATCCGGCAGCATCATCTGCAGCTGAGTTAATCCGAGCTCCACTCGCCAAGCGCTGAAAGGTTTTTCCAAGCTGGTTACTGGTACGGCCCAGGCGATGCTGCGAGAAGATAGACGCAGCGTTTGTTCTAACGACGATAGCCATGATGATTCCTCCTTGAATCGTTTTTGATCGCTTCCTTGCGATCGATTTTTTGCGCAGTCGCATTGCGCATAACACATTGGTTTTGCTTGTTTTTTTTAATTTTCCGGACAAACTCTCCCCATGACAGTTCGCTTTCAGCGGAACTGATCGATCACGATGTTGGCTTGAGTCGATCCAGGACTTTTCGTTTGAATCGCTTATTGCGAGACGTGTCCTAGGTACCTCGATCAGATGGCATGTTGTCCCCTTCCTTGGGTTTTACACAGTCACCTCCTTGTGACTGCTAAGAGTTACTATGGCTAAGCGCCCAGAACTCCTGAGTTTCGATTTGCTCTCTGCATTCGGATGGCTTCAACCCAGGCTTCCCGAAGTTCAACAAGAACCTTCATCACCGGAGTGAGTTGTTCTGCATCATTCTTCAGGTTGGCTTGAATCATCCGGTCAATCATAAAGTCGTAAAGTCGTCTTAAGTTTTCGGCAATCTCAGGAGCCTTGTCAGGCCGCAGGCTGTTAATTAACTCCATGACTACCTTCACCCCGTGATCGAGAGATTTCGCTTTCTGCCCTCGATCATTCACCGCAATGGCTTCCTGGGCAGTCCGGATATCTTTAATCGCTGCATCGTAGAGCATAATTAGAATTTGCTCTGGACTTGCTGAGTCGACCCTTGCCTGTGCATACGGGTTATTTTTACGTGTCGGTATCAATGAACTTTCGCTTCCACTAGAGTCTTGCCAAGGCGCCCTGCTGCTGCTGCATGCCCGCCATCATCCGTTCCATTGCGGCAAACTGACGCTTGAGACGCTCCTCTACCACCAGTACTCTTTCTTCCATTCGGTTGACGCGCTTGCCCAAATCAGTGCTGCGTTTTTGGTACATCGACTTACGCAATGTGAAGACACCATCCGTGAGGTTGTAGTCATCAGCCATCGTCTTCATCCGTGCGGCCAAACCGTCTTGAGAATTGGCGATTAGGCTAATGGTCCCATCAAAATCCTCAGCAAGGGCTTCTTTGAACCTCGTCGTATCGAAGGTAACGGACCCATATCGATCCATACCAATACCAATCATACTCAGAATATTAGTACTACCAGTGCCCCCCTGAACAGGGACAACCAACTCATCACTCAGCCGTGACCGCATCATTCGAACCGACGAATCAAAGGCGAGAACTCCAGCACTATCCTCACTACTCCTTGACAAGCTTTTTGCCTTTCCTGCCAAAGCGTTCATCGCATCGACGAGTTCCTTCACATTCTCAGCGGTCGCATCCGCATCCTCTTCGATTTGAAGCGTCAAGGACTGCTGCTTGCCATCAACACTGGGGCTCACCGCACTTAGGTTTAACGTAACACCTGTCACAACGTCTTCGATGATGTTGTCATCGTGACTCACTTTCAGCCCATCGATGGTAATCTCGGCTTTACTACTGTCAGTGGTCGTAAAGTTTAAATTGGCGAAATTTCCACCATAAGAGACACGCTTACCGGTCTCTCGAGCCGTGACTGACAAATGGTAGTCGCTGCCATCGAAAATGGTCGTGGCGACAACACCCGCATCTGCTGCGTTGATGGCGGTCACGAGATCCGAAAGTGTAGACGCCCCAGCTTCAAGTTCAAATGATACGGCTCCCTCGCCACCTTCAACATCAATGCTGTATTCACCAGAATCAACTTCTGTGGTGAGCGAGTCACCAATCCTGACACGATCCTTCTGGGATGTCGCCAAGCTTGTTACGGTGATATCAAAGATACCGGGGCGGGCGTTACCAAGTACGTCTGCAGTCAGAACCGCCTCATCGGAAGAAGTCGAAGAGAGTACCGAAACCTCATCAGAAGAATCTAATTCTCGAGCTTTGTCTTGAACCGTGGCCATCAGAGAAGTGAGTTCTCCGATCGCTGAAGCCGCATTCACGGCTTCCAGCTGGCGACGCTTAACAGCCAGTTGTGGCTGTCGCTCGACCGAAATCAATTGCTGAATAAGAGTCTTGGTATCGATACCACTAGCCAAACCGCCGACGCTAATGCCCATGGTTACCTCCGAAGCAGTTCGAGGGCGAGCCTGCCCATCTCGTTGGCCTGAGTCAGAATGCTTGCACTCGCCTTCAGGCGAACCTGTGCTTGTACCATTCTCCCAGCCTCCTCGGCATAATCCGTATCTCGAATGATGCCACTCGTCCGACCTAGATTCTCCATCTGATGGACGTTCACGTCAAACGCGACCTGGAGCTCCCGGTACCGTGAGCCGACGCGTGTTCGATAATCGATCAGTGTTTGCATCGCTGCTTCGATCCGATCGATACCACTTTGGGCATTGCTTTGAGTCAAAATATCGATGGCGCCCTGGTCTACAGAGAGCTGATTCGGTCTCATATCCGACATGGTTAAGACCACACGGTTATGCTGGCCTTCCCGAATACCCGTTTGAAAAGTAAGTGTTCCGGATGTTGCCAAACCTCGAACGTTGTTGATTTGAACCGTATTTGCAAGTCTGCTGAGCTCCTCTTGAAGGGCGCCAAACTCTACTTGCGCTTGGACTCGGTCCCCCTGATTCATCGTATCTGTCGCAGAAGCGACCGATAACTCCCTCATACGATCGAGGACATCCAGCATTTGAATATTCGATGACTCAATGGCACGAGTCAACGCCATGCCAGTCTCCGAATTCCGCCGTGCTTGCTCGTAAATACCCACGTCACTGCTCAAGCGCTGGCTCATAGAATAAGCCGCTGTGCCGTCACCTGGATGATTCACCCGATATCCCGAGGATAAACGCTGAATTGACTCTTGAGCTGTTTGGGTTGCTTGCGCCAGGTTGAGACGAGCATAGCCGGCAGGCAAATTGTGATGCACGATGGCTGACATCGCACGCTCCAAGCGGACATCCGTGTCCTGTTAGTGCCCAGCATCCTTGCCGGACAATTCAGACAACGGATCACTCAGAAATTCTGTTTAAAACTATTATTATTTCCCACCCGCTCTAAACGCTCAAAAACCCAAATAAAATAACTAAAACAACTGCTTACGGGTTTCGAGGTTCTTGTCGAGTAAAACCGCTTGGATGCCGTTTCGATGGTTCAGATCCAGGATCAAAGGTGCCGCCAAGTTGGCAGTAGGCTTACCATCGTGGAAACTTACAAGAACCAAGACGCCTAAAGGTTCGTCAGGTTCTGACTGAAGTATAGCGAGTTGATCGGGTGTAGGCTGAGGCAAATATCCATCGAAAAAGAGGTCAGGATTCACGACGACGAATGCTAGGTTTTCGTCGTCAAGCGGAACAAGCCACATAAAGGCGGAATCGCCACCCTTGTGTGGGACCAATGCGAACTGACGTAAGTGACTAAAGCCAAGCAACCCCACGGGAAAGTTCAGTAAGACATCCCGACGGACCTCAATTTCGCCAAGTCGATGATTGGTGAAGACGACGAGATCAGCTTCAGTCATCTTCTTCTCCTGATTGTCCATGTGGACTCGACTCCTTTTGTAGCCGCGCTTCAACGAGAGCCCCCAGCGCATCAATATCCAAATCTGCGCTCAATGCCGCTTCCGCAGCTGCTCTGTTCTCTTCTTGTATTTTCACCCACAGCTCTTCACGAAAGACCTGGCAGTGGCGAGGCGCCTCAATACCTAGGCGTACGCTGCTTCCACGAATTTCAGTGACGACGATACGAATATCATCGCCAATACGTATAGCGGCACCTACGCGACGGCTCAGTGTGAGCATTCAGGCTCCTCAGTTACTCAGCCTCTCAACGCTGCAAATGATCACATGTAGTTGAGTAGGCTGAGCCCCTGTACCCGAGCCGAGGATGCCAGGCTAGCCTCATATGCAGTTTGGCGTAGCGATAACTCGCTAGCGGCTTCGGCAAAGTCAGTATCTTGCAATGACGAACGAGTACGCTCCAGCTCGACTTTAAAGACCGCATTGATTTGCTTGTGAGTCTGCAGTCGCTTGAAGTTTGCCCCCAAGTCACTCTGAGCCTGAGTGACCTGATCAATGGCTTGTTCCCATTCATCCAATGTATTTTGAATCGCAGTTTGGTCGTCAGCAGCGAGCGAATCTCGAAGTTGCTCTGTGAGTTCGAAGATATTGACACCACCATTACCACCATTGAGGCCGACAGTTGCATTGTGGTTAATTCGAACACGACTACCTTCTGCGACGTCGACCTCAAGCGCTCCATCGTCACCAATAAACGCTATATTTTGAGGAGCAACAGGGTCCTCGATGTAAGGCGCTGATGCATTGAGATGCCCACCAAACACGAAGAGCCCATCGAACTGGGTATTCGCTAAGGCTTTCAAGCTATCGAGCATCGATTGAACAGTTTCGGCCTGCGACTGTCGCTCTCCATTTTGGAAGGAGTCAGCCATCATGTTGGCAGTGGTGCGCGCATCGTTAAGAACTGCAATGATCGCTTGATAAGCATCATTTGCAGTGTTGATCATACCTTCACCGAACTGAATATTGCTACGATAGCGCTCCAGATCCCCCTCATAACGCTCGATACGGACCAAACGAGACATAGCGGCCGGGTCCTCACCAGGTCGACTGAAACGATGACCGCTGGCCAGCTGCTTCTGCGTTGTATCCAAGGCCTCACGAGCACCACCCATGGCTGCGACTCGAGCTCGAAAATTACCGTATTCTGAGACGCGCATGACGAAAACTCCTAGCTCTTCAGACTTAGGATGGTCTGTAAGGTCTCATCGGCGGTCTTCACCACTTTTGCAGCCGCTTCAAAGGCTCGCTGAACACGGACCAAGTCAGCCAGTTCCTCATCCATGTTCACACCACTGATGCTTTCACGAACTTGTTGGGTCTGATCTCGACGAGTTTCTGTTCGCTGCAGATCACGACGAGCACGGGATGCTGCATCGCCCAAGCTTCGAATCTCATTAGCCCAACTGTCGTGGGTGGAAGTCCCACCGATAAAATCGTCGACGGCATCGCCGTTGATAATGCCCTTAAACTCCAACTCGGCGATCGCCAGAGCATTTCTATTGTCACCAGGAGCCGCATTAGCATCGATCGCTGCAGCAACCAGCGCTGCGTTCTCGATCACCGTCGGATTGACTCGAATTTGTTGGGCTGGAGAACCATTGGCATCGGCGAAGACGAAAAAGTCCCCTCCTTGGTTCCCGTCTCGATCAAAGGCAGTAATCACCCCTTGAGGTGGGCCCGGATTGTTTGGATCCGGACGCTGACTGTGNAAGAGATTAATCTTTTCGACAAACTCTTCCACCATCGTATCGAGACGCTCANAGGCAGCACCGACAATNTTGTCTCGAGCCTCGATCAATCCGCCNANTTCACCNCCACTGATCTGGTCGGTAACGTCTGCGCCCTTTGGCAGAGGTGTTTGTGCTGTCTGATCTGCATCTCGAAAGATGATACGGAAGAGACCACTGTCTCGAGGATTGTTGGGGTCAGCAGGTGGCGCTTCCGCAAAAAGGCTCCNGGACCGACGACCAGAAACAAGCGACTGCCCCTGNTCCATGACNACATGCACGTAGCCNTCATCGTCGGTAAAGGTTTGAACTCGAATGGCTGCTGATATCTCTCGAACCATNTTTTGACGGGCATCGCGCATGTCATTAGCGACTGCCGATCCGGCCTCTGCGTCGTGGATTTCCCGATTAAGCGTCGCTATATTTTCGGCGAGACGAGTCACAAGGTCAGCNGTTGCAGCGAGATCGCCGTTCATGTCNCGNCGTAGNAAATCCAANCGTTCAGACGCCCGATTGAAACGGTCCGCTATGTCTTCTCCTCGAGCGATCACCTCCTCGCGNGCCACCATCGAAGCNGGGTTCGTACTGAGTTCACGCCAGCCGTTAAAAAAGCTTGTGATNCCNGGCCCGACACCGAAACTCGNATCNGTNTANACGACCTCCACCTGAGTCAGAAATTCGTANCTTGCACGCGCCTCATGGAAGCTGCTCGTATCTTGATCTAAGCGCCGCTCCAAGATGACCTGAGCATTCTGNCCAACTGAAGCGATTTGAGCCCCATTNCCTAAAAATCCNTGGGGNGTGCTGTTTGCCTGAGCATCGTCATAGTAAGCCAACTGCCGACTGTAACCCGGCACCGCCGCATTCGCCATGTTGTGACTGATGACATCGAGNGCTGTNCGATGGGCTCGTAATGAGTTCCGACCCACGTACAGTGACTGGAAGTTACTCATCAGTCCACGTTCTTCAGGCTTGTCGGTCGATCACAGAATGCGCCGGTGCCCGAACCTGTGCGTCGGGTCCATAACGATCTTGACCGAGCACGGCCCGCAACAAAGAGGCGCCGCCGCGGGCCAACTCACCATTAAAACGGTTCAGATCGCCGAGTTCCTGTGCCTCTGCTTGACTGAGTTCCGTATCGATGAGNTCCACCAAGACGCCCTCTTTCTCTGAGGCGCAAGCGAGGATCTGCTCCGGATCNCCAGCTCGGAGCGCCGCTCGCTCNCGCTGAAGAAGGTCTCTCATCCGTTCGACGACAGTCATTCTTCAGAGTCCGGNCGGACCTGCAAGCCTTCGTAGAAAGCCCGNTCTTCAAGCATCTCTCGAGCCATTTGCTCAGGGTTGATCGGATAAGTCCCGTTCGCCACTGCTTTTTTCAGCGCACTCAATCGGGCCTCATCAGCTTGGTTNAGTTTGGCTCGACTGGCTTCAATCACAGGCTCNTATTTCTTTGCTTGCAAATCGACAGTCGCTGCAGACTCCGCTNGAGGTGCCGATTTGACAACCTCTTTGGGCTCACTGGTGGGCAATACCCGACCAACAATACCCGCACCTTTTAAGGAATCGATACTCATCTTCGTTCCCTTTCCATCCGTGGATCGGCTACATACACTCCCCAACAACGACACGTCGCAGGAGAAACTTTAGGGCCCTNGTCCCGATCCAGACTATAGGGTCCTCCGGGTCGGAGAACGGAACTCCGGTTTAATTGTTTTAGAACTATTTTTNNTTTTATAGTAATTACAGGAACTTAATGAAANNANTAGCGGGTGTTCTCCTGCTCGAAAATCAGGGTGAAATACTCGTTATTCAGCGGGCTCAACACCTTCGTTTTCAACCCGGTTACTGGAGCTTTCCCGGTGGTGGTGTCGAAACCAGTGATGGAAACGGTTCAAAACGGGAAAGAGCGGCAAAGGCGGCCCTTCGGGAATGTGAAGAAGAGGTTGGGATCGCCCTCGACAACACGGCATTCACTTCACTGCGCTTGCTCGGTCGTTGGCAAACGCCGACTTATGCTGAACCAGGATTCGATACCTTTTTCTTTCTTCTCCAGATCGACGGAGATCGACCTCGAGTCGNTGCCAATCCAGAAGTTGCGACATGGCAATGGCTTTCGCCGACTGCTTTTCGTCAGCAATGGCAGAAAGCTCACAAAATTGCTTCGCNCCCTGTCCTTGANGCTCTTGAGGCGGTCGAACAGCCCGGTCCTCCCCGAAACCACAACTCAATGGAAGTTCGTGACTTCCTNTGCATGGGTGGGCAAGCCCTCTACCTCCCTCTTGCGACGGCAACCTTGCCACCAGCGACTCACACCAATTGTGTTCTCCTCCCCACTCCATCGGGGTTTTACNTGGTAGATCCTGCACCTATTGACCCGAAAGAAAGAAAGCTTCTCTTTCAGTGCGTCCAGGATAAGGTTCAACGCTATGGTCCCCCATTGGGCTTGATCCTGAGCCATCTTCACTATGACCATTTAGGCGCTGCTCAATGGCTGGCTGAACGCCTCAAGATCCCCATTCTTGCCAGTCGAGCAACCGACGAAGATCTTCGGTCTGGTGCGGGATCGGGATTGAGCGCGGGGGGTGCCAGTGGCGGTGGTGTTGTGACGATCGAGCGTTATCTTCAGGAAGGTGATCGATTCGGTGTCTGGAGGGTACTCGAAACACCGGGTCACGCCCGCGGTCACCTTTGTTTCTACTCCGAGGTCGAACAAACCCTTATCTGTGGCGATATGTGTGCAGGCCGAGGAACGATTCTCATCGAACCCAACCAGGGCAACATGTCCCATTATCTTCACTCATTGCAGAGACTTGCTGATCTAAAGCCTCAACTAGCGATACCCGCCCACGGGCAACCTCTGGCCAACGCAGCCATTGTTCTTGGGGANCTAAGAGACCATCGGCTGAGACGAGAGAAAAAAATCCTTCGCTCNCTTCGAAACCATCCGTCGAAGACTGCTTACCANCTAACGCCGATGGCTTACGATGACGCAAACCCAAGTGTCTGGCCTCTCGCAGCGCTCAGCGTCGAAAGCCACCTTATCAAACTTGCAGAGGATGGCCTCGCTCGACGTCTGGGGGACGTCTGGCTGGCAGTTGACGACTGAAGCATCACGCTGTAGCGCCGACCATGCACACGGATAAGCCCTTCAATNATGGCTGACCTCGTCGTGGCTGTAATCCCAGCCCGATANGGCTCCGAAAGACTCCCGGGCAAGCCTCTGCTTCCCTTGGCAGGAAAGCCAATCNTAGCGCACACAATTTCTGCAGCGAAGGCCTGCCGAGCGATCGACAAGGTTCTGGTAGCTACGGATCACAACGACATTTTCGCCATTGCAGAGAAATGGGGTGCTGAGGCGGTCATGACCTCCAGTGACCTACCCAGCGGAAGCGATCGAATCGGTGCTGCTTTGCAGGATCGGCCTGGAGATATCGTCGTTAACCTTCAAGGTGATGAACCGGAAACAGAACCCCAGCACCTGCAACGCTGCATCGAAGGGCTGAGGGAAGATAAAGGAGCCTCTGTGAGCACGCTTTGTACCCCTCTGGGGCGAGGCGAGTTGATGGATCCGGACTGCGTTAAGGTCGTCTGTGACCAAAAGGACAGAGCCATCTACTTCAGCCGAGCTCCGCTGGGTGTCGACCGAGAGGACCTTCGACGGGCGCTCAACAATCAATCGGGCTCCTATNAAAGNGCTGCCTCTCGGCACCTCGGCGTTTACGCCTACCGAAGAAGTGCTCTTGAAACCTTTTTGAGTCGACCACCAACGCCCCTTGAGTCCTTGGAGCGCTTGGAACAACTTCGGCTCCTCGAGCATGGCATGATCATCGCAGTCCGTTCCGTACAAGCTGCTGTAAGAGGTATTGATACCGAAACCGATCTGGCTCGAGTACGAGCCCGACTGATGGGGAAANCCAAATGAGTCGCCGTCCGAAATACTTATTCTTCACAGGTGGTGTCGTTTCCAGTCTGGGTAAGGGGCTCGCTGCTGCATCGACTGGGGCATTGATGGAAGCCCGAGGCTTAACGGTGACCAACATGAAAATGGACCCCTATCTGAATGTAGACCCGGGGACGATGAGCCCCCTTCAACATGGTGAAGTGTTCGTCACAGATGATGGTGCAGAGACTGATTTGGATCTGGGACACTACGAACGATTCACTCACTCACGTATGACCCAGGACCATAACCTNACCAGTGGGAGAATCTACTGGGAGGTCATTTCAAAAGAACGAAGAGGAGAGTACCTCGGTAAAACGATTCAGGTCATTCCCCACATCACNAACGAGATCAAAAGACGGATTCGCAATGCTGCAGAGGAAAGCGGTGCCGATGTCTGCATTGTCGAAATTGGTGGAACGGTCGGNGATATCGAAAGCCTACCGTTTTTGGAGGCGATTCGGCAGATCCGTAACGAAGAAGGCCCGGATGACACCGTACTCGTCCACCTCACTCTCGTCCCATGGATCAACGCAGCGGGAGAACTAAAAACCAAACCAACNCAGCATAGTGTGAAGGAACTTTTGAGCATCGGACTCAAGGCAGACGTCCTCCTGGCTCGAAGCGAGCAACCCCTTCCCGAGGAATTGAAATCNAAGATTTCAGACTTCTGNAACGTTCCTGCAAGAGCCGTGATCAGTGCCTTCGATGTTCGGTGTATTTACGAACTCCCCCTCGTGCTGAATGCTCAAGGTTTAGATTCTTTGATCTGTGATCGCCTCAACATNTGGACGGCTGCTCCAAGGCTCGACACCTGGCAGAAGGTGGTGAAAAGCTTCACGGATCCCGCAAATGGCAAGGTTACCATCGGNGTCGTCGGCAAATACGTCGACTTAATCGAGAGTTACAAGAGCCTCAATGAAGCTCTAAATCATGCAGGGATGCACCACGATGTGAGTTTGGATTTACGCTATCTCGATGCGGGTGTGATCGAGAAGGACCCGAGCCCACTGGACGATGTCGACGGTATTCTCGTTCCTGGCGGATTTGGCGAGCGAGGCAGTGAGGGGAAAATTCGAGCCATTCAATATGCGCGAGAACAACACAAACCCTTCCTCGGAATCTGTCTCGGAATGCAGCTTGCNGTNGTTGAATTCGCTCGGAACAAGGCGAAGCTCAAGAATGCAGGAAGCAAAGAGTTACAACCGGAAACACCCCANCCNGTGATCGACTTAATGGAGGCTCAAAAGCAAGTCGCAGACTTGGGCGGNACCATGCGCTTGGGCTCCTTCGCATGCGATCTTAAACCGGGCAGTCGCGCGGCTGCCTCTTATGGTTCGAGTCGTATTGACGAACGTCATCGTCATCGATTTGAGTTTAATGACGAATANCGGAGTCAACTGGAGGATTCTGGGTTGGTTGTTTCGGGGGTGAATCCAGAGACGGGCTTGGTTGAACTCGTCGAACTCAAAGATCACCCCTGGTTTATCGCCTGCCAATTTCATCCGGAATTCAAAAGCCGTCCCGGCGAAGCACATCCACTTTTTCGGGACTTTATTGGTGCCTCGGCCCAGCAGGTTGTTCCATGACACTCCGGATCGGTGAGCATCACGTGGGTGGCGACAATCCCCCATTACTGATCTCAGGAAACTGTGTGCTCGAAGACTTAGATACCGCGCTNCGAACCGCTGAATTCGTTGCAGAAGTCGCTCGTCGTCATCACTTTAACCCTGTTTTTAAGGCGAGTTTCGACAAGGCAAACCGTAGCCGAAAGGATAGCTTTCGNGGGCCTGGACTCGACCAAGGATTAGAATGGCTTGCGCAGATCGGTCGACAGACAGGACTTCCGTTGCTCACCGATGTCCACTTACCAAGCCAATGTGAAGTGGTCGCTGAAGTCGTCGATATATTACAGATCCCTGCTTTTCTGTGTCGGCAGACAGATCTACTGGAATCCGCAGCAGTGACGGGTAAAATCNTCAACGTAAAAAAGGGTCAATTTCTCGCNCCTGAAGCCATGCGAAACGCCATACAAAAGGTCCGAGATTCAGGNAATAANCTGGTGCTTGTCACCGAACGTGGAAGCTGTTTTGGCTACGGTGATCTGATCGTCGATTATCGTGGCTTTAGCGAGCTTCGATCCCAAGCACCTCTGATCTTTGATGCAACACATTCCGCCCAACGCCCAGCGGGTGCCTCAGGGGTTACAGGTGGCGATCGACGACTCGCTTTGCCCCTAGCCAGAGCAGCGACAGCCGTCGGTATCGATGGCTTATTTGCGGAAGTACACCCTGATCCAGAACGAGCTCTATCCGATGCCGCAAATGCCTTAAACTTTGATCTCCTGGATCAACTTTTGGCCTCCTGTTCAGCCATCTTAACGAGTCTCAAATGAAACAACTTCCTTGGTCAAAAGTGGCTCTACTCGCTCTGGACGTGGATGGCGTCTTAACCGATGGACATCTCCTCATCGACGGATCTGGTGGGGTCGTTAAGCGCTTCTTTGTCAGAGATGGATCAGGCATTGTTCGGGTTCGTCGCTTGGGCATTAAAGTATGCTGGATCACGGGTCGGTCCGATGCTGCCACGCAACAACGAGCCAAAGAACTCGGCATCGATCAACTCATCGAAGGTTGTCACGACAAAGCGCAAGCGCTGCAACGTCTCTGCTTTCAGTACGAGTGCACATCGGACCAAGTTGCCTATGTGGGTGATGATCTTCTCGACCTTCCAGCTTTGAAGGAATCGGGCATCGCGTGCGTCCCAGCAAATGCCCATGCTGTGGTCAAGGAGGTTGCCGACTATGTCTGTGATGCCCAAGGAGGTTACGGTGCCGTTCGAGAGGTCTGTGATCATCTCCTTCATGCGCGAGAGGAGACCTAAATGATCATGTTGGTCCCATGGCTCTTGAGCGCTCCTGCAGTCCCTCCCCCGCCGGTGACGTTCACAGCAGACCAGTGCCGCTATGGTCAGGCGATGCGGATGGCGACCTGCAAAGGAAAAGTCCAGGTTCGCCGCGGCGATGCCCATCTAAAGTGCAAAGAACTGACCGTCATTTTTGACGACAAAGGCGAAATCTCTCGACTGTCCTGTATTGGTGCCGTCCGGTTCACTCGGAACGTCGAAAAGGCAACGGGGGAACGGGCAGATTACGAACGAGATCAGGCTCGGGTCACACTGAGAGGTCAAGCTCAACTGACGAGGGGGCTTGCGAAACTCGCAGGAGAACGGGTCATCTTTCTCCTTGATAAAGATGAAGTCGTTGTAGAGGGACGAGCCCAAGGACAATGGCGGGAAACGAGTCCTTGAGCTTACTTTCAGCCAAAGGGCTTGTTCGGCAATTTGGCCATCGCAGAGTGGTTGACGGTGTTGATCTTACATTGAATGCAGGGGAAACCGTCGGACTTCTCGGTCCCAATGGTGCCGGCAAAACAACCACCTTTCGACTCATTGCAGGGCTGCTTCGACCGCAGCAGGGTCGCATTGAGTTGGCAGGAGAAGATGTTTCGGACTGGCCTCTCCATAAACGCGCTCGTGCGGGTCTCGGTTACTTAGCTCAAGAGTGCTCACTTTTTCCGGGTATGAGTGTCAGGGAAAACCTACTGGCCGCAGCATCTCTCGGCGGCATTCCGCGCAAAGAAGCCCAGTCTCGTGCGGAGGAGCTTATTGCTCAACTGGCTCTCGATCGAGTCGAGCATGCCTTTGATCAAACCTTGTCAGGCGGTGAGCGCCGACGAGCAGAGATCGGTCGAGCCTTAATGGTCAAACCTAAAATCTTACTCTTTGATGAACCTTTCGCAGGTGTCGATCCTGTTGCCGTTGCATCGCTACAAGAGGAAATACAAAAGCTGGCGAACGACGGACTCGCCGTTCTGATCACAGATCATGCAGTGGCTGCAACCTTCGCAATTTGCGACAGGGTCTCCATCTTAAATGAAGGTCGAGTCCTCATCAGTGGTGACCCGGAAACAGTGAGTTCTGACCCGCTGGTTCGGGCTGCCTATTTGGGTCCCGAGTAAAAGATATTTAGGGGCAAGGGTCTTGCCATCGGCGCCCTCGGGCCCCATCATAGTGTGTGGAGGTCTTCGACAACTTACGTGTATCCCTCCCTGCAGCAAAACCTAAAGGTATCCCAGCAACTGCGGATGACCCCGCAATTGCAACAAGCTGTAAAGCTACTGCAGTACAATAGAGCTGAGTTAAGCGAGTTCATCTCAAAGGAGTTGGAGGAAAATCCGACACTTGAACGGGATGAAGACCGACCGGAGGAAGTCTCTCTCGATGAGGCGAATTACGAAGGTGCTCTGCAAGAGAAATCACCGATATCAGAAACAAGCAAAGAGCGGAGTGAGGCGACAGAGAACCAACCGGAGATCGATTGGAATCGGGTCGATTTAAACGATCGCGTCCTTCGTCCTGCAGCCCCCAAGGGTCAGGACGATCTGCCGGGTTATGATCAAACGCTCACTCGGGAAGAAACGCTCTCTGAACACCTTGTCTGGCAACTTCGAATGCAACCGCTCGATCCATCAGCGTTCGCCTTGGGCGTTGAAATTATCGGCAATCTCGATGAACGGGGCTATTTTGCCGAGGGCTACGAAGGCTGGACTTCATTCGTGGCAACGGAAGGGATCGATGAAAACCAAGCGGAAATCGTCCGCCAAGGCATTATGCTTATGGATCCAATCGGTGCCGGTGCCCGTGACCTCCAAGAATGCTTACTCTTGCAACTCAAGCTATCGAGCCAAGAAGACAGCTTAGCTTGGCGTTTGGTAACAAATCACCTGGCAGATCTTGGTTCACTCGATCTACGGAAACTGGCGCGAAGTGCTCGAGTCACCGTCGAGGAACTCGAAGAAGCAAAGCAAGCTATCAGCATGCTTGAGCCCTGTCCGGGGCGTCCGTTTACAACGAGTGAGACCGAACGAAATCCTTTCATCACCCCCGACGTTTGCATCTTAAAGCAAGGGGGTGAATGGGTTGTCCAACTCAACGAGGATGGAATGCCCCGCTTACGAGTGAGTCAATACTATCAAAGAGCCTATCGAAGCGGGGGGCTGGTAGGCGATGAAAAGAGCTATGTCATCGAGCGCTTGCGGCGGGCAGAATGGGTCACAAAGTCGATTCTACAGCGCCAGCAAACCATTCGAAAAGTCGTCTCGAGCCTGCTCCGGTTCCAGCGGGACTTTTTTGAGCGCGGTCCGGCTCACTTGAAACCTCTCGTCTTGAAGGACGTCGCAGAGGACATTGGGATGCATGAATCAACCGTTAGCCGGGTTACATCCAACAAATATGCAGAAACCCCTCAAGGGCTCTATGAACTCAAATATTTCTTCTCCGCTCGGATCCAAAGTTTAGGCGGTAGAGAGGACGTGAGCGCCGAAGCTGTCCGCCAGCGAATCGGCAGTATCGTAACTGGAGAAGACTGCACGAAACCATTTAGCGATTCCGATTTGGTCCGCCTCCTTCGGGCGGAAGGAATCGATATCGCTCGGCGAACCGTCGCCAAATACCGTGAACAACTCCGAATCCCTGCGGCAGGTAAACGCAGGGTTCGAAGGTAACAGGCCGATCGTCCGGCCATAAAAGAGGAGAATCGATGCAAGTCCAAGTCACCTTCCGGCATATGGAGCCCACCAACGCGCTGAAAAGCTACACCAGCGAACGCATCGGAAAAATTGAAAGACAACTGGCCAAAGAAAGCGCTGCCGAGGTGATCCTCAGCGTTGAGCGTCACAACCACATGGCCGACATCAAACTGCGATCGGGAGGGGTCAATATGCGGGGTCGAGAATCCTCTACCGACATGTACAACTCCATCGACCGAGCCATTGCAAAGATCGAACGCCAACTGGGCCGCTATCAGGGTAAACTAAGGCGCTTTACCCAACCCCCGACTGCTCAACAGGTCGCATTGCACACGATTGAGCAGCCAGATGATGTGGATGGCCAAGTCTCCGACCGAAACCAACCTGAAGTGGTTCGAACCACATTGGTGGATGCCAAGCCGCTAACGACCGAAGAAGCCATTATGCAAATGGATTTGTTGCACCGCGAGTTTTTGGTTTTCGTCGATGCAGAGAGTCATCACATCAAAGTCCTTTATCGGATGGAGGAAGGTAAGCTCGGTTTGATCGATACCGCCGGTGATGAACCGATCGGTAACGCCTAGAAAACATACCGAGCCCGCTGAAGACACGAGAGAAAGCAAGGAGACTGCACCATGAATCCAGAACGGCTCGTCGTCGTCGCTGGGCTGAGTGGGAGTGGTAAGTCCACGGTACTAAACCGTCTGGAGGANCTGGGCTACCAAGTCGTGCATAANCTNCCGGTTCCGCTGGTTGAAGGCTGGTTNTCCTGGGCTCGAAANNCCAGTCCTNCTGGCGCCAAGGCGATCGGTCTCGATTCGACCGGAATCCAAGATTTAGAGTCTATTGATTGGTTGCACAAAGGGGATCAAGCCGGTCATTTCGACCTGGTCTTTCTGACCGCAAATGATGCTGAATTACTTCGTCGCTATTCGGTGACGAGGCGGCGTCACCCCGGTAGCGATGAGGAAAAGACGCTTAAAGAGGCCTTAGAAGTNGAGTCCGGGCGACTGGAGCCCTTCAANGAGGTGGCNAGTTATTGCCTGGATACCACCAGAATGACTGCGAGCCAGCTCAAAGAGTGGGTGGCTCAAATTTTCGGTCAGGAACGCGAAAGCGGACTTCGNCTGACCCTCGTCAGTTTTGGCTTCAAATACGGGATCCCGACCTACCTGGATGTGTGTGCCGACCTCAGGTTCCTGTTAAACCCCTACTATGATTTAAACCTTCGGCACCTAACGGGTCACGACGATAGCGTTTACAATTACGTCATGAACTTAACAGATGCCCAACGCTGGCTCAGCGAGTTCACCGAATCTTTAATCTGGCAACACAAATCATTTGAAGAACGAGGNAAAACCCATTTGTGTGTTGGCCTNGGNTGTACNGGAGGCCAACATCGCTCCGTCACATTAGCGAGAGCCCTNGCAGTTGCTTTAAGGGATCGAGGAGTCAACGTNGATCTGCGACACNGAGAAACACCAGCGCCCAAACTCCTTTAGAGCCGGGTCCGTCCATGCTAGGGACAATGCGGCCAATGGGGAAANACCTTGATCTCCGTCCTTTTAATGACTCACAGCCCGCTTGCTCATGCCCTCAGTGAAGCGACTCGGTGGATTCTTGNCCGTGACTTCGAACGCTTTTATGTTCTGGATCTCAAAGCCACTGCAACGCCACAGGAGCACATGGGAGCGTTGGAACAAACACTCCAACGGATGAATGCGGAACAAATNCTTATTTTAACAGACCTCTTTGGTGGGACACCACACAACTTAGCGCTGACCCAACTTGACCCCGGTCGAGTCGAAGTCGTTTCAGGCGCNAACCTACCGATGCTACTCGCCCTCGATGGACTTCGAAGTGAGTTTNAAAATGTGGCAGATCTCGCACCAGCNATNGCCNAAAAAGGCCGTCATGCGGTCGTCGATGCCAGTGGNACACTGAAGCGCCACAGACACGAATTTGGGACGGGGGAAATCCCGGCGATCGAACCATGAAATTGACCCAAGAGTTTACATTGATCAACCAACTTGGACTTCATGCCCGTGCTGCGGCTCGCCTNGTNGCATTACTCAGCCAGGCAGAAGGCGATGTCTGGATTCGATACGGCGATCGCAAGGTCAATGGAAAGTCAATCTTGGAACTACTGACCCTTTCTGCCCCAAAGTCGACGACNATCGAAATTGAGGTGGAAGGTGACCGNTCGCAAGAGATTCTCACTGCGGTAGCAAAGCTGTTTGAAGAGCGATTCGGCGAAGAGAGTTAAAAGCGCCGGGGAGAAGCTCAGATCAAGCGGCAGGTGAGGGCNCCTGAAAAGGGAGTTGCGGAGCATCGGCCCAGAGCGATTCAATNTCNTAGTACATGCGCGCNGGACGATAGAATAGGTGAACGACAATATCCCCCAGGTCGAGCAGGACCCAGTTNCCCTGTTCNCCCCCCTCTTTGCCCAAACGCTCCAGACCCAGCCCAGAAGCAACTTTCGCTAAGCGCTCAGCTAGAGCATTGACATGCCGATCAGAGGTCCCCGAAACAAGCAAGAGAATATCGGTGTAAGGACAACGGCCGCGAACATCGATCAGATTGATCTCTTCGCCCTTCATCTGATCTGCTTCCGTGGCGAGTTGCTTTGCTTGATCCGTAATATCGATAGCGCCTCCTAGCGATCACTCAAGACNAGATCATCCCGATGAATCAGGATCTGATCCGTGTGTTCACCTCTTCGTAATACCTCATCCAGAGCCCCTCGGTCGAGTCGGATCAGCCCACGACCCACTTCAACACNAGAGTCCTCCGATTTCAAAGCGACGCTATCACCTCGAAGAAAGTTACCGGCATGGTTCAACAAACCGACNGCAAGCAAGGATGCTCCATCCTTTTCAAGGGCATATTGAGCCCCTTTGTCGATAACGAGTGTGCCTCTTGGTTCCAACGTATTCGCAATCCAATCCCGTCGAGCAGACCGCTTCCGAGGCCGTGCTGGGATTNCTGTGCCGAACGANCTTTNCTGTTGAATCGCCTGCCAATTAGCCAAAACTCGNCCCGATGCGATCACAACATCAATCCCTTGCTCTTGNGCACGACGAGCCGATCGAAGCTTGCTNCCCATCCCACCACAGCCAAGCTGCCCTGGAGGCCCCATGCTGTCGATCATCGCGTCATCGATCACCTCCAATAACGNAAGACGCTTGGCTTGGGGATCGGTTCGCGGGTCCGTCTGGTAGACACCATCTTCGANCGTCATNAGAATGAGTTGAACCGCTTCCACCATGGTTGCTGCCTCGACGGCGAGTCTGTCGTTATCACCGAAACGAAGTGCAACATCCGAGACAACGTCATTCTCATTGAGAATAGGCACGATCTTATTCTGCATGAGGAGACGAAGAACACCGCTTGCTTGTAGGTATCGCTCTCGATTTCGGAGATCGGCTGGGGTCAGNAAAACCTGGGCAGGTTTTAAACCATAAGGACCAAAAGCCTCTCGATAACAACTCATCAGTTGTGCCTGCCCGATGGCCGCTGATGCCTGCTTTCGAACCAGGGAGGGCCCCGTTTGATTGGAGAATGCGGAGCGCCCCAAAGCCACCGCACCTGAAGAGACGACCAGCGTGGGCTGGCCAACCTTCCAACGATTGGAAACCGTGGCAGCGNGAGGGTCGAGAATCGTGCCGTCAAAGCAACCATCCGGATCGCTAAGAAGAGCAGATCCCAACTTGATGACGAGAGGCTTCATCCCGCGTCAGGAGANGGGGTCGCTTTGATGGGACCACCATCGAGAAAACCCGTTGCTGGNCGCGCTCGACGAGCCCTTTTCAAGCTCTCTAGGTACGATTCCGGTGCCTGAATGACGGGGGCTGGTGCTCCAATGGTTGCAAAACCGGAACTCATCTCAAGCTGAAGAAATGCTGCTTTACCTCCATCCACATCTCGAACTGCTCGAAAACTCAAACGACTGGTCAAAACGGTTCCATTGGAAACATCGAGGCAAAGCGATCCCGTCACCGTCTCAATTTTGAGCCCTTGGCGCCAAGACTTCAAATCCGTNGCGTGACGCTGACCGGGTCGATTTGATGTCGTGAAGGGCATCGGATTTTTGCTTTCCTCAAAAGGAAAACAACGGGCTTGCCTGTTCATGATCGTCTGATTCTTTGGCGACCCTAAGCTTAAAAGGTGACCCACCAAGTTAAGTCCCATCGAAGCAATACCATAAGCTTCATTGGCGTACTGCCATCGTTGCCCATCGAGATCCCTCTGAGCAATGAACTGTCCTTGACTGTATCGACGATACATCATGCCATTGGAATGAATAATACGCTGGGCAAAACCACCATCATTTTTGACCAAAATCTCCAATGCATCTTTCTTCGGGTCATCCTGAATTTCTGCCTCTTCAGACAAACTNAGAGATCGCCCTCCAGCCACGGTAAANCTCAAACGGGCTTCTCCTCGCCANACCAATGCCTGAGCCAAACGAAGTCTTGCTTCCTCAAAGGGCATCGAGACCAATCGAGAAAAAAGGTCCCGATCTCCCGGAAGCTTCGCCAGATCCAGCGGTTCCGATGCAATCGCCTGGATCTCAGTCGGNCCCACTTTGGATCCAACTCGAGCCTTTGCATTCGTCTTCTGTGATCGACGGTCTGCGTCGCACGAACACCCCCAGCCAAAGCTGAGCAATAGAAGTAAGAGTGTTCGATTCACCGGGTACTAATCATCTTCTGTTAACTGATCTAATGCACGAATTTTGGCTTTTTGCGCCGCTTCTGCCTCTCGAATGGCATCCTTCGTTTTTCCAACGACTTCAAGGGGTGCCTTGAAGGGCTTGGAGATGGTTTCCCGAGCAGACTCAAGTGTCTTTTTAGTCCCTGTGGTTTCTGCGATCTCATCGACCTTCTCAGACAATTGCTTGGCNGCTGAAGACTCAGGAAAAGCTCGGGCGAAGCCGAACAAGGTCAAAACAAGACCCAAGCCAATGCTTGTAAGACGCATAAAGCCTCGCAGTTTAACCACGCCGATAAAAGCTAAAGCAATGCCTGCGAGAAGAGGTATATAGCCCGTCCAAGTCGCTGGAGGGGCTTCCTCTTTTTGGGTACGTGCTGAGTTCCCTTTTGAGGACGTTGTAAGCTGCTTACCTTCACGAGCTTTAATTTCCTCAATCGTCGGAGCCTTCTCGCCTTTCTTTTTCGCCAAGGCTTCAAAGGTGATGATCCGGTCGCCTGTCGCTTTTTGTTTCGCAAGCGCATCGTCAATCACCTCTTGGACATCCGCACCTTCATCAGATTTCGCCTCTAACTGCACGGCAGCAGCTGAATGGCTTTCTTCACTGATGACCTTCATGGTGCGACGGTAACGCGGCGGTACGTCGTCCTTGCTTTCGACCACCTGAATCGTGCCCGTACTGTCCGTGTACTGATAACTACTGGTCAACAGTGGTAGCGCCCACAATGCGATCAACACCGGCATGTCCGCTCCTCCATTCGTCGACGTAAATTTGCAAACGGACCAAGGCAAGTCCTGATACGCTAATCTTGTGAGTCATGACTTGCCAGCCTGGCACCGTCTGCCTATGCGACGACAGCAAGGAGTGTAAGCGACGTGGTTTTTGGACTCTTCGGCAGCAAGGTCGATCGACTTCGTAAGCAGGTTCGTGAGCCTTACAGCCAACATGAAAACCGTAAAGAAGCGATGATCAAACTCTTGAACCTCGGCACTCCGGAGGCCTACGAAGCACTTCTGAGTCGATTTGGTGTGAACGCCAGTTCTGTTCATTACGATGAGGTGGAAAAGGACTGGCTTGCAGACCGAGTGATCGAGCGCGGTGATGACGAGGATATGATCGCTGCANTNCGCCAAGTGATACTCAACGAAGAACGGCTATCCAAGGCGCTTGAAGCAGCCGAAAAGACAATGAAAAGGGCTGACTACGAGACCCTGATCATGTCGGCTCTTGAGCGCCGTGTTGATGACCATCGCGCCGGAGATGCNAAAGTCGACCTCCTTGGCGCCTTCCGGCAGTTGGGCGGAGAAGCGGCCAGGAGGGCCGGTATTCTTGCACTCAACGATCGGAACGACGATGTGATCCTCGAGGGCATCGATCTTCTCGAAAANGCTGCCGGAGAGGAAACTCACGAGNCACTTTGGAATCTCTTTCATGACCCTTATCAAGCACCTCGAATCCTTCGGCGTGTTGGACTCTGTCTGGCCAACCTGGCCATTACAGACCCGCAGGCCAGAGAAGGCATTCCGGATGCACTTCACGACGATTTCAAGTTCGAATCCGGTCGTCTCATCGCGCTTCGAACAAGAACACAACCTGTCGCCCATTGACCAAAANGCGTTTCGCGCGTGATAAGGACAGGCGACAATAGAAACACAAAGGAACCGAGGTTGATGAAGCGCTTTTTGGTGATTCTATCCGCCCCCCTTCTACTCACGACGGCTTGCGAGAACGCGCCCATTACGAAGAGTTGGGACTACCGATCGAAAGCTCCTTCCGTTTCAACACCCCTCGTGTTGAAAGACCGCGTTTATTTCGGAACGGAAGTTGGACTTGATGCGATCAATCGNAANGGCGGACATGTCTGGCGGGTCGACAAGCANGGCATGGATGTCGTGGGCGGCCCTACGTTCTACAAGGATATCGTGTTGTATGGTTCCACGAATGGAAACTTCTATGCGGTCACCACCAAAGGGACACCGAAATGGGAGTATGCNACATCCGCCCGAATCAAATCGGANCCCACGACCCACGAAGGCAACGTNATCTTCTCAAGTTATGACGGNCANGTGTACAACATGACCATCGACGAAGGGAAAGGAAACTGGCGTTTCCCGGGCGCCGATGAAGAGGATCTTCCAGGACCTCCGACGCTACCNGTGGTTGCGGAATACCTNNAAAAGAAGGTTGCCTTTGACAACACNCCNCACTGGGCAACCAAGATGCTCAAGGAAGAAGACCAAGGGGACTCGGATAAGCTGAANGAAGCGATTGAGCGCTGNGATACAGCGAAAGCAGANGCNGACAGNAACGGTGCTGCCCCACCCGACTGCTGGAANTGGCGCACGGANCAGGAGAGTCAAGAGCCTATTCCCCCGAACCCACCAAGCAAGAAGCAAGTCGACCTGAAGTGCGGCAAAGACAACGCCTGCCGCGACAAAGAAACCCAAATGTGGGAGTGGCCTCCTGGGGACTTTGCCTATTCCTCACCCCTCGTGGTTCCAGAAGAAAACCTCATCGTCCTTGGGAANATGGACTGGCACGTCTACGCCATCGACCTGCAAACCGGNAAGCTACGCTGGCGNACACGTTTGGTAGGAACNGTCACATCCACGCCCGTGCTGCACAACGGAATGGTCTTCATCGGTAGCAACGGTCGACTTGGCGGCAANGTACCCGAACATGGAAAGGTGTACGCACTCGACGTGAAGACNGGAGCGATCGTCAGTCGTTATGAGGAGATTTCGAACGAAGTAAACTCCTCAGCNGCNATCGAGGGAGATGATCTCTACATTGGCGATCTCGACGGCACACTGCATGCCGTCGATGTNAANACGTTTAAATCAGGNTCCGGGAAAGACGAGGCAAAGCCNGTGAATCGCTGGAAATTTCAGACCACGGGCCCGATCCGNGGCCGTCCTGTGATTTACAAAAGCCTTGTCTTCATTGGAAGCGGCACAGACGACCATCATATGTATGCTATCAACCGCTCCGATGGCAGCGTATTTTGGAAGTATCGGACAGGTAATAAGATCGAGTCAGACCCCGTTATTTTCGAGGANGAACTCTTCTTCACCAGTGCTGANAANAAACTTTACGCCTTCAAGATTCGCCAGACCCCTTAGGCTGGGCTAACAGGGCTAAGCAGGAGAAGGAACCCTTAGGCCTTGGATCTAGCAACCCTCATCGGTGGTGTGACCGCTTTTGGNTTGGTCTTTGGCTCCATCGCCATGGGCGGTGGCATGGCCTTCCTCGACGCCGCGTCTGCCATGATCGTGCTTGGTGGGACCTTCGGCGCAATGCTTTTAGCGACCAGTCTCGACAAGTTTAAGAGCATCATGNCCGTCACAGGAAAGGCATTCAAGCAGCCGANCTACGACCTGGGCACCTCAGCTGCATCCATGGTCGAATATGCTCAAATAGCGAGAAGGGAAGGTATTCTGGGTCTTGAAAAGGCTATTAGTAGCGCCGACCCCTTTCTAGCCAATGGCTTACAAATGTCCATTGATGGGTACCCGCCGGAAGCGATCGAAGAGATTCTTGAGACGGACCTCGACTACTTAAAGAAGCGGCACAAGGAAGGNAGCGATCTGCTGATGATCGGCGGTACATTTGCCCCCGCNTTAGGTTTGATTGGAACACTCATCGGTCTGGTGCAGATGCTGCAAAATATGAGTGACCCCTCGACCATCGGACCCGCCATGGCNATCGCCTTGCTGACAACCTTTTACGGCGCCCTGTTNGCGAACCTGTTGTTTACCCCACTTGCCACNAAANTNAAGATGCGNAGTGANGAAGAACTGAAGAGTCGAGAACTCATGATCTACGGCGTCTTGTGCATCGCCAACNGCGACAGTCCACGACTTGTGGAGAAAAAAGTGAATGCGATCCTGGATCCGAGCGATCGNTTGANTATGTTCGANTAGGAGTGATCGCCNAACNAATCGCTTTAAACGGNTGGNGCTTTTTCATGGNCCTCCGTTCGCGTTATAANCAGGTCGCAAGAGAACGACGGCTCCAAACCGATGGGTAAGAAAAAAAAGCAAATACATGCAGACCATGAAGTCGACGGCTTCACCGTGATGTTCACNGCGCTCAGCATGATCGTTCTGGCTTTCTTTATCGTTCTGAATGCGCTCGCNACCATCAACAACCTGAANGTNAAGAAGGCTTTAGCNTCACTTTATGGTTCTTTCGGCCCCCTCTCGGGNGGCAACAGTATNGANGCAAAAAAGATACTNANGGTTCACGAAAANACNGCTNAAAAGCAGCANGTNAAAGCCAAAAACTATCGNAGNTTTCTCAGTCGNCAGGACCTNGACCCNGGTATCGAATTTCTCGAAAGAGATGATAGNTTCACGGTGGCGCTCCGAGATGANTTACTCTTTCACGCAGGCATCACGCAGGTGAACCCTCGAATGTTTAAAGAACTCAATAAAATAGGTCGGATCGTCAGTGATATAGGCCAGCCTGTGACGATTGCTGGATACTCCGACCCTACAACTCCAGGACGGGGTGTTAGTAACCAGGAACTCAGTATTCGTCGGGCCCTTTTGGTGCGTAATTACTTGGTCAATGCGGCTGGAGTTGATCCAAAAAAGCTCTTTGTCGAAGGACGAGGCGTGGAAATGAGCCCAACGCTGGCGGCGGACCCAACATTCAATGCAAAGAGAGACTTTCATCGGCGACGTCGAGTTGAACTCATTTGGGGTAACGCAGACTAATGCCAAAGGAAGAAGTGGAAATCCTACCTCCCGATGGAGCAGACCCAACAGCATGGATGCTGACTTTCTCCGACCTACTCACTCTCATGCTTACCTTCTTTGTGCTGCTGTTCTCCATGAGCAGTCTCGACTCGAAGGCGCTTAAAGAGATTACCGATGTGGATGTCTTATCCGGGGGCGATGGTGTGATGGAAGCTGGAGATCCTGACCGCATTGAAAAACCGAAAGATATTGAACCGGTGAAGGTCCTCCGTACCTTCGAGACCACCTTGACGGCTTCGATGGCGCAATACTTGCGAACGATCGGCCGGGGAAAAAGCGATTCGACTCGGCGGGAATTAGAAGAGCGTTTAGCCAATCGCAAAATGCAGGACGATGTGGAGGTCCGGGTGCTTGATGATGGTTTGGAATTGTCCTTTGATGAAGACGAAGAGTTCTTCTCCAAAACGGGCAGAGACCAGTTAGATGATCGGGCTCGAGCGAAACTTCAACTTATTAGTGACGCTATGGTCGAGTCGGGCGCTCGGTCCGTCGTAAGTATGCCAACGACGGGTACAGGGTTAAGTCAATGGCTGGCTGCTGGTAAGAAGTCGAGTCAAGTAGCGGTGCACCTTCGCCGGCAATCTGGCGTTCCTGTGGGACGGTCTCGGGTGAGTGTTTATACTCCAAAGGCTGATGAACCACGTAAGGTCCGTATTAAACTGACCATGCCTCAATACAGTGAATAAGGAGTGAGCGATGGCTGAAGAAGAGGACATCGAAGAAGAAAAACCCAAGTCAGGTAACGGCATGATCATGGCGATGCTAGGCGTCAACATGTTGGCGATCATTATCGTTGCGCTGGTCGCCACTGGAATCATCAAAACTGGCGGCAATACGCCGGCTGCCCCGGTCGCTACTGAAACAGCAGGAACGGGAACCCCACCTCCAGCTTCATCCGCTATAGGGCCCCCTTGGGCTATCGACGACATGATCGTTAACCTGCGAGTTCCGGACGGAAACAAATACCTCAAGGTAAGCTTCGAGTTCGAGTTGTCCTCGGAAGATGTTCTTTCCATCGCCGACACGCGCAAAGCAACAGTGAAAGCTCGTATCAACAACTTCCTGTCGGATCTAACCGTCGATGAGACCGTTGGGTCACAAAACCGTCAGTTTATCGCTGAGCGTCTGCTCGCTCGTATCAACAACGATATGGAGCGGTACGCCAACGGGCCCATGTTTCGTTCCGTCGTGTTCCCCGTCTTTCTCGTGCAGTAAGATATGGCAGAGCAGATTCTCAGTCAGGATGAGGTTGAAGCCCTCCTTTCTGCGATCAAAACCGATGAAGTGGAAACCGGCGATGGCGGTGAAGCCACCAGTTTAGCAGAACGACGAAAGGGAAGTGGTGAGGCTCAACTTTGTGATCTGACCTCCGACGACCGGATCACCAAACTCCAAATGCCGAGCTTGGAGGCTCTGGCGGAACGAACAGGGGTCGCATTCGGTCAGAGCCTAGAAGGGATGATTCGACGATCCGTTCGAATTCATCACGACGGTACAGGCCCGATGAAAATGAGTGAGTTTCTCAATTACCTACCTGTTCCTTCCTGTTTGAATCTCGTTCGACTCGAACCCCTGTGGGGGGTCTGTCTTCTCGCTGTGGAAGCTCGCATCCTCTATGCTATGCTCGAAGGTTTCTTTGGTGGGCACGGTTCGGGTCAACTCCGACCTGAAAATCACACGTTTACAGCGATTGAGCTCACCTTCGTACGAAAACTCGTGGCTCTTTTTGGCGGCGATCTGTCCGAAAGTTGGGACAACTTCATGAAGATTCATCTGGAATATATCCGGACGGAATCGAGCCCCCAATACGCAGCGATTGTACAACCTGAAGACATCGTTGTGGTGACGACTTACAATGTTGAATTACCCAGTCTAAGAGGTAAAATTCACCTGGCCATCCCGTTTACGACCTTAGAACCTTATAAAAAGCAGCTCACCGCCGGAATCCAAGTCCAACAAGATCACCGGAGTAACGAATGGGCCCAAGCCTTGCAGCGACAGATGGGTGAGTTTGTCGTCAATGGAGCGGTGGATCTAGGCAAAGCGGAAATGTCGATTAGAGAACTTCTCTCACTGGAGACTGGATCGGTGATCATGCTGGATCGACCGGCCGACAGTCCTCTCGTTATGGAGATCGAAGGCATTCCCAAGATGCAAGGTCGCCCTGTTCTTCACCGGAAGCATGTAGGCTTCATGGTCGGCGAACTCCTCGAAACCGAAGGAGTCAGCGATGACGGAGGAAGAACAACAGGGCTCAATGGAGCCACAGACTGAAGGCATTGACCTTATTCTGGACATCCCCCTTGAGGTCAGCGTCCAACTCGGTCGCACTCGGATGCCAATCCAGCAACTCTTAGGCCTCGCTCCCGGATCTGTCATCGATCTGGACAAACTCAGCGGTGAGCCCCTCGACATCCTTCTGAATAACCGCCTGGTCGCACGGGGGGAAGCCGTGGTTGTCAACGACCGCTACGGTGTACGTATCGTTGAAATTCTATCGGCTGCAGATCGAATTTCCGGCCTCGGAAAATTACCATGAGCGCCCTGCTTGCCCTCGCGCTCGCGGCGCAACCTCAAGAGTTGCTGAAGGCCGAATTAGTGCGGGTGGAAAAAGGCAGCGCTCTGGTGCTCACTTTCAAAAATGCCGTCGGGCGACGAAGCCTTCCAGTGGTACCCAAGGGCAGGCGCATTTCGATCAAACTGCCGGTGGCTGCCCCCGCTCACCTCACAGGTCAGCGGGAGCCGATCGGCATGGTCCGGGGAGTCCAACTGCGCGGGCGCCGGATCACCCTTCAGTTAAATCGAGATGCCAAGACTGTCGCAAATGAAGGCGTAGTCCTGGCAAGACGCCGGGTGTGGTACTTACGGATGGTTGACCCAACCGCGAGTCGAGATTTAGCCGATGTTCTTCTTGGAACCACTCCAAACTCGAACTCAACCCCTGAAAGCGCTTACCAACCGATCGATCTACCACCTGTCAAAATATCGACGAAAGATTCAAGCGAAACAGACAATAAGGACGCCGAGGAAAGCCAAACCACCGCAAACGCCCTGGCCGCTGTTGCAGCGGCGGCCGGTGGAAAGCCCATCGCAAATGAGCAAGGCACACCACCGGATGGGACAGTTGCAGAAGCGACAGACCCCCTGGCACCACCACCACCAAGCTCACTCGGTCAATGGTTGCGAATCGGTGCCGGCGCAGCGCTCGTGGTTTTCGGGTGTCTTGGATTTTGGTTCTACCGACGCCGACAGGATGATCATGAAGAGGCCTTTGGTTTGAAGGTAATTAGTCGTGCCCGCCTCGACCCTAAAAACTCTATTGCTGTGTTGGAAGTCGGTGGCGCTGTCCTGGTCGTTGGTCTGTCCGATGCGGGCCCCAGCCTTCTGACTCGTCTTGATGAAGCAACAGGTACAACTCAAGATGACGAACTCGGTCGACTGCGGCGTTTGGTTGCTGATGATCCTGGACGACGTATTGAAAGCTGGCTCTCCCATGTTCGTCACGATGCACCTCAAACACCCCAACCAGCACCAGTTCAACAAGCAACAGCGGCCACCAAACCATCGCCTGCAGCGCCTCCTCGCACACAGCCCTTCACTGAAATCGAAGATCTGAAGGCGCGCCTTGCAGAAATACGAATGAAGGTTGGCTGAGTCCAGACATGCTGCGGTCCCTATCGACCATCATCACGCTGCTGGTTCCCTCCTTAGCTTGGGCTCAAATCGACCCTAGTCCAGCAATTAACCTCCCCGAATTGAACCTTCAACTCGGTGGGGGGGACGGTAACTTCGTCGACGCCTTGAAGGTCATGGGTGTCTTGACGGTATTATCTTTGGCACCAGCCATCGTGATCTCAGTCACGAGTTTCACACGGATTATCATCGTGTTCTCTTTCTTGAGAACAGCGCTCGGAACCCAAGGGTCTCCACCGAATCAGGTCTTGGTCTCTCTCGCTTTATTTCTGACAGCGGCTGTTATGACGCCGACCGTATCTCAGATTTGGGAGAAAGGAGTCGAACCTTATCAAGCCAAGCAAATTAATGACACGCAACTCATGGGCGTAACGATCACGGAGGTTCGACGCTTTCTTCTTATACATACCCGGCAAAAAGAACTGATTACCGTCTTTAGCATGGCAAACTATGACCGCCCTGCTTCAAGGAACGACGTACCTATTCACCTGCTGATACCAGCCTTCATGCTGTCCGAACTCAAGTTAGCATTTCAAATTGGTTTCCTCGTCGCTCTTCCTTTCCTTGTAGTCGACCTGGTTGTGGCAACCTTGCTCATGAGTATGGGTATGATGATGCTCCCTCCAGTCATGGTGTCTCTACCCTTCAAGGTGCTTATTTTCTTGTTGGCTGATGGGTGGAATCTCATCGTCTCTAATCTTGGCCGCAGCTTTGGAATGGATGTCTAATGTCAGCAGATATGGTCATTAATATCCTTGCGAACTCCATCATTGCCTCCATGGAGATTGCTGGTCCCTTTCTTATCATTGGTCTCGTTGTAGGTTTGGTGATGAGCTTATTTCAAACCTTGACCCAACTCCAAGAGCCCAGTCTCGTGTTTGTTCCAAAAGTAGCAGCAATCATAGGCTTAGCCGCTTTAATTGGTCCTTGGAGCCTCGATATTATGGTGACCTATGTGACCGAAACCTTCAACCTTATCGGCCCCGTGGCGGGACCGTGAATCTTATCTTTCTTCAACCAGAATGGATCGTGGGATTCGGTGCAGTTCTGAGCCGAATGGTTGGCCTGATCCTACTATTACCCACACTACCCCAAATGGGTGCAGGTCTTAGAATGCGCGGCGCTTTTGCCGTTTGGCTCGCTTGGATAATACAGATGAGTAGCCCCGCTCCAATCATTGGGACAGGCATCGTCGAGATCGGTGTCGAGTTGGTTGGAGGGTTTCTCATTGGTGTGGTTNTAGGCCTGGCTATTCAACTCGCTGTTGGCGGTTTTCACTTCGGTGGCGAAGTTGCCGGTGTCAATATGGGTTTAGGTATGGCAGCCGTGGTAGATCCGTCATCAGGATCTCGAATCAATCCACTGTCCNGACTGCTTGCAATGGGGNGCTATCCTTCTTCTTTTCCTCTTTAATGCTCATNTNGTTATTCTCGANCTTTTGGTTCGAAGCCTTCACTGGAGACCTCATTANGAAATTTGGCTCTGGGGTCCTCGNGAGGCCGCTATTTCNTTAATCGGAAACGGCATTAANTTNGCGCTTCCAGTGATTGGCTGCGTCACGCTCATCTATCTCATCTTTGGAGTGCTTGCCCGAGTTGCTCCGCAGGTGCAGATCTTTCAGATTGCCTATGCCATTACTATGGTTGCCGGATTCCTTGTCCTTGGCGCAGAAATGCAATCCCTGCCTGATCTAACCAATGCCTTTTTAGAGCAAACCCTTGGGCGACTNACCGAACTTTTTCATTGAGAGGATAAAGGGTGGCTGAAGAGGAAGACAAAGACTCTAAAACAGAGCCAGCAACTCCCGATAAAATTAACAAGGCACGGCAGAAGGGCCAAATTCCTTTCAGTCGAGAAGTTGGTAGCGTCGTCATGATTTTCGGCGCTGCGTTAGCAGCCCTCTCTCTAGGGGAGCCTTTAGCAAAGGGACTGATCGGTCTCGTGCGCTCTACCTATTCCCGCATTGCGATTGTCGATGGNTCAATGAACGGGGNAGGTCATGATCTGATGCTCTTGGTCCTNCTGCCCCTCGCCGCAATCATGCTGATGAGTAGTGGTCTCGTTTTAATGTCCGCCTTTGCACAGGTTGGTAGTTTGCTTACGTTCGAACCCCTTAAGCCTGACATCAAAAAACTGAACCCAATAAATCAGTTTAAACAGATGTTTGGCGGCGTTAAAGCTTTTGCAGAATTCGCCAAGAGCATCGCAAAGGTCNCTGGACTTGGGTTCGTCGGTTACTTGGTCATNAGTGGNTACTGGGAGGTCTTCCCAACACTCGTCTTCATGAGTCCNGCTNANGGCTTAGCNGAGNTGGCTAGNATGGGTTTNGTCCTGGTTTTCGCCTTGGCTGCTCTNCTCGCAATCATTGGAGCTGGCGATATTTTTTATCAGCGCTGGAAACACCTCGAAGACCTCAAAATGACACCTAAAGAGGTCAAAGATGAGTTTAAAAATCGAGAGGGCTCCCCCGAAGTCCGATCGAAGCGCCGAGANAAAGCCATGGCTTTGGCNTCGCAACGGCTTGGCGCNGCCGTCCCGAGCGCCGATGTTGTNGTCACAAACCCAACNCATTTCGCNGTCGCATTGCGTTATCAACCCGATGAAGACGAAGCGCCAATCGTGGTGGCAAAAGGGGCAGACCTCTTAGCGAAGCGAATCCGCGAGTTAGCCCGAGAACATGGCGTNTCAGTCGTTGAGAACCGATACCTGGCTCGGATTTTGTATGCGAAAGTGAAGGTCGGTGGTCAGGTGCCACGAAGTCTCTGGAAGGCTGTGGCTGAAGTCTTGACCCGGATTCAACAGATTCGAGAGCGTTTGAACTCATGAGTGAACTCAAAAAANCCCCAGGCCGTGGCAATATCGTTACCGCCGTCGGTTTGGTTTTGATCGTTCTGCTCATGATCTTACCCATCCCACCCATGGTGATGGATACTTTTCTCGCCCTCTCGATCAGCGTCGCAATGGTGATCCTCGTGGGAACGCTCTACATCGAGCGCCCCTCAGACTTTTCAGTCTTTCCTGCTCTTCTNCTGGGTACAACNCTGCTTCGCCTATCACTTAATGTTGGCACGACGCGACTCATCTTGTTGCACGGTCATGAGGGNACTGAGGCTGCGGGTCAGGTCATTTCAACCTTNGGCACCTTTGTCGTTGGAGGCAATTACGTCGTCGGGGTCATCGTCTTTCTCATNCTAATNATNATCAACTTCATGGTGATCACNAAGGGTGCCGGACGAATCGCTGAGGTTTCCGCCCGCTTNACCCTCGATGCAATGCCAGGGAAACAAATGGCNATCGACGCCGATCTAGGCGCCGGAATCATCGATGAGCGTGANGCCAAAAAGCGCCGGGAAGAAATTCGTCANGANGCAGACTTCTACGGCTCGATGGATGGTGCTTCAAANTTTGTCCGTGGTGATGCCATCGCTGGTTTGATGATCACGGCGATCAATATTGTTGCTGGACTGATCATNGGTGTTGCTCAACGGGAGATGCCGTTGGCTGCAGCAGCCACAAACTACACCGTCTTAACCATCGGTGATGGATTGGTCAGTCAGATGCCCGCGCTGCTGATCTCTGTCGCNGCAGGTATTGTTGTCGCTCGGGCTGGNTCCAAAGGNCTCGTCAGCGAAGAACTCACGAGTCAACTCTTCCAGAGCGGTCAAAAGCTTCGGGTCGTCTCGGCTGTTGTCGCTGGCATGGCACTGATTCCAGGCATGCCAACCCTGCCATTCNTGGCTTTTGGAACCGGTTTGTTTCTNCTGGCACGTCGTGCGTCCGATGAAGAAGAAGAAGCAGCNAGCGCTGAAGCTCAGAGTTTAAAGTCAAAAGAACTGGAGGGCCTTAGCGAAAGGGAGCGGCTCGAGCGGATGCTCCCCGTTGATATGATCGCATTAGAGGTGAGCTACCCACTNATTCCACTGGTTGATGCGAGTCGGGATGGNGACCTCCTCGATCGNATCATGGCNGTCCGAAAACAGGTCGCATTGCAACTGGGTCTCATCATTCCTCAGATCCATATTCGAGATAATGTNGAACTGCCACCCAACGAATATCGAATCCTCATCAAAGGAGTGGAGGTCGCTAAAGGTGAGAGCATGTATGGCAAGTTTCTNGCGATGGACCCCGGTCACGTCATCGAGCCCATCGAAGGAATTGCCACCGTCGAACCTGCCTTCGGTCTTGATGCCCTTTGGATCGATGCGNCAAANCGAGATGATGCCGAACTCAACGGCTACACCGTCGTGGACAGTTCAACGGTCATTGCCACTCATTTAACGGAAGTGGTTTCNAGCCAAGTGAGCGAATTACTTGGTAGTCAAGAACTCGACGATATTCTTCGAGTCACCGCGAAGGGCGCACCTAAACTGGTCGATGATTTGGTTCCGGCAAAACTCACGAACGGTGAACTGCTTCGTATTTTNCGAAACTTAGTAAGAGAAAAGGTGAGCATTCGTGACATGCGGACGATTCTCGAGACGCTCGCTGACCGAATCTCCGAGACGAGAAATACGGATATTCTCACCGAATACATTCGCTATCGACTCGGTCCCGCAATCTGTACGGAGCTCGCTGACGAGGAAAGAACCATCCATGGTATCGTTCTGAGTGGTGGTGCAGCTCAAGCCATCCGTGAATCACTGACTGCCATCGACTCAGAAATCCATGTCGGCCTGCAACCAGAGACGGCACGTACCTTGCTCCAGACTTTACAGGATCAAATGGAGCGTTTCGCTTTGAGTGGACGACAACCCCTCATGATCGTACCGGCCGAGATTCGTCGACCGTTGCGAGATTTTGTCGCCCGACACCTAAGTAATCTGGTGGTTCTAAGCCANCGAGAAGTGCCTTCCCGCTTTCGTTTAGAGGTGGTGGGTGAAGTTCCAATCGGGAACTGAGAGGCCACGNTAAGTGCAGATCAGGACCTTTGCAGGAAGCAGCATCAAGGAAGCTCTGCGCCAAGTGCGAGAGCAACTCGGTACCGATGCGGTCATNCTAGAAACACGTCAATGTGATGACGGCCGACACGAAAANTTTGAGGTACGAGCCGGGCTTCATGAAGATGGCGAGTCCAAAGATGTCACGCCACTGTTTCCAAAAGCAGACCAACGATTTGGCGCTTCCGCCTATCNANGTTCCGACCCAACACCANCAAGCATGCCTTCAACAGCAAAAAAACAAACGAAGGCAAAGCCNNCGACTGTCNCTGACTCAGTCACNGAAGAATTGAAGGCGCTGCGTCGAGAGGTCAAACGAATGACCCTTTCGCCCCAACCCGCAGCAGATGATGGAACAAGCCTGCAACTCAATNAACTGGGGCGGCATCTCGACCAGGGATTGAGCGANACAACAGATCTTCTGAGGGCCGTCCTGGCTGAGGTGCGATGTCAAAGTGGTATGGGGTTTTCCCCATCTCAAGCACGACTCTACTCCCTTCTNACCTACAANGGAGTCGAGGATGTCCTTGCGGAAGAAATGGTAAGNAATCTTGAGGGCTTCGAGCCCGATGATCACCAAGGATTACGGCGAGCACTTGCTCGGGATTTGCTNCAGANAATCCAACTGGCTCCTCCCCTCTCCCGNCGACCGGGCAAACGGGTNGCGGCCTTCCTCGGACCGACCGGTGTTGGGAAGACGACCACGATNGCCAAGATCGCTGCCGACGCCACCATTCGGTTTGGGCGCAAGGTTGGCTTGGTCACCTTGGACACCTATCGAATTGCTGCGGTTGAGCAACTGGCTGCCTACGGCGAGATCATGGGACTGGAACTCAAGGTCGCCCGNAGTGTTGAAGAACTACGAAAAGCCATCGCNNCCCTNGCAAACTGCGATCTAATTCTGATCGACAGTGCCGGTNGAAACCCGAAAGATGAACGAGCTCTCGGNGAGCTTGGTGATCTGCTTGATGGGCATCGNGCTACCGACCGTGTCCTTTGTTTAGCAGCAGGCACCAACCCAAGAACTCTGGCTGAAATAACTCGAGCCTTTGCCCCCTTAGATTATCGGGAACTCGTCATCACNAAGATGGACGAGTGCGTNGGTCATGGCAGTATTCTTAATGCCCATCTTCGCACGAGCCGNCCTTTGACCTACTTTACCACAGGGCAACGGGTCCCCGAAGATATCGAGCCCGCCACAGCAGAGCGACTTGTTCGCTTGATTTTGGANCAATGGAACCCCTGATGACCGCTTCCGATCAAGCAAAGACACTCCGGGANCTGCAGCAGTTAGCGAGCAGNCGACGAGAAGAAAAGAGGGCGNNAGGCAAAGCNCCNCGAGTCATTGCCGTGACCAGTGGNAAGGGCGGCGTCGGGAAATCAAATNTCGTTGCAAACCTCGCTGTTGAGATGAGCCGACGAGGACGCAAGGTACTCGTCCTTGATGCAGACCTCGGACTTGCCAATGTGGACATCTTGTTGGGTTTAGCCCCGGTCGGGCACTTGGGTGATGTCGTCAGTGGCAATCGAGATATTGACGACATCATCCTGCACGGTCCCGAAGATGTCGATGTTCTTCCAGCCGCTTCGGGAATGAGTGAGATTACCACTCTAACCGAAGCCCAGAAAGGCAGGCTTTTGGTCGCTCTCGACCGACTCAAATCCCGCTACGACACGTTGTTGGTGGACACGGGTGCTGGCATCAGTTCCAATGTTATCTTCTTCGCCGGTGGGGCCCATGAAGTCGTCGTTGTCGTCAATCCCGAACCTACAGCCNTAGCCGATGCCTACGCTGTCATCAAAGTGCTTCGAAATCGTCGGGAAATTCAGCGCTTCCAACTCCTCGTGAATTCGGTTCGACAGTCCAGTGCTGCGCAAGTCGTTCACGAGCGACTCGAGCGTGTTGCAGAGCGCTTCCTNGATGTAGATATCCAACTCCTTGGTCACGTGTACTACGACCAGGCAGTCCAGAAGGCAGTCATGGGTCAAGAGCCTGTCGTCTTACGCTTTCCTTCGGCACCGGCATCCCGCTGTCTGGCTCAATTGGCACANCGACTGGACATGATGGAAGCTCCTGAGGGACAAGAAGGTAGATTTTGGGAACAGCTGACCGAAGACGGAGTCTCGGNATGACCGGTACTTATGCATTTGCCCAAACCGACACCGATCGGGCTCGGCGAATCGAACANTTCATGCCCTTAGTCCGTCGAGTGGCTCGTCGCATTGTCCGTCGTTTACCTGCTGTCGTTGACCTNGCCGATCTCGAACAGGTCGGAGTGATTGGTTTAATCGATGCGATNGACCGTTATGATGCCAGCCGATCAGAGCGTTTTGATGCCTATGCTGAATACAGAATTAAGGGAGCGATCCTCGATGATCTACGGAAGAAAGATCATCTAAGCCGACGCCATCGAGGCCGAATCAACACACTGCGACAAGCCCAAGAGCAGCTGAAATCTGAGTTGGGTCGAGAGGCTGATGCCAGCGAACTNGCGCAAGCCCTCTCCATTACACCAGCCGAAGTTGAAGANCTCCGCGCCGAGGCGAACAGCAGTTGGCTCGTCTACGACGAAACCGGTGGAGATGATGAACGCTCCCGAAGCGGAGGAGCAATTCTAGCCTCTCTCAACACGAGCTCTGATATCCATGAGGAGGTGGCTTCTCGGCAAGCTGAGGGTATGCTCGCCGAGTCGATTGGGCATCTGCCTGAAAGACTTCAACTGCTGCTCGCCCTCTACTATCAGGAAGACTTGACCTACCGGGAGATTGCCGACGTTCTCGGAGTCACTGTGGGTCGAGTGTCTCAACTGCANAGCGAAGCGACCCGCAAACTNAGAAGCATGCTCGAACGACGCNTAGGAACAGCGTGAAGCGGTTTCGCTTCCGATTNAGCGCCCTCCTCCAANTAAAGACACGAAATCGCCAGGAGGCAGAACANGNTTTTGCCGCGTGTCAGCGGGAACTTCTGGCTGGACTGGATGCTCTCGGGCGATTGGACGAACGTCTTCAAAAGGGGTTTACGGTGCACGATCCGCAAATGCAGCGCANNGAAGAAGCCTACCTTGGTCGTCTGAGAGTCCAACGCCAAGATCAAGCCCAAAAGGTCGCTCAACTCCAAAAGCAACTGCAGCAGGCAAGTGGAGCGATGATGCAAGCGAAACGGGAAGAAGAATCCGTTCTTAGCCTTCGGGATAAAGCACAAGAGCAGTGGCGTAGAGATGCGCTAAAAGAGGCGCAAAGCACGTTGGATGACATGGGATACCGAGCGGGTATCTAAACATTTTTTCCATTCTGCCGAGCAGCCTGCTGGCACATGGTTTGCCCTTTCCCGTGTGAACGGAAGGAGGCGAGCCGATGGCAGATGGTATTTGGACTTCAATGTCAGGGGCAGTCGCTCGAGAAAAAAGACTGCATCATGTGGCCAACGACTTAGCGAACCTCGGCTCCGTGGGTTATCGACGGCACGCCGTCTCCTTTAAGCAACACCTGCCCGGTGAACAACATGACATCGTCGAGCAAGCCCCCTTGGATATGAGCCTCCGAGTCGTCAACCGGGATACAGCGATGGTGAAAGTCGATGAATCTCGCATTCGAGAAGAACAAGGGTCTCTTCGATCGACAGGCAACCAACTGGATGTAGCATTGCGCGGCAAGCAAGCTTATTTCGTTGTCGAAGGAGCCGATGGGCAAGAACTCATCACCCGCGATGGTCGATTCCGCCAACGGGCTGACGGACAGTTAACAACGATCGATGGTTTACTGGTCCTCGGATCGGGGGGGCCGCTCACCGTACCACCGGAGACTGCTCGTATCTCCGTGACAGCCACCGGCGAGCTGCGAACAGGCGACGCCCTCATCGGTCAACTTCGACTCGAATATGCTCCTCCTGAAAAACTTCGTCACGTCGGTGGAAATCGCTTTGAAGCCGATGAACTCGAAGCCGCGGAAGATGTCGAAGTCGCTCAAGGNTACGTCGAAGAATCAACCGTTAATGCGGTCGCCGCGATGGTTGATCTGATCGCCTTGCAGCGAGGGTTCCAGGCGCAANTCAAAGGNATCGAACACTACAAACAAATGGACNCAGCAGCCATCGGCTTGCTGCGCCGCTTCTAAACTCANAAGCTAGGGAGAGCTAACNTATGTTACGCAGTCTACACATCGCTTCGACAGGCATGGATGCCCAACAGCGCAAACTGGATGTTACTTCGAACAATCTTGCCAATGTGAACACGACGGGTTTCAAAAGAGGACGGGCTGAATTTCAGGACCTCTTGTATCAAACCATCAAGGCGCCGGGCGAAGCNACCGGTCAAGGCGTGGAAAGCCCAACAGGTATCCAGACAGGCTTAGGCGTACGACATGTCGCAACCAGTCGGGACTTCGCCCAGGGTAGCTTGAAAAATACAGCCAATGTGCTCGACCTCGCCGTGGAAGGAAATGGGTTCTTCCAAGTGACTCGACCCAATGGGGAAATTGCATACACTCGGGCCGGTAACTTCGGCAGAGACGCCCAAGGACGCGTCGTGAACCCCGACGGGCTACCCATTGAACCCCAAATTGTTTTGCCCCCCGACACCCTAAGCATGAACATCTCCGCCGACGGCATCGTCAGCGTGACCCAGGCAGGTCAAACGCAAGCGACCGAGGTNGGTCAAATCCAATTGGCAAANTTTATCAATCCGTCGGGACTTCGAGCTCTGGGTCGTAATCTTTTGAGNCAAACCAATGCATCGGGAACCGCCGTNGTGGGCAATCCTGGAGACACTGGTCTCGGCACCTTGGCTCAGGGATTTTTGGAAACTGCCAATGTCAGTGTTGTGGATGAAATGGTGAACCTAATCACCGGTCAACGAACCTATGAAGCCAACTCAAAAATCATCTCTGCCAGCGATGAGATGCTTCGTTCCGCAGTGCAACTCCGATGATGATTAGTTTTATCCTNGGGCTCACCGTTCTGGCGGCCAACACGCTCCCGAATCAGGTCGTTGTTCAAGCTGGCGATGTCACCGTTGCTGACCTCATCCCGGACGACCAGGGTGTTCGAGGAGCCTTGCTTCGACAGTACAGCACCATTGGGCTCGGTAAAGCACCCGATCANGGGAAAAAACGTCGAATCTCTGGTCGCTATATCCGACGGCTTCTCAGAGCGTCNGGATTACCAGGAATACGAGTTCCCGATGCCGTAACCCTNGTCGGTGCCAGCGGCAGCATCACGGAAGCCCAACAATTGGCNTTCATCAAAAGGAAGCTTCAAGCCCAATTTGGTANGCGGTTAAAGCTGGAGCGAGTGGAAGCGGTTGGCGACCTCCAAACCCTTGAAGTGCCACCGGGCAGTCGCCCAGGAAGAGTTCGTCTGGCACCNGGGGCACGCCTCGCCGCTCGGACCAGNGTCCGTTTGGACATTATGAAAGGAAAACGGCTTGTAAAAAAGCGNATCCTTCAGGTGCGTTTGGTCGGTTCTGCTCAAGTCCGTGTGACCACCGAAGCGCTGGATCGAGGTCATCGTCTGACTCGAACGGATGTTCAGGAGACCTATCGAAGTCTCGACTTACTTCCCCGCCGGTTCCGTCTCCGGCCTTTCGCTGTTCATGACCAAGTGCTGCGACGGTCCCTGCCACAGGGCGCTGTTCTCTTGCCNAGTCTATTGCAACCACCGGTGATTGTTCATCGAGGTGACCCCATCCAATTGGAGTTGCGTCAGGCGGGTATGATCTTGCGAGCACGGGGTAAAGCATTGGCCAACGGCATTGTCGGCCAACAAATTGCAGTACTGAACGCAGGCAGCGGAAAAAGGGTCCAAGGCCGTGTCAAAGCACCCGGTTTAGTGGAGGTCACCCCATGACATCTCAAGTTCNAAGACTGATGCCANTGCTGGGTNTGATCTTGGTTCAGGGNTGNATGGTTCGTCATATCGAACCTTATGCCGCCAAAAAAAGAGACTGGAACCGACTCCCAACAGTCCAATTGGACAGCTCGAAAGATTCNGCTCAACGAAGNAAGGGGAGTTTNTTTACCGACGATGGCGATGATTTGTTCGTCTACCGTCGAGCTCGGCGGCCCGGTGATATTCTTAGCGTAAAGATCTCGGAGAGCAGCTTGGCCGATGGTCGAGCCAACACAAAACTCGANCGACAAGTGAGTGAATCAGCGGCTGTCTCCGCCCTTTTGGGGCTCATGCAACAAATCAATACAGAGGATGCTCGAATCGTACCCGGTAGCCTCGTGGGCGCAGAGACNAAGAGAACCTTTCAAGGCAAGGGTACCTCGGATCGAAGCACAAAGGTCGAGGCTGTGATNCCAGCGATGGTCGTCGCTCGAGAACCCAGTGGAAACCTCCGAATCGAAGGCCGACGAGTGCTCCTCGTCAACGATGAGGAGCACCATTTTTATCTCTCCGGCTTAATCCGAGTTGAAGACATCGATTCTGCAAACACGATCGAAAGCACCAAAATCGCCGAAGCTGAGATGGAATTCTCAGGCAGAGGCAANATTACGTCAAAGAACCGACAGGGCTGGCTTGCCACCACGCTCGACTGGATTTGGCCTTTCTAGAAAGGAAAGATAATGCGTCTTTTCCTCTTTTTAATCGTCGTGGTTATGGCCCTTCCATCTCACGCATCNAGAGTTAAAGAACTCGTGAAGATTGAGGGACTTAGGGCGAACCACCTCGTGGGTTANGGTTTGGTTGTTGGNCTGGATGGCCAAGGCGACAACGACTCGGCTCGGTTCACGGTTAAAAGCATNGCTGCACTNATGCAGNGGCAGGGGGTTCAGGTCAAAGAAAGGGAGATNCGCGTCAAGAATGTGGCTGCTGTGATGGTCACCTCACAGCTTCCCCCTTTTGCNAAGGCAGGAAACAACCTCGATGTNCAGGTCAGCTCGATCGGTAACGCCAAAAGTCTTCAGGGCGGAACCCTGTTGATGACCCGNATGAAAGGCGCGGATGGAAAGACCTATGCTCTGGCTCAAGGNCCCGTTAGCGTCGGAGGTTTCTCNCTCGGTGGAGGGGGTGGCAAAGTTCAAAAAAATCACCCGACCGCCGGACGCGTGCCCTCAGGAGCCACGGTGGAACGTCCGGCACCGAGCCAACTAGAAACCGGCAAACCCCTCTTACTGCACCTGAATCGCCCCGATTTTACGACTGCTGCACGGATCGCACGGGCCATCAACGAAGCGCTAGGGAGCGTTTCGGCTCACGCNATGGATCCCGGTCAAGTGAAGGTAAATATACCCGAACCCTACAAGAATNGGTCGGTGGACTTGGTTGCAGGCATTGAGGCTCTTGAAGTTCTTTCAGACCAACGAGCCCGCGTCGTCCTCAACGAAAGAACGGGCACCGTCGTCATGGGGCATGGGGTTCGAATCAAGACGGTCGCTATCTCCCACGGCAGCTTGATGTTGAGCGTGAGTGGAGACGAACAAATTGTGCAACCGCAAGCCTTCACNGAAGGGACGACAGCGACTCAGCAAAATACCAAGGTCGATGTCAAAGAAGGATCNAGCGGCTTNGCCATGGTCAAATCAGGNCCGACCNTCGGTCAGGTCGTGAGTGCCCTCAACGCACTCGGGGTCACCACCCGTGACTTGATCGCAATCCTCCAGGCCATGCGTGCTGCTGGTGCTCTCGACGCAGAGATTGAACTGTTATGAAAATCGATCCAAAACTGCTGATGTCACCGCAGCAGTCTCTGGATGANGCCCGTGTNCGCTCGCTNAAAGAGCAACAAAACCAGACAAGTGATGCCCAAAAACTAGAAGAGGTCGCCGAGGCCTTCGAAGGTATTTTCGTAAAAATGCTGCTGGATCGAATGCCAGAAGAAGACCCTGAGGGAATTATGAGTTCGGGGTTTGGCGGACAAATGTTCAAAGGCATGCTCCACTCAGAGTATGCCAATCTAGCCGCCAACCGGACCAACTTTGGTATTGCCGACGCGATCCTTCGCCAACTGCAACATCAGTCCACGGAGCAAGCCGTTCAACCGGTGGAATATACCCGGGTAAGCAGCGACTACGGTATGCGAGCGGACCCTTTTCATGGGCATCAGCGACACCANAGCGGAATTGACTTTGCTGCCCCCTTAGGGACGCCTGTGAAAGGCGTCTTGTCCGGNCGGGTGATGCGAGCAGGTCCTGTGGGGAATTACGGAAATCTCGTCGAAATCCGNCACAGTGACGGGCGTCGAACCCGCTACGGTCACCTCGANGAGATNAAGGTTGAGGTGGGTCAGTGGATCGAAAGAGGACAAGTGCTTGGCACCGTGGGTCAGACCGGTCGATCCACAGGTCCTCACCTCCATTTCGAACTTCGTGAAGGTGANCACAGCGTCAATCCTGCCCAACTGCTCAAATTGACTCCAGGTGGTGGTCACCATTCCCATTAGAAAGTTCCCGAAACATCCGTTTGGTACCAGCCCAAGAAAATCGTGGGTCAAANGACAAGCGAAGGTCATCATTCGACCTCCATTCGCTCGCTTCAAGGGTTGGGAGACACAGCCATGCCTTTAAGTGCTTTCGATCCCTCGACCACCGCACAGTACAAGGGGCGGTCGNTCAAAAAGACCGTAAACTGGTCGGAAGATGAATGGGCTCAATGGGGCTGGCACCAGCGACATAGAATCCGCACAATCGACCAACTGGACCAATGGATNGAACTAAGCCCGGACGAGCGGAAAGCATTCCACAAAACCGCCTCTCTTTTTCACGTCGGCATTACACCTTATTATGCCTCGCTCATGGACCCTTTCGACCCCAAGTGCCCCATNCGCCTGCAAGCTGTNCCTCAACTTCAGGAGTTAGAAATCAGTCCTTGGGATTTAGAAGANCCCCTCGGCGAAGAGTCGGACATGGTCGTACCNGGNCTCACCCATCGCTACCCAGATCGAGTGCTCTTCTACACCAACCACAACTGCGCAATGTACTGNCGCTTCTGCACTCGAAAACGNAAGGTCAGCGACCCGGCAAGCATGACAAACAAGCGCTCCTACCAAAAGATTTATGACTACATTCAACAACATCCTGAGGTGCATGATGTGGTGATTTCCGGTGGAGACCCCCTGTCTCTTGCGGACAAAAGGCTGGCTGAAATCTTCGAAGAACTCTCAAAAATACCGCACATAAAATATTGTCGAATCGGAAGTCGTAATCTCGTCACCCTACCGCAAAGGATCACGGATGACTTTGCCTATCTCTTGAAGAGTTACCAAAGCCGTCAGTTGAGTATCTACTTCAATACACACTTTAATCACCCCAAAGAGTGCAGTGATGAAGCATGGGATGCCTGCGACCGAGTCGCCCTTTCAGGAACGCCCATCAACAATCAAATGGTGCTGATGAAAGACGTAAATGACACCGTTGATACGGTGCGCCAGTTGAATCGACGTCTCCTGCAAATGCGTGTGCAGCCTTATTATATTCATCAATGCGATCTCGCTTTGGGGGTGAGTCACTTCCGCACCAGCCTCAAGACCGGCCTCGAAATCATCCGAGGTCTGCATGGACATATGAGCGGAATGGCGGTGCCTCAACTGGTGGTCGATACCCCAGGAGGAGGTGGAAAGGTTCCGATCAGTCCCAACTATGTCATCGACCTGGATGGCGAGTCCATCGTTCTGCGTAATTTTCGGGGTCAGGCTTATCGCTATCCTGAAACGGAACTCACTTTTTCTGAAATCACCCCCGAGGCGATGCTCGGTCAGGCTAAAAACCCCATCATGGACTGACCGGGATCAGCGAATCTAAACCGCTCGCCTCAGAACAACCAAGCGCCACATTGAGGGCTTGGATTGCGCCACCGGATGAGCCTTTACAGAGGTTATCAAGAGCGCACGTGATCACGGCGAGTTCATTGTCCGAATCGGCAACGATCTGAACCTCGACACGATTCGTTCCTGAAACTCGATTCAAACTGGGCTGCTGGCCCGTTGGTAACAAGCGAACAAAGGGGCTTTGCTCGTAGAAGGTCTCGGTAATTTCACGCAAACGGGCCTCATCCCGAACCGTCGTCGCCACATAGCAGGTCGCAAGGATCCCTCGTCGAACGGGCAAAAGATGCGGTGTAAACCGTACCCGAACATCAGAATCCACGAGCCACGACAAATTTCTGGCGATCTCCGGTTGATGCCGATGACCCTCCACCTTGTAGGCCTGAATCGTGTCAGCAACGGCGCAAAAGTGAGTGTTCGGTTTCGCCTGGATACCTGCGCCTGTGACCCCCGACTTGCAATCGGCGATCAACACCGAACCCTGGATCACAACACCCGCCTGATACAAGGGTGCGGCTGCAAGGGTCACCGTGGTTGGATAACAACCTGGCCCTGCAATCAACCGGGCACCTGAAAGCTTCTCACGACATTGCCCTAGTTCGGGTAAACCATAAACGGCATGCTCAAGATGTTGCGGGCAGGGGTGCTGAGCATAGTGACGTTCATACCGCTCTCTATCCAAACGAAAGTCAGCGGATAAGTCCAAGACACGGACTCCGGCAGCGATCAGATCTGCGGCGATCTTAGCGCTTTGACCATGGGGCAAAGCCAGCAATGCCCACTGCGCCCGTTGGGCAATCCTTGCGACATCCACTGGCTCAATTTCTTTCGGTAAATCCAATCCGGCAAGGTGCGGCCAGTGATCGACTAAAAGCTGCCCGGCACTGCGGTGACCGAAAAGTCCTGTCACCGTAAGGTCTGGATGCGCGGCGAGGATACGGAGTGCTTCTGCCCCCGTGTATCCCGATGCGCCGACCACAACGATATTTTGAGACATCAAAGTGTCTCCATATGGGCTGCAAGTTCAGCGAGACTCGCAAACAGGGGCTCCACACCTTCAGCCATTAGCCCCTCACCTCCATCCATCCCCCAACGCACCCCGAGGAACAAACAACCGGCTGCATTGGCGGCGGCTGCATCGGTCGGGGTATCGCCAAGGTGAAGGTGTTGTTCCGCTCGAGACCCCAAGGACTGGATGCAGTGGTTTAACATTTCTGGATCGGGTTTTGCGCGTCCATCATCACCACAATGAACGCTGTCAAACAGTGAATTCCAACCAAGATCACTGAGAATCCGCTCCGTAAATCGTCGTGGTTTATTGGTCGCAAGTGCTTGCTTGATCCCTGCTGCTCGCAGCGCTCGACTGTATTCGATGACCCCTGGATATGCCTTGGTCATCTGACTGCAGCCGACAAGATAGTACGCCAAAAACCGCTGAACAGTCGCTTCGATTTCGTCGGGATCTAAGCCCGGATCTAAGCAATTCTGGACCAACCACTTCGCGCCCTTACCCACATGACGGGCGACATCAAGAATCGGTAATTCACCCATGCCCTTTTCAGCGCGCGTCTGATTCAACGCTCGGGCTAAATCGACAGACGTGTCCGCAAAGGTACCATCAAGGTCCCAACTCACACTGAAAAGGCCTTGAGGCAAAGAGTTGCTCAACGACAGTTTGGAACCAATGGACTGCAGCACTTAGGACGACGACGAACCCAGCCACAGTCTTCTTTTTGAGAACAAGCTTGCCCATCCATGCGACCATTCACGCACACGCCGCCCTCGCAGTCAGGATTGGTCTCGGCATCAGCTTTTAAGTGAACAAACGCACGAATAGAGCCATCCTCGGACTTCTGAATATCGTCTGGCCGTGCCCCCGGAGGACCAATCTCTTCATCAAACTTACAGAGGTACCCTTTGTCGTGATAAAGGATCTCGATCTTGTGTCGAATAGGAGCCCCTCGATCATAGTTCATGATCGCTTTCATGTAAGCGCCACCTTCCGCCTTGTTGATGTCAGCGTTGGGATCCTGCTCCAGAATGAAAGATTCGAACTGACCACTGACAACCTCCCATTTGGACAAGTCGAGAGCCCATGGGTAAGGCGTTGGGTTCCGCTCCGGCAACATCGCTAAGTTGGTCCGATAACGCTGTTCTCCATCGTGGGGTGCCTTTCTGGATTCGGTCCAGGGCGCAAGATTGACCAGCCAGGAATTCGCCACCAGATTCATATCGGGATGCTCACGAAATAAGTCCCACGTGTTCTCCGCGACCAACTGGAAAATATTGTCCCAGTTTTCTGGGATACAATAGGTCACCGACCCCCCACCCAGTTCTTCCCGAACATTGAGTTCCCGGGCAGATGTTCCCATCGGACAATCGCCATCCTGTTTGTCAGGAATCTTTTCCGTCACGAGGATGTCCTGATACCACGTCCCTTGTCGTTCACAGGCATCATTGACATGACCCTCAGCACAGCCCTGAGTAACGGCAATTAATCCTTGATAACGAAACTGATCGCCAGGGTAGATCGGTAACTCGTGGGGCGCCGGACCCGCATCGATCACCCGAGGAGGACCGCCATCACCACGACCTAAAATATCATCTTCTGGACAGGCTGTGAGCAGAGGCAAAAGGCTGAAAACAAACAGATAACGCATGTGGTTCCCATCTCTTGAGGGGTTCATGCCACGGTCAAAGGGCGCTGTCGATTCAAGGCGATGCGAAGACAGTGAAAGCCCCTCGATAACACGACGGACATCGCTAAATCTCGATTCTCGAAACCGTACTCAATCGCCGACCTGGAGTGGCAGTTGAAGATTAATACCAAGGGCAGGCCAACGGCTCTTGGTGGCGAGTGACTCCACGTAACTCACCAGTTTTTGATCCACCACTCGGCCCCAGCCCTCCCGGGAGGCATGGCGAATGACCGTGACACCTGACTCCTCTCTGGGTTGAATGATAATTCCAACATGAGAGATCCTCACAGGATTGTATTTTCGTGGCTCACGAACCAGCAGCATCAAGGTTCCTGTGGGAATAGACCGTGCGCGATCTTTGACGGCATACCAGGGCAGAACCGGTAACTTATGGTGGCCTCGGGGAGCCATTGAGGGTTCGAAATAGAGGGGAAGCTTTGAGGCAGGTACGCTTTCCCAATCCAAACGGTCGTAATCTTGAGTCACTGTAGTCAGAGTCGCTCCTGCGACAGCGGCTGTAATGTCTCTCAAAAGTCCCAAACGATGCTGTTTCGGCAGCCATTGGGCCAACATGAAGTGATTTCTCTCTGCGTAGCTCACTTTCTCACCATGATAGCGAATCCGGTCCATCCAACGACTTGCTTCATCGAGATTTTGAGAGAGACTCAAGGCCATTACGGTTTCAACAAAGGTCAAACAATCCACCGGTGACATCTGCAATCGAGGATCCTGGTCCCTTAACCCTTGCGCGCCCTCCCCTAACGGGTCGTCCCGGTAATGAGCCCCTAAAAGGTTGTGTGAATGGGTGATTAATCGCTTTCGAATGCTCTTGGTCTTTGCGATTCGACGCAATCGATAATTCACCTGCTGAACGGACAGGTTGCCGTATCGACTTCGGTCTTTCGCTTTCTTCGGGAAGCTCGGTCGTCCAGTGATGGGATCTCTTGGTCGATCTCCTGGACGTGGAATTCCCTCCGCTTGGTTGACCGGAACGCCAACCACAAGCAGAAATAAAGAGAGCAGACCACAGCGAGACATGATGGGCGTTCTTAAGTCAAAGACAGCCCGATTCCTCGCAAGAATCTTGCCTGTTGTCGTGGTTCTGAACGGGTGCACGGTGGCGCAAAGCCAGAGTCGACTCCGCTTGCAACGCCACGGAAGTTTACCGGATTGGAAGAAGAGCCCCTGGGTTCCGACCGAAACCCCTTGGCTTGGTGAGGGCTTTGATGACGCCAAGGCCTTAGCAATTTCNCTNCAAGATCGGCTGNACCAACAACTTGAAGTGACCGAACTCAAGGAGANCAAACCCCTTCATTTCGTACTCGGAAGACCCCGTGTCGCCTGCAAAGCGTCGCCAGGGTCTTGGCGTTGCTATGCTCAGGTCATTGTTGAAATGCGAGGCAAACGAGGCAAGCGAGCTCTGTGGGCGGCTGAAGGCTTGGCGTGGGTCGACTTGGAACAAAAGCCATCCAAGCGGCAACAGCGACGACTCGCTTACAGGCTCACATGGGACGCAGTTCGCTCGGTTCGAGAAGGACCGCAAACTCGAAANAAGGTCCGCAACTCCGGCTCGTTAGCCGCAGCGATCGAGAGGGGGTCAAGNACGGTTGTCANCGATTGGCTGGATGAACTCAGCCAAAACGAAGCCAGCGAGAGCAGGCGTGTCGCACTCTGGCTTGCGATCGGTCATCTTGCGACAGANGAACANCGACTCCGAATCCTGTCGATTCAGACNGGAACCCAGCNAGAAACAAAAGCTCGACAGTTAGCTCTCGATTGGCTTGATGAAGTGGTCATNCCAGCGAATTGACCCACTCGAACCCTGCTTATCCACAACTAGCGCGGTAGCNATTCTGCGTGTACTGTNCCNACGTTANTGGAGAGTTCCTTTGCGTTACGTTTGGCTTGTCGCCCTGGTNAACGTCGCCTGTCTGCCCACTCCCCCTCCGGAGCCAGGTCAGGACACCGGCGTGGTGNGCCCTGTCGACGCCGGCTGGCCGGAAGCTGGCCCNGCCAGGGATGCAGGCATCGCAGACGCTGGCCAGCAAGATGCAGCGCCTCTGTGCGGCCCTCAAACCGTTCTCTTTGGTCCTGATTGCCCTGAAGAAGGNTGTCGCTATGGTGATTCCTGCGGCNAGACAGGTTGCGGGACCTTTCTNTGTGCTCAAGATGGTACGCTTCAATGCTTCTATGATGAAGCGAACCTTTGTGGCGGATGCGGCGAAGTCGACACCAGCGCGGGGATGCCCGGCTCTGTGTGTGGTGAGTACCAATGTGGCAGTATCGTCTGCAATGCAGATCAAGATGCAACCCTCTGCGTTGGCGACCATCCCCTTAATATCTGTGGCGGATGCTCGCTGCAGATCGACCCCGTTGGGTTGCCCTGCATCGATGACTTAGATTGCGGCGATCAAAGNGCCTGCGTGCAAGATCCGAATGCGCCTCTCTCCGGTCGCTTCTGTGCACCGGGCGGACCATGCTCGAGTCAGTTTGATCAATGCGGCACCGGCGAAACTCNATGCAGTCGGGATGGCGAGCGGTTTATTTGCTTTCGCGGACGATCTCCGACCTCCTGTGGCGGCTGTGANCGTTGCATTCTCTATCAGGCGGANATGGANCAACGTTTCGGCGGAAACTACATTCGGATCGGTACCCGTGCTGTGATTGAAAATGTGCAGCGAAACCCGAGCCGCAACGTGTTGGTCTTTGATCCACTTCGACTCGGCGACGGTGCGGATGCACTGCCAAATGCAACCGTCTATTTGCTNAATGAAGATGAGCAGGGGTTTGTTCTAGGCACATTTGCACGAGCTGCCGATGGGCGCCTTCCTGATTACATTGAAAGCTACGAAATTCCGGACAATGATTTCAGCCAAGGGACTTGGTNTGTCTCGATTCATGACAGTATNCTCGGCATGATCAGTCAGGGACGTTTAGTCGTCGAAGAAGGNCCACAGGACCCCTGATTCCCCCATTGCGCCAACCCGGGTGCCTGTGGCAGGCAGAATTGGCGAATTATGAGGGAATGGAAATGAGCCGCATCGGATGCTTTATCCTTGCGCTTTCCTTGGCGGGCTGTGGGCCGGTGATCGCAACCAGTAACATCATNCAAGCAGACGCTGCNTTAGAAGAAGCGCGCCTCCTCAACGCGCAAACCTACGCACCCTACTGGTTCCACAGCGCAAATATCTATCTTAAAAAAGCGCGGAGTCTCGACGGAAAGAGTGAATACCAACACGCCTCAAATTACGCTGGGGTNGCCCTCAGCCGTGCACAAAAAGCACTNGAACTCACCCGTCGAAAAATAAGAAGCACGCCGGTTGGAGCAGCCGATAGCGGGGGCGAAGGACTCAGTTGGTGACTCACCGAAAACTGCTAATAACGACGCTCCTCGTGGGGTCGTGTGCGATGCCCTCTCCCTATCGAGCAACGGGCGTCGTCGAAGTGGATGACCCCGTCGACAAAGTGCTGGATCATCTCCGTCCCATCGAACAAATGGAAGAAGCTCTGTGCTCTTTGCACGACTTTCGAGATCAAGCTGCTCGCCTTCGAGGAGTCATCACACTCGAAGGGAAAAAAATACGGTTAAACACGGAAAAAGCAGCCAGTTTACCTCCCGTACTCCGGGTAAGCATCGGTAAGATGGATCAAGGCGTAGATGCTGTCGGTAAGGCCCGTCAGGAGTTGAGCCAACTCCAACAAACCATCGATAACCTCACCAAAAAGTACGAAAAGAGCAGCGATGCTGCCGTCTCCGTCCGACTGAAATTGGCAACCCGCGAACTCAACAGCGTCGGACCGAGACTCAAAGACCTTGCCCGGGAGTCAGCCCAACTCCTCGCTGAAGTTGAACGGGGTATCCTGTGGCCGAAACCACGGCTTTGTCGAGCGGTTGAAACCCGGAGAGCAGCTCAACTTGTGGCCATGCAAGGGGCCGATACGGGTGGTGGAGTCAGCAGACTACTCGCTCGGATAAAAGCTTATGAGGAACGACTTGAGCAGGCACGACAAATGAACGCGGATCGCTGTGCGCCGAAGACACTGGCAGAGGCGGAAGCTTACGCCGACTTTGCGCGCCTCGAAATTCGCTTGGGGAACTGGTTTAAAGCACAAGAAGCAGCGAAAGCGGCAGGGGTCGCTGCCATTCGAACTCTGGAAGAATCTCGCCCATGTGCTCCGAAACCGAAAAAACCAAAACTGCCTGCTGTCGTGGAGAAGAAAGACAGCGACAACGACGGAATTAACGACCTCGAAGACAAGTGTCCGGATCTTCCAGGGTTATCAAAATATGAAGGCTGCCCACCCCCCGACCGGGATGGTGATGGGTTCCTCGATGAAGAAGACAAGTGCCCCGAACAGCCGGAGGACTTTGATGGCAACCAGGACACGGATGGTTGCCCGGAAAAAGAAGACACCGATTCAGACAACGATGGCATTCTTGATGCGGATGACAAATGCCCTACGGACCCAGAAGATCGGGATGGGTTTGAAGAAACAGATGGCTGCCCTGATCGGGACAATGACAGTGATGGTGTTCTCGATGCGGATGACCACTGCCCAGGATCGGATGGGGCGATTGGACCGGACGTTCAAGAAGATCGGGATGGCTACCAAGATACGGACGGATGCCCCGATCCGGACAACGATGGTGACGGTATTCCCGATGACCGAGACCAATGTAAAAACGACAAAGAAGACATCGACCAGTTCCAGGACGAAGACGGCTGTCCAGAGCGGGATAATGATCAAGACGGCGTACCGGATGAAAAAGACCGCTGCCCGACTGAAAAAGAAATCATGAATGGAGTGAATGACGACGACGGCTGTCCGGACAAAAAGTACACCCTGATTAAGGTCACGAAAGAGGCCATCAAAATCACACAAAAGATTCAGTTTGCTAGCGGTAAGGCGAAGATCAAAAAGGTGAGTCACCCGATTCTCGATGAAGTGGCGGATGCCATTGTGACCCACCGAATCCAAAAGATCCTTGTGGAGGGTCATACGGACGATGTGGGTCGTGATTCCTACAACTTACGACTAAGCCAAAAGCGTGCTGATGCTGTCCGTAACTATCTGATCAGCAAGGGCGTTGACGAAGAGCGACTGGATGCCATCGGCTTCGGTGAGACACGCCCCTTGGTGAAGGGCAAGAGCCGGAAGGCTCGAGCCACCAACCGCCGCGTTGAGTTCAAAATTATCGAACGGTAACCCTGGACCTCGTCGACTCGCATGGGCCTTACTCCTTGGGCTCATGGGTCTGACGGGTGGCGTATTTTTACCCGCAGCAATCAGTATTCCTTTCGATTTTAGCGTCGACAGGCTCTTTCAATCTGACTCTCCAGAAATCGAACGGGCCCGGCAAGCCGATGCGGTTTTCCCCCCCAGCGATCGAGAGTTTATGGTGGTCGTCCAACGACCCCAAGGATGGTTCGACACGACAGGCTTGAAGGCCTTTGCAGATCTCCATCAACGCCTGGAGCAAATTCCGATTCGAGCGGTGGATCGAGAAGCCACTGAAAGTACAAGCTGTCAGAATGAAACCACATGGAACGGAAAACCGACCCATGCTCTGGAGCGTTTTGCGAGTATTCGACAAATTCAACTCGTGGACGGCGAGGGAGAGCAAGCGGTCCTTCAACGGGCCTGGCCTGCCGATGGAGCACCTCCGGAAGCCAAAGATTTCAAAGCGAGGCTGCTGAAGGACCGCCTCACTGCCGGGAAGCTTTTGAGCACGGATGGAGATACATTACTCATCCGAGCTCAATTGGTCTGCGGCATTCACGAAGGTTCAACTCGCCTCGACTATTTAGAGACGATTCGAGCGGTAACTCAGGCGTGGCAAGCCCCCCTCAATGATGTCCATGTGATCCTCTCAGGGCTTCCATTTATTCAAGACGAAGTCATTGAATCCTTACGGGGTGACTTTATTACACTGCAGCCGATAACCATCATTGTTATGCTCGGCTTGTTGGTGTTGGCTTTCGGTAGCCTAAGGGCAGCGATGCTGCCCTTTCTCGCAACGCTCTTTGGCTGCATTTGGTGCCTTGGTCTGATGGCTCTCGTCGGCGAAGCGATCAATGTGGTAAACTTTGCGATCACCGTCGTGATTCTTGTCATCGGTGCTGGTGATGGGATTCATATCGTCGCTAGGTATCAAGAGGAACTGGAAGTCGAGAGCGATTCCTGGCTGGCCATGAAGGCGACCCTAAAGCCCATGCTCCTGGCTTGCGGACTCACGACTGCCACGACTCTCATCGGCTTCCTCTCCTTGCGACTCGCCAAAGTGGAGATGATCAAATCCTTCGGCCTGTGGGCGGCCATCGGAGTGGGCGTGACTTGGATTTTCACCATGGTCATGATCCCCTCGCTGATGCTGATTATTGGGGTGGGGAAACCTCAACGAAGTGGTCTGGGTCGTTGGCTTGAAGATGAATGGCTACCCAAACTCGCCAAGTGGGTTCTTCAGCGACGAACGATGATCATGGTGGTCAGCCTGAGCGCCCTTTTGATTGGGCTTGCGACCGCCAGTCAACTCACCCCCTTCTCGCGCGCCCTTGAAGAATTTCCCCATGATCACCCCGCAAGAGCCAATCTTCAAACCGTTGAGGACAAACTGACCGGTGTTCTGCCTTTCACCATTACGGTGGAGGGACCACGAGATCTTATTTTGTCGCCCGCAACCCTCAAAGAGATGGCGGCAATACAAGACGAGTTAGAAACCAAAGAGAGTGGTATTAGCACTTTCGCACTCACTGATCTCGTCTCCGCGCTCCACAGTCACTGGGAAGAGGGGCGTCAAGGATCACGGCAAGATCTCCCCAGTAAAGACGATCAATTAGCGTCTTTGCTCGCCACCTTGAAGCTCTCCGATGATGCGGACCTTATCCTGTCGCCCTTACTGTACGACCCAAGGCCTCCTGCCATGGAAAAAGGCCCCGAGAGCAGTATCGAAGGAGATGAAGAAATCGTCGGTTTTGATGAGGAAGATGACTTTGAGCCCGCTGATCAAGATCCACAAGAGGCGCTCAACGCAGAAACCGCTCGAGCGACGCTACGAATCAATGGTTTAAAACACGATTCGGGCTCCACTCAATGGCGTCGGATTGTTCCCTGGCTTCAGGATCGGCTTAAAATGCTTCCTGAGGGAGTGACCGCAGAGATTGGTGGATCAGCAACAATCGTCAATCAAGCCATCCACTTCGTGGTCACCGACCTCCTCAAAAGTCTCCTCTTCGCCTTTGTGCTCATCACGCTCCTCATGGGGTTATTGATGCGATCCGCTCGAGTTGGTTTCGCAGCAATGGTTCCCAACGTCATTCCACTGGTCTTGACCATGGCCGTCATGGTTCTGGTTGGAATACATCTCCGGATCTCGACCGTAATTACCTTTGCGATGTGCATGGGTATTGTCGTCGATGATTCGATTCATTTTCTTGTTCGTTGGCGGGAGGAACGAAGTCGAAGCCAAGGCGATGAAGAAGGTATGCTGCAAACGATTCGATTTGCGGGAAGGCCAGTGATTTTTACCACGGTCATGCTTGGAATGGGCTTTGCCGTTTTAATCACGAGCACTTTTCGAGGACTTCATGACTTTGGTGTTTTGGCGGTCATCACGATCAGCCTCGCACTCATCGCTGATCTCGTTATTTTACCAGCACTTCTTTTGGGGCCTCAAAAGTCATCGTCTTCACGTTGAGATTATATTTACTCGTCGGTCTACTCATGGTGGCATGCGAGAGCACAGACTCCCCACCAGAAGCCGTCGTTATGGCCTTTCTTACCCATCTCAGTCGCTCGGAAGGCAAACAGGCTCACCAACTTCTCTGTCCTCGAGATCAGTCGCTGCTTGCGTCACTCTCAAGCCGACAAGGGATCGACCCTGTCAGTAGCCTAAAATCTTTAAAGCCCCGTCCCGGCGCGGCCTTTCAAGCCCTACCTCAGAGTCGAGGCAAGGGGACAGCGGTGGTCGATGTGATGGTGACCGGCGGAATGCGATTCCCCATCAGCCTCAGTCAAACCAAGGCGTCCTGGTGTCTTCATCTGCCCCAACTAAAACCTTAAGGCGCCGAACACGTTCCATCGGGCTGGCACAAACCCCCACCAGCCAGAAGACAAATCAGGTTTCCGCGAATGATGTCGTTGGGGTCACATCGGGGCAAACAAATGCTTTGACCCGCTAACTGCAAGCATTGCTGGTCTGCGGCACAATCGGAGTTATCGTTGCACTGAGGNACGCCNACGCCNGGTGGNAATCCGCCNCCGCCACCGTCACCGCCNACACACTGACCCGTTTGCGGGTTGCAGAACTCGCCGGCAGGACAATCCTCTTGGCCACGGCACGCTCCGTCACCCCCCTCACATTGTCCCNCATTGCACGTTCCACCACCTGGGCAATCGGCGTCGCCTTCACATTGCCCTTCTGGCATACGACAGGACTCTGAAATGCACTGACGTGGNGCAGGACACTCAGCATCGGAAGTGCAATCGACACAACGTCCGATGGTTCGCCCNTCNGCGATGTNACAGGTNCCCTCACAAACGGAATCGTCACGGCAAGCGCCCGGCGGNAAGGGGTTACAACTTCCATCCCGTCGGTTGCAAAAGCTATCCATGGGGCAATCNGCCTCACTCTGACAGTCGCCACCACCACCTTCGGCCTCACAAACGCCATTAAANCAGCGTTCTCCAGCNGCACAGTCAGTGTCTTGNCGGCACTCAGGAGTACTGGGNTCCTCGCAAANACCAGCGACGCAGATTTGATCACCAGTACAGTCATTGTCTCCACGACAACGACCATCGTTAGGCTCCCCGGTACAACGTCCCGCTTCACATCGTTGCCCCTCGCGGCAATCTGCCTCGCTCGTGCACTCAGGNACCTCGATAACGCAGCTNCCATCGCGGCAGATCTCGTCAGCAGCACAATCGCCGTCACCACCGCACGANACCTGAGTTCCCCCGTCGATATTTCCNGGACCCGCATCTGCCTCATCACCAGACTCAATNCAGGAACCNTTAAAGCACAGATAACCGCTCGAGCAGTCGGCGTCGCGACCACAGGTAGACACCCCATCTTCGCTGCCGTTGCAGGCCACAAANATCCCGGCCCCAAAGACCATAACGAGAGGGAGATAAACTGAAAGCTTCATGCTGCGCTCCTAGGTGGTCGTCCTCATCAAGGGAGGCAGAGATTGACAAGCGCCGCCGGCGGTCCTTCCAAAAAGTTGGTCAGGCANACAGAGGTTCCTGAGCATTCGGAATGACCGCAGCAACTATCGAGACAAAATCCCTGCTCCTCACCATCAGCTACGAGACAGCGGGCGCTTCGGCAATCGGTCGGTTGTCGGCACGGCGATCCAGCTTGCCCCCGACCNGGAACAGTCCCCCCTTGAGGAGGCAAACACAGCGTGGCCAGACGAGTCGTTTCGACATCCAAGGCAAAAGATTGGAGCGAGCAAATCTCACCACCGGGGCAATCACCACTGTGGCAGCACAGGGAGCGGCACACATTTTCGATGCATGCGCCGCTGACACACTCTTCGTGACCCATGCAGAACGAGCCGGGACCACTGCGACCAGGTCGACCCCCAAATTCACCGGGCTCAGCACACAGATCCACCATAAAAGCAGAACCGTCATCTCGAAGCCCCTGAAACAAATGGCAACTCTGGCCNGCCTGACAGTGATTATCGCGAGAGCAGTTACTTCGGCANGTGGTTTGTATTTCCCCTAAACAAAGCAGGCTCTGGCAGACCTGTGCTGCATTCTCCTGAACACAGCGNTCGCCCGTTCTGAGNTTCGCTGTCGCAGCNGGCTGCAANAGACGATCGTCGATACACACGCGACCGCCAGCGAGGTTGTAGCAAAAGAAACCGGAGGGGCAGTCATCCCCCCGACCACAGGCTTGGGTGCAAATCGAGTCGGTTTCTGTGACCCGAAGGCAGGTTTCACCACTTCCGCACTCNTGAACCTCATCGCAATCCNGGCCNAAGCGACTTGGAAGGCGAACACATCGNCCCTCCTGACAACTCAAACTCGCCGGACAGTCCTGCCGGCTGGTACATGATCCATCGGATAAACGAACGCACTGACCATCGTCGCAGCGCTCACCAGAACCGCAATCTTCATCACCGAGACATCCGCTACTNCCGCCNGAGCAGGTACCAATGGATCGGCCCTCGCCAATTTCGCAGCGCTCACCCACACGGCACTGCGCATCGGTTCGACAGCCNGGCGGNGTCAGGTCTCGACACTCGGCAGTTCCAAGGTAGCAATATTGATGATCGGGACAATCGGCTGTGACNCGACAAAGANTGGGACCACCATCCTGGACAGTTGTTCCGCCACCACCACCACCACCGCCCTGCCGGCTAAAGTCTTCAATGCACGTNGCGTTGTGNCAGATCTCACCGAACGCACAATCCGCAGATGTCGAACATTGACTCGTTTCAGAGTCTGCACATGCGCCCGTCATAACGAGTGCCNAAACGACCAGCCATCGGTTGTATATCAAAGCGCTAACACCTTNTCGAACGGNCCTAGTCTACACGCTTCTGCGNTTGCGCGCACCCGTCAGCTTTTGACCCGTCTCGGCGCCCATAANGCTGCTTCATGACCACCGGCGTGNAGCACCCATCGAGACAGAGCAAAAAGCAGGTCAGAGAGACGATTTAAATAGACCAATGGGATGCTTCTCACCCCAGCCTGTCGAGAAAGCCCCACACTCAATCGCTCCGCACGACGACAAACGGTTCGAGCCTGATGCAGATGTGCACTGACGTAACTACCCCCCGGCAGNAGAAAGCTCGTNAGTGGCTCAAGAGGACCCAATGCCTCCTCGATCCACCCCTCAAGTTGATCCACATCGNCTTGGCATAAACTCCCACTCGCTCCGTCCCGAGCATCAGCTAACTCAGCACCTAAATCGAAAAGTCGATGCTGAANCTGAGCCAANTGGTCTTTCCAAGCCCCATCAGGTGCATCGGGACACTGCACACACAGACCAAGAATCGAATTGAGTTCATCGACGGTACCATAGGCNTCGATGCGTAAATCATCTTTCGGGACACGGAGACCGCCAACGAGTGAGGTTTCACCCTGGTCGCCCCCTCGGGTCACCAACTGGTCCAACTTGACCACAACGTTTTTATTTTTCTTCATCATCGCTCCCAACGACGCCAAACCAGTGGGATTCGACGCCCTGTTCCAAAGGCTTTACGACTGACCCGCAGTACAGGNGCTGCNTGCCAGCGCTTAAATTCGGTCACTTTGACTAAATGTGCAATCCGCTCCACAAGTTCGGGCACTTCCCCNTCCTCGATGAGTGCCTGGGGATGCCGCCCCTTCTCCACAAGTTGAAAGAGAAGCCGGTCAAGGTCCCGATAAGGAGGTAAACTGTCTTCATCNTTTTGATCNGGACGAAGTTCAGCAGAGGGTTCAGCCCGCTGAATACTTGCAGGAATGACCCCCTCGTCACCGGGACTGATCAGGGTGCACAANTCGTAGACGGCCGTCTTGTAGAGATCTCCAATCGGTGCAAGNCCTCCACACATATCACCGTATAAAGTACAGTAACCGACAGCCAATTCACTCTTGTTGCCCGTCGCTAAAGCCATGGCGCCGGTGCTGTTGGAAACCCCCATCACCAAAGCGCCACGGAGTCGAGCCTGGAGGTTCTCATCGGTGAGCCCACTCGGATCGACCACCNNACCGAGGGTTTTTGATAGAGTTTCATGACCTGCTTGAAGACTCAACTCTTCCAAGNTCATCCCGAGACGAGCACACAAATCCCTCGCATCATGGACACTTCGCTCGCTTGAAAAACGACTCGGCATCGCCAAACCCAAGACCCGTTCCGGTCCCAAAGCAGCAACAGCGAGTTCAGCGACAAGAGCGGAATCAATACCCCCACTTACCCCCAACACCACCCCCTCAAGTGACGACTTCCTCAGATAGTCGGANAGGCCCAAGNTGAGGGCTTGGNGGTCTAAAAGAAGNGGTTCAATGTCTTCTTCAAAGGTGTCACCATAGCCGATATCAGCCTCAAACTGGGCGAGGGTTTGAACGGCACCATCAGGCTGCACATACAAACTGCCACCATCAAAAATGAGTTCATCATTTGCACCCACCTGGTTCACCATCGCGACGGGCACTTGNAGACGCCTCGAAATCTNCTGNAGAAGTTGCCTTCTNCGTCGGGGTTTACCCCGGCGGTAAGGGCTGGCTGAGAGATTCACAATGAGATCACACTGACCCTCAAGGTGTTGAATCGGCCGATGCCGGTAAGGGAAGGCTTCGTCCAAATCATCACCAGCCCAAAGATCTTCGCAAATCGTGACAGCGATTCGGCGACCCCNGATCTCAATCACAGTGACTTCACGGCCCCCCTCAAAATACCGACCTTCATCAAAGACGTCGTAGACAGGGAGAAGAACCTTGTCGTGTACAGGNCGTGCAANGCCATCGAAGAGNAACCAGGCCGAGTTGGCCAATCGACCGCTGCGTCTCGTCGGTGCTCCGATTAAAATCGGACCGGAGGATTCAAACTCTCGAGCGAGTTGACTACAGAGTTCAGCAGAAGCATCAACGAATCCCTCTTGAATCAAGAGGTCCCGTGGTGGGTAGCCTGTCAGNGCTAGCTCCGGCAAGATAGCCAGGTCGAAGGANGGGAACGCTCGAAGCGCTTGACGAATCTTCGACGCGTTTCCTTCCAGATCACCGATCACTGGATTGATTTGGACGAGTAAGGGTTTCAAGGAGAAAGGNCATTCCTTTAGGTGGGCAAGTTATTCACGAGCGACAAAGAAGACGCAAGTTCNCGNCAGCGGCTACTGAAACGTGCACGCATGTTCTTAGGTTCCCATGTAGGTCCGGAATGGGACTGGCGCCAGGGTGATTTGACCGCCATCGATATCGCTGCCTATGCAGCGGGCNCTCGNTTTCAANCNGAACTCAGGTCGGACTTCTATCGCCACCCTGCGGGTTACAAAAAGCTNGGAGGNGTCGCAAACACGCCAGAAGCACCGTATTTCTTTNGACGNTACAGCAANATTCTNCACTTTATGCGGCGAAAAAATGCCTTCTATGCTCGAGGAGAAAAAAGNCCTCAACCGGGGATGGTCATGGTTTTGGATTGGCCGGAAGAACGGGGCCGATTCAATTTTTCCCCTGACAGAATAGGGGTTGTCCTCGAGGTCGAAANTGAGCGGGTTAGCAAGGGTATACTGGCTCTACCGGCACCTTCAGGCTGGGTCGTTGCCGAAGTACATGTGCTNGCAAANAGTCCNTCGGACCGACTCGTCATCGGCTACGGCGATCTGCCATGTGACGAAGAAAAGACAGAGANCTAACGTCCACGGCGGCGCTTTTTGTTCTTGGCCTTTTCCAACTCAACCAAACGCTCTTCCTCAAGCAGAATATGACGGCGATGAATCGAAAGGAGCTTTAAAGGACGAGACACTTGACCATCGGGTTCCATAGACCAGGGTCCAGTCATCGCTGCAAAGCCGGTCAGAGTGGTCAAGGACTGTCGTAGTTCATATCGATCCAATGATTCAGTCTTTTGAAGCAGATCCGCCACCAATCGGCCCANATCGAAAGCCGTGGCTTCCAGAAGGCCCGGCTTACGCTTGTATCGCTTGTAATGCGCTCGAGCGTATTGGGCAGCCAACTCCTGATCNTTTCCTTGNGGATAAAATGCATCCACAAANAGAGTCCCATCAACCGCAAACCGAGTACGCTTTGCCAGATGATTGGAATTCAACTGACGAAGNCCTAAAATNGGNGTGGGTTGAAGTTCTTTATTCGAGGTTGCTTTGCGNGTTTTCCACAAGGCCCTNGGATCCAAGCTNGCCACCATNTCGGACTGCTCNAGGAAAGCCATCAACTGACGAACAGTCTTCAGGTCATCTGGNATAAAGATCGCATCAAAATCAATGGCAGGGGGGGTATGGTCNCGGCAGCGTTCCCANGCTCTTTTTCTTCGCAANCCCCTCGCTGTTTTGGGGATTNCACCGACGCATTTNCGAAACTCACTCCGGCTGTTCAGGCTGGATTCATCACGACCGACCATCAACTGCACTAATGTTGTAAANGTNCGCTCACCTTTTTCGTAAGGNTGAAGATACACAACTTCTGCGCCAGCACTNTCCACNTGCTCCGTAAAAANTTCAGCNGACTGCCAACCNTCCCGGCTTCTGGGAAACAAAACGGCAAACTTTTTATAACCTCGCAGCNTCATGGCNCCATCAACCAATGCACGAATCTGATGACGATTNGGTAAGCCCACCTGAAAGATCCACGGAGATTGCGCAGGCAGCGTCTCGTCTCGACCCATCGAGAGCATGGGCAAACCTAAAGAAGCTGCACGCTGCGCCGCACGCTCAATTCGAGAAAGGTANGGTCCCGTCATCACAAGCGGACAACCTGCAGCNGCAAAGCCATCCATGGCTNCTTCTGGNTTTTCGCTGGACCGAAGATCGATCTCCCAATCGTCNTANTCCTCACCCAAGCCGAGTAANAAATTCTCATGAAGACTNGTNCCCATCCCCCCTTTATCCAATGGAAGGAGAAGGCAAATTCGCCGNGTACTAGGCGGTAGTTGGAGATTGAGCACCTGCTGGTGAAGGGTTTCAAACTCTGGAGTCGGTGCTTGAGTGGGCACAGGACCAGGCGGTANACCACGTTGGTGTCGAATCAANGCCTGACGATACTGAAGTAAGCTTTTGGCTGGCTCAGGAAGTGAAAGGTCGACCAAACTCAGAATCTCGTCTTCATCGCCCTCCTNCAGNCGCTCGTTGAACTCTTCCGGTGTACTNACCTGAGCAATTTNTAACCACTTCTGTGTGGTTNGGTTGACAACAGGAGNAGGATCGACAGGAACCTCTGGGTCCACTTNAGAGGGTCGCTGGGGCTCNGTAACACCGTCGACGGTGGGTTTATCTTTACCCAACAAGTCCGCCGTCGTCATNTCTTCATATGCTTGGGCTTGATCCGCTGATGGGGTCGTGTTGACCTTGGGTNCGGTCACACAAGCCATGCAAAAGGAAAGGCATAGGAGGACACCGTGAAATTTCACTGGGAATCCCTCCGGTCGAAACATCATAAAGGCTCAGTAGCCTTGTTTATCCATCATCGGCAATGGCTTCTCACTTGGCGATTGTACCTGTTGGTATCCATGCTGGTGACAAGCGCTTGTACCGTACCCCCTTCCGACAAGTCACCAACCAAAGATTTCGCCCCGACGACGCCTACAGTCAGCGATACGCTGGAGCCCCCTCGACTTCTAAAAGTCGCTCTCATTGCTTCTGCTCCAGATTACTTTGTGTACCGTGGGCGACCTCGAGGGTTTGTTTTCGACCTTTCGAAAATTCTCGCACGACGCTGGCAACGGCGACTGCAGGTCGAAGTGGCTCGAGACGAACAAGAGGCTCTGCAATGGCTAAAGACGGGTCGAGTCGAAATCGCTGCGATTGGCACACCGCTCACCGATGAAGCCAGTGACGGTCTCATCGCTGGACCCGCAATGGAACATAGTGATTCAGTNCTTGTGTCGNGAAATGGACAATCGCCGATCACGATCGCTGCTTTGGAAGGTTCCACAGCAGCCGATGATCTGGTCGGCCGTTGTGTNCCACCTTGCCAACAGCAAATCGTTCCNAGNCCGAAAAGTACTTGGGNNTTTCTCAAAGCCTTCCANGAGGGCCGTCTAAAGAGTCAAGGCATCCTCATACCCAGACGCTATGCTGAAGCCTTTATTAAGATGCACCCGCAACTCCAAATACGAGANGGCTGGGGTACGTCACGGCCTGTCTCNTGGTGGTTNCANCCGCGGGATCAAGATCTCCTCGTCGATCTCGCTAGTTTCCTTAAAGACATTCAAAAACAACAACTCTACCCGGTCCTNAGGTATCGGTACTACAGCCAGCCNCAATGGATGATTCTGCGCTCTCGNCCCTTTGTTCGAACCGACCTAGGAGGCNTCATGACCCCATGGGANCCCATTCTCAAAGCAGCAGGAAGGCTTCAAGGCTTTGATTGGCATCTCCTCGGCGCCATCATCTTGAGAGAATCAGGTCATAACCGACACGCCGTGAGTAGCGCTGGCGCTCGTGGGCCTGTCCAGTTGATGCCTGGTACTGCAAAGGAACTCGGCGTCGATGANCCCAGCGATCCAGCCCAAGCCATTCCCGCTGCTGCACGCTACCTCCGCCGCCTGATCAACCGTTACAGCAGTGCAACTTCCTACAGTGATCAACGCTTGATGGCACTGGCTGCATATAATGTNGGACCGGGACACGTCGACGATGCCCGGATCTTGGCTCGACAACTTCAGCTTGATCCAAACAAATGGTGGGAAGGGGTTGCACTCGCTCTGCCGCTGCTGAACAAGAGTGCCTACGGCTTAAAGGCGCGCCATGGTCCCTGCCAGGGTCGAACCGCAGTCGGCTATGCCGAGGATGTCGAGATGCTTTATGATCAATACCAGCAGGTTTTGCCTCAAGTTCTCTTGGAGCGAGATGGAGGAACACCGTGATGTGGTCCGCTNATCCANAGGATATCAGTGCATTCGAACCCCACAAGCAACGATCGATGGTCTACACGCCGGAGCGTCGCACGCTAAGGGAACGACTCANAAAACTGGGAACANTGCTCGGCGGCGACTGGCAGACCACTGATGATGCCCCCTCTTTATCCAACGGGCGACGGGTGCAAGAAATGTGGCTCTACACGATGCATGTATCCAACGATCATGGGCGNCTTGGGGCTCCAATGGTTCACNTAAACAGNCCCTTTGCCTTGGATACTTTAGCCTTCCACGACCATATGACTCGTTTCGTACGAGTCGATCAGGCTGGCTACACCTGGGGACTTTTGATCCATGCCAAAGCCAGCGCAGATCGTGCGAACCTAGAAGTCTTGCTGCAGCAGAAGAAATTGCAGCCATTGATCGATCCTTTAGATGCTCANTGCAGCCTGGATACAGAGNCACCNCNCGCCCGCGGCGATACGCCGCTTGGCAACCGCTTCGGTAAAGGTTTTTGCCTTTGGTGGCGCCGTGATCTGACCGAGTGCACGGATCAAGTCATCAAGGNCAACCTCGACGAACTTAAACCTCTTTGCGATGCCCTTGGTTGGACACCGGATCGAGANCTTGCNGGCCTCGCCGAGAAAGCCAANACGGCTGCTCTGAATCAACCCTCTGTGATCTTTCAGGCAGGCGACTCGGTTCGTATTCGAAAAGGTNTACTCACAGGTCGGCGTGGGCGAGTCGAAACCATTCGGGCGGACGGACGTGTCCTTGTCTCTCTTGGCCCTGCCTCGATGGATTTTCATGCCGAGGACCTGTTCAGGGAAGGGTGAACTGCACTCGAGACCGGCTGAATGCCCGACGATCCCGGCCCCATGTTTCGAGGAAGCTGAAATTATCGAGATCAAATCCTGGGGCGGAGATCAGCGTCATGCTCACCTGATATTCGCCTGGCTCACCCGGGGCTCCAAGCCGTCGGGCGTCAAGCATNCGAGGAATGCGAACTTTTCTCTGATCACCATGAACATAAATCATCCAACTCGAGCCCCCTGGACCCGTCAGGTCGAGTTCGATGTAATCGGGACGCTCNCCCTCTTCAGGTAACTTCCAACGCAGCAAGTGATCCTCGAGTTGCTGTCCATTAAAGGCGGGCGCTTGAAACTCAGGAAAAGGCAAGAGGGGGCCTAATGTAATGCCCCCTGCGAGTTGTCCGCCCCCNCGAATTCGAACGATACTCGACGGNGATGCTCCGCTTTGNCCCGTGGCAAGCCCACCGATAAAACGGAACAACTCTCCAGGGGCTTCAGGNANCCCGCGCAAGAGGANCGGCGCTCTNTGCGAAATCTTGTTTTGGAGTGGGAAGTAACCGTCGCCACCCAGATCCAAAACGGTTCGAACTTGATAGCGGTTCGGACCGACCTGTCCCTCGAGCGGTTCTGCCCTGGCAGCGAACTGAACCAGAACGGTACGATCCATTCCATAGGCAAGATCGATGTCCATCCCGTCCTTGTATTCACCGGATAAGGCGGTGATGTTTCGCCGCATGCCCATTTGCAGTTGCTGCACGATCTTTCCTTCATTGTCGTCCCAGATACCGGCAATGGCGATGAGCGTGTATCGGCCTGGATTCACCGTCACCACATACCGCTCNCCTTCCCCCCACACCTCATCAGCCCCTCCCAGCCAAGGGCGGCCNCCATCGGGGGTTCGTTGNGTCAGATAAAGCTTGGCGACGGCTCTCTGNTCAGGACCCAAGACCGCTGGATCGAAGAGCGCCTTTGAGAAGCCAGTGATTCGACCGGCGAGCCGGGCTGGTTGTGACGGCGGCTGGGCACCACCTCCCCCTCCTTCACTGGGATCAGGAGGCGGTGGAGGNCAAGCCATCCAGAGGGTAATATCGGCGGCCTCCACCTCCACAACACTCACCGAACGCTGACAGCCCGACTTGAAAGCGGTTACAGTCTGGGGTCCTTCCANNTCCAGTTCCGAAAATGTCACNTGCCCGCGCAAGTCGGTCAATGCGGTCCTTCCGGGCGAACCGACACTATCCAGGGCTACCGTGACACCNTCGATAGGCCCTAGATTCGTGTATTGATTCAGGACGGTGACATTCACNGCNCCCCGAACTTGACCNCCACGAGTCCCCCCGTATCGAAAACCAGGCTCATAGTATTCGAAAACGGCATCGAGGCCTGCCTCAACTCCCCGTTGCTGCGCACGAAGATCAACCCACCCTGGACTCGCTGGAGGCGTTCGAAAACGTAAAACCTGGTCGGAAACAACGTCCACCGANAGATCCTGATCTCCCAACTGTAATTGGAAGGTCGGATCTGAAAATCCCTGACCCGCAACGCTCACCAATGTCCCGCCTGCCACCGCTCCGCGGCGTGGATGGAGGCCGTAAATCTCCAATTCCGCTTCAAATAGGAACGCATCTGGAACCACCAAGGTTTGGTCGGGACAAACCAGTCGAAGTTCCGCAGCCCCACCGGGCGCTGACAAGGTTTGAAAAACGGCTTGGTCNGCNGCGACCGACACCAAGGGTTGGGCTCTTCCGGCGAGATANACCTGCAACTCAGGGCAAAGCCCACGGCCGTTCAAGANGACTTGCTGACCCCCAGANCTTGGACCCGAGGCAGGCTCCAGTGCTTCGAAGAATAAATCGTCCACGTANTGAAAGGCTGCTGGCAGTGTGGACGTATGGCCGTCATCCCAAAGTAGTTGAANCGCNACCTGNCCCGCCNNGTGAGGAGGNACACGACTTNTCAACTGGTTCGGTTGNACNGAGAGAAGNGGAGCCTCAATCTCGCCNAAGGACAGTCGACGAAGNGATTGATCAAAACCTGAGCCATAAAGGACCACATCCTGCCCTCCGCTGGGNGGGGCTTGAGTTGGACTCAGGGCCTGTAGTTGCCGNCCGGCGAAAGGCTGGAGNCGACGAAAGCCACCCAATAACCGATNCGTTTCACCTGGCTGCCGAACAATAATCGGGTACGCGCCGACCTCTTCGAGTCCAGCCAGNGTNCAGGTGGCNANNTCCGCCCGCATCACCCGAACATCGAGACACTCTTGCGCTCCAACCTGCACTTCGAGTCCGGGCTCNAATCCNANACCGAAGANNGTGAGGTAAGCGGGTTGNCCAGGCANCACNACTTCAGGGTCNACCCCCTGAACTTGNAGATCNGGNCGGTAGGTANATGCCCTTGCNAGGCGCTGCCTACCGTAGTCTTTGATCACTTCTAAATCGACGATGCCTGGAACGNTCGCCGGGGGAACAAANCCGCGAATTTCCTGAGCGCTGACCAACTCGGGATCGACCAANGATCGNCCCCCGATTAAAACCGCTGTCTTTCGGTCAAATCCATCACCTCTAAGGACCACTTCGAGTCCGCCAGCTCGGGGCCCAATGGAGGGCTCGACCGTCTCGATTCGGAGGCTGTCGAAGTAGGTNAAAGCATCTTCNAAGGTCGCTTCACCCAGGCTGTTGATCACCCGAAGCGTGGTCGGACCGGGGTGACCAGGCGGCGTTCGAAATGTGATGATACGCTGATTCCGGAGCAACATATCAAGGACAGGTTCGCCGCCGATGAAAACCTGACTATCAGCGGCGAGCCCCTCACCCCGTAGTTGGACACGTGTTCCACCCAAGCTCGGTCCCTCAGCGGGGTTGATCTCTGTCAGTTGGACGGGAGCACCTGCGTCCTCAGGAACTCGCATGCCGGCGTCGGTCACGGGCGGCGATGGGGGTCGAGCCGGCCGTTCAGGGCTGTTCAGTTGGGGTGCAGGCTCAGGTTGTGATGGTAAACATGCCCCCAAAAGCGCAAAGCTGATCCACACTCGACGGCTCATGACTCGCACTCCCTGACGATCAACGGTAACATTCCCGGCAGATCGCCGCCACTCCCCTTCAACCGAGGGGTGAGCTAGGTCTCACAGCAGTCTAAACTCTCAATACATTCCCCAACCTTAAAGAAATTCTGCATTGGCTCCTGTCGGCCCGAGAATTTCATCAAGAGCGTCCATGTATTCCAAACTTGGTCCGATGCGATGGTGATGGTCACCTCGGGCTAGGACCTGTTGACCTTGCCGATGAACCATAAACTCGAGAGGCATCGGTCCCCGATGGGCTTGGACACAATCTTGAAGTTGGCTCAACAAGTCGGGACGAGATTTTTCTGCATCGAGATGCACTCGGCATCGAACCCCCTCCCGAAGAAAAACGTCCAGCGCCCGCTCGACTCGACGCACCTGCAATGCGACTTCGAGTTGAGCATCCGCTCCATCGTTTTGTTGCCGTCGAGCAGAGAGCGTACCCGTCAGCAACAGAGGTTCACCACAGGATAACAACTCTTCAACCTCATGAAGCAACTCCGGCTGAATCTTTGCTTCACACTGACCGGTCACATCTTGAAGCGTTAAAAATGCCCGTCGTGGAATCACAGTGTCGTCCTTAGCACCTTTCATATTGCTGTAACTGACCACATTTTTGAACTCTGTGTGGACGATGATGCCGCCCACCCGAACCTCTTTCGAAGCATTTGCTCCATAGCGGGCTCTGGGATCCCAAAGACGTGCCAACTCACCGGCACCACAGGAGGATAATCGACGCAAGGCTCGACGGTACATCGCTGTTGGATGGCCTGAAAGAAACAAACCGAGCGCATCGAATTCTCGATCGAGTCTTTGCCTCTGGGAGAAACTTCCAATGGTATCGTCAAGTCCGGCACGGTCGTTGTCCGCAGCGGAATCAGCCATACCAGCACCACTAAAAAGGGTCATCTGACCTGCCGCTCGATCACGGTGGGTTCGAGCCGCCAACCGATAAACGGTTTCGACGCTGGCGAGGAGTCGGCGACGAGGCTCCTTAAAGCAATCCATCGCGCCTGCATCGATGAGGAGACCCATAGCTTTTCTTGGAAATTTCCGGGGCTCGCAACGCTTCGCCAAATCGATCAGCCCCTGAAACTCATCTCCTGCCTCTCGAGCCCGGAGAAGTTCAGAAAGAGCAGCATCTCCCAAGCCTTTGATCGCTGAAAGGCCAAAACGTAAACTCTCCTCACCTTCTGGACGAAAGCGAAGCGCACTCCGATTAATGCACGGCGCAAGGATTCGAATCCCGTGNTCTCGAGCTTCCCGAAGATACTTGGCAACGGTTGTGGTGCTGGCTCCATGAACNGTCACCTGAGCTGCATAGAAGGCGATGGGGTGAAACGCTTTTAAGTAGGCCGTTTGATAGGTGATCTTGGCATAAGCTGCAGCNTGTGACTTGTTGAANCCATAACCNGCAAACTTTTCAATCAAATCGAAAATTCGATCCGCTTCTTTCTTCTTTACGTTGTGGATTCGCTCCGCTCCATCGGCAAAGCGGAGCCGTTCCTCCTCCATGACTTCTCGTTTCTTTTTCCCCATCGCTCGTCGTAGGAGATCCGCTTGGCCCAGGCTGTAACCCGCAAGGATTTGGGCTGCCTGCATCACCTGCTCCTGATAAACCATGTGTCCATAAGTTGGCTTCAGGATGTCTTCGAGCGCAGGATGNGGGTATTCGATCGCAAGCCGNCCATGTTTACGGGCCACATAATCCGGAATCTGATCCATCGGTCCNGGNCGATANAGAGCCACCGCAGCNACGATNTCTTCAAAGCAGTCCGGCTTTAACTCACGGAGCATGCTCTTCATGCCATCGGATTCAAGCTGNAAAATACCGTTGGTATCACCACGACTGATAAGACGAAACACAGCAGGNTCGTCCAAAGCCAAGAGGTCCACATCNAGAGCGGGTAAAGNCNGTTCGGCACTGGCGCTTTTTAGATGCTGGAAGCTGGAGATCAGTCGAAGGCGATCAGCCTCGGATCCCGCATTGGCGCGCATGATTTCCTCGTTCACGAGCTCTTGGGCATAGGAAACAATATCTAGGTTCTTNAAACCNAGGAAATCGAACTTAACGAGCCCGACCTTCTCCACNCCGTCCATNTTGAACTGTGTGGCGCTCCCCTCACCCCCAGAGAAGGTNGGACTGTACTCATAAAGAGGCTCTTTGCCGATCACGACTCCACCGGCGTGGGTTCCGGCTTGCCGGTACAACCCCTCAAGTTGGGTTGCGATGGTGAAGGCNTTCCGAAANACGGGNTCGCTGTCNCGAAGGTGAACCAGTTTATCACTTACTTCGAAGAGACCCCAACTCCGACGAGCTTCGCCCACCTTTTTGGGATCACCCACCAAGCAACCATCGCGGACTTCGACACCGGGACCCTTGAAGGTCGGCGTGAGCGTGACGGGCTTCCCTTCGTGAAAAGCCGGAATGTGACGAGTCATTTCATTGATACGCTGGAAAGGCAGGCCCATGGTACGAGCCACATCTTTGATGACCGATTTTCCNCCGAGACGAGCAAAGGTTGCAATCTGNCCGACCCGCTCTTGTCCATAGCGGTTGGCNACATACTCGATCACCTCGCCNCGACGCTCTTGGCAAAAATCCACATCGAAGTCCGGCATGCTGACACGCTCGGGGTTAAGGAAGCGCTCAAACAGAAGATCATAAGGCATGGGATCAAGATCGGTAATCCGCAGACTCCACGCCACCAAACTCCCCGCTCCGCTCCCCCGGCCCGGACCCACTCGTATCTCTCGACTCTTCGCCCAATTAATAAAGTCCTGAACGATGAGAAAATAGCCGGGGAAACCCATTCCCTCAATGATATCCAGTTCGTGGTTGAGGCGGGTTTTGTATTCGTCCTGGTCGAGACCGTCGCCTAACTCAGTAAATCGGCGCNCCAGCCCTTCCGAACTTAACCGACGCAACTCTTGCGCTTCATCCCTGCCCCCCTCACATGGAAAGTCAGGAAGATGAATATCACCGATATCGACCGTGACATTGCAACGATCCGCAATCTCACAAGCCGTATCGATGCAATGTTGATGTTGCTGGAAGTACCCTCCCCGCATGGTNGCTTCATCTTTGATGTAGAACTGGTCGGTGTTGTGCCCCCCGTGTTCGTCCACGGTTTGACGCCGCTGGATCGCCATCAGCACACCATGGGCTTCCGCATCGCCCGGGTCGACGTAGTGGCAATCGTTGGTACCGACCATACGAATATTGTGACTGTGACCGATCTCCAGCAACATCTCGTTGTAGGGGTACTGCTCTTCGAGGTGNTTATCTTGAAGTTCGAGAAAGAAATTATCGTAGCCAAAGATGGATTGNAGCCCNTGAGCAACCTTGAGCGCTCCATCCACATCCCGACTGTTGGCTCGNCCTTCTCGTTGTGCTCGTGGNCCTAGCCATCCGTGATAAGTACGGCTNGTTGGTCCGCCAAGACAGGCTGTGGTGGCAATCAGCCCCTCGTGATGCTCCTCGAGCATTTTCCAATCCATCCGCGGACGGTAATAAAAACCTTCGGAATAGCTTCGAGAGACAAGTTTTTTGAGGTTCCGCCATCCCGTCTGATTTTCAGCGAGCAAAACCATATGAAANAGGTCATCTCGATTACGATCTGTCGCCTTTTTGTTCGGCCCTAAAGTGTAAGCTTCNATGCCCATGATTGGCTTGATGCCCNCCTGTTGNGCCCGGACGTAAAAATCGAGNGCACCATGCATGTTGCCGTGATCGGTGACGGCTACAGCATTCATGCCTCTTTGCTGTACCACCTGGCACAGACGATCCATNCGAATCGCCCCATCAAGNAAACTGTAACCACTGTGCAGATGCAAATGGGCAAAGCTCATGGAATTCACCCCTAGAAAACCATGCAAATCACGGTGTCGCCTCGCAGGCAAGGNCCGGAATAAGATCTTCTGATTTATCGACTAATTTCAAACAAGAGCAGCCCTNTAAATCACCTGCTAGGTGAGGGTGTTCTCAGACTCGACTCGATTCCTGCCTTGTTCTTTCGCCCGGTAGAGNAGGTGGTCTGCATCGGCNAGCANTTCCTCGGGCTTGTTGTGGGCAAGACCNCCTGTCGAAGCCACGCCAATACTGACCGTGATCTGTAGCTCTCGTCCCCCATCCAAGGGTGTCTTCATCAACTCNACACACTGACGAATTCGCTCGCCAAAGGCGACCCCCTGACCCACGTCGAGCCCTCGGGCAACGAGGGCGAATTCCTCACCACCGTATCGACACACCACGTCCTCATCCCGACANAAATCCAGCAGCAATCNGCCCATGCCTCGTAGCACTTCATCGCCNACAGCATGCCCATGGGTNTCATTCACGCTCTTAAAATGGTCCACATCAAACATAAGCAGAGACAAGGGGGTTCCATGTCGTCGAGCAAAGGAGAACTCTTCCCGTAATCGCTCAAAGAAAACCCGACGGTTTAAAAGGCCGGTCAAAGGGTCTCGCGTCGCCCGCTGATAAATTTCAGCTCTTAGTTTTGCCTCTTGAAGGTCTTGGTACTCGAACTTAGCGACGGTATCAGTCCCAAAAGCCACCCGATCTCCGTGGGTCAGTGTTCCCGTCTTGACCTTCAAGCCGTTGAGATAAGTCCCGTTGGTGCTGCCCAGATCCTCAAGTTCNTAGTCATCGGCCGCAGNTGCTCGTTTGATCTGTGCATGATTCCTCGAAATCCCATCGTCATCGAGTCGAATCTGGCACCGGTCGCCCCGACCCACGACAATGCGTTCACCGCGNAACTCAAAGCTGACTCCCCGACGATTGCCCGTCAACACAGTAAGGACGGCAATCTCAGCGCCCTCGGGTCGACCCAAAACGTCCATATCCAAGCTTGTTCGGTCGACCACGATGGTCTGCTCAAAGCTGTTCTCTTCGTCCTCAGCCAAACCTTTTCACTCCGTATCCCGCGCCANGAGCGCCTGAATATTGCTTCGGTGACGCCAAACGACAAGGGCGTAGATGGCTCCAAGAGTGATGCCCATCCCATGACCGTGACTCCACCAAGAGGCAATCGACATCAAACCAATGGCAATAAGCGAACCTAGACCGCTGACGCGAAACAAAAAGACGACGAGAACGTAAAGCAAGAGGCCACCCGCGGCCAGGGTTGGGGCGAGGGCCAGAGTCACTCCAAGGGTTGTCGCTACCCCTTTTCCTCCCTGAAAACCGAGCCAAGGAGAACAGCAGTGACCGAANACAGCCATTCCGCCGGCGGCAAGACTCAAGGGATCCTCAGGCGAGTGTCCCNACATGATCACGAGGAGAGGAGGGAGATATCCTTTGAGCAGNTCGAGCANTAAAACGATCGCCCCGAAGGCTTTTCCTCCCGCTCGATAAGCGTTGGTGGCACCAATATTGCCTGAGCCCAACTGCCGGAGATCCAAATCAAGGTATCGCTTCGCTAGTAAGAGACCAAATGGAATGCTACCGACNAGAAACGCGCCGAGTAGAAACAAGAGGTCGAGGNCCAGGCTGGGCGTNAGTGATGACATGACGGCAGACGATGATTCTGTGAACGCGAGGTACTGAAGTGCNGGTNCTTGGAAAAGAGGAAAGGCTCCTCAGCTTCATGCTGATCGCCTCGGCATGTTCCTCCCCAAGTCCCAATATAGCCCCTCAAAAGGGGGCGTCCAGTATCGAACTTTTGATCAGTTCGGATCTGCGCGGCGAGGTGGAGCCTTGTGGCTGCAACCTGGANCCCCTTGGCGGTTTGGCGCGATTGAGTACGGCACTCAAGGGTATCCCAGCCGCAGCCCACAAACATCTCATCCTTCATGGCAATCTCCTCAGCGAGGGGCACAACCCATCGTCACAGGCGGAAGCGCAGTTTGCGNTAAAGANAGANTTTTTGNCTTCTGCATTGCCCAAGCTGGGACTGAGCCTGGCTGTCGAAGGNCCCGCNGACAGGAAGCTACCGGCTAAGCTCCAACCCGGTACTCTNGGCGCAGAAACCGGCCTCAAACAGGGGCAGTTCGTCCGACTTGATGGAGGCATTGTGGTCTTGCGGGAGCCGATNCAACAACCGCTCCCAAAAGCACAGCTNCGAGTNCTGATCAGCGAGCGAACGCTTGAGGAACTCCGTTCGGAGGCTTCCGCTTTAAAGGAAGCTGGAATTGGGCTCATCCTCCTCGGGGGTCTAGAGGGNGATCACGCGCTTTGGCTGCAACTGACCGAAGGACTCTTTGCACTTCGAAGCGGTGAGCGCGGACAACAACTGGCTCGACTCGAACTGCACCTCAGGGGCCCCGGCGGCTTGCAAGAGCTACCGGGCGNCGGACAACGAAAGAAAGATTTGGAACGTCTCGATCAACGAATTGAAACGATNCGAGAAGCTCGTGATCGGCTACGAGTACGCAAATCGAACCCAAAAGTGATCGCCGCCAGAGATCGTCAACTGNCCGCTGCGCGAGCGGCNCGCGCAGCAAAGGTCGACGANCCGCTGCCCCAAGTTCCTGCNCAAGGCAACTTCATCCTNTACCATCCACTCATTCTCGACAGCCAGATGGCAGACGACCCTGAGATGGCGAAAGCAATTGCTCAACATCATCGCAAAGTAGGCGACCTAAACCGCCAAGCAGAGAGCAAACGAATGTGTCCACCTCCCGACACAAACGAAGCCGTTTATTTAGGGTCATCCGCCTGCAAAAATTGCCATCCTGCTGCCTACGACACCTGGTTAAAAACGCCCCACAGCAAGGCTTGGAANACCCTGGAGGANGCCGGCAGAAACTACGATTACGCTTGCGTNAAATGCCATAGNGCCGGCTTTGATGATGCTCAGGGTTTTTGCAAAGTGAGCGAGGCNGGCGATCGAATCAACGTAGGCTGCGAATCCTGTCATGGACCCGGCTCGAAACACGCAAAGACAGGTGANAAGCGACTCATCGAGCGGGACCGAGGTTTAGCGGGATGCACATCNTGCCATCACCCGCCCCACACNAAAGCCTTTCATCTCGATGACCGATTGGCGAGAATCCTCGGCCCAGGACATGGCGCACTCACCCAACAAGGAGTTCCCTAGTGTCTCTTCTCCTCATTGCTACGCTCTCAGCGCCTACACTTCATTCGGAGCCCGATCTTCGNTCAGACAAGTGGTTTCAGCGCCGGATGCATCGGCGTCATCGCCTTTCGCCTCGAATGCGCCTTGAACGTCGAACAGAGAGCGTCAACCAACGACACTTGTTCGCGCTTTCGAGCCGACAAACNGGGCTTGCTCCGGCGCTGGATATCCCATGGGCGATGAANGAGGAAGTTGCTCACTTTGTACGCCATTATTCGGGCCCAGGACGTCAGTATTTTCAAAAGTGGCTGGATCGAGGGTGGGCGCTNATTCCCAGGCTTCGACAAGGCTTAGAGCAAGAGGGCGCTCCACTGGATTTAGTGTACTTAGCGATGATCGAGTCTGGTTTTCGAACCCAAGCGAAAAGTCGAGCAGGTGCTCAAGGTCTTTGGCAGTTCATCGGCGCAACNGGACGAGCCTTCGGGCTGAACCGATCGGCTTGGGTCGATGATCGAGGCGATCCAGAAGAAGCAACGCGAGCAGCGGCTCGCTATCTTTTGAGACTCCATGACCGCTTCCAGGATTGGCATCTGGCCTGGGCTGCATACAACGCCGGACCAGGACGCATCGCTCGAGCGATGCGCGAGACGGGTGAGACTGAATTTTGGAAGATCGCACAAACAGGCGCTCTGCCTCGAGAAACACGGGAGTATGTCCCTCGGATTCTTGCTGCTGCAACCATCGCCACCCGACCTGAGCGATATGGATTTCGAGTCAACCGCCCCAAGGAACCCGTGACCATTCGAAAGGTCCTCGTCGAACGACCTTTNTCCTTTGAGACCATCGAAAAGACCTGCCAAATNGAAACCGGNCAACTGATCCAATTGAATCCCAACCTNTACCGAAAAGTTACGCCGCCTGCGCACATGGTCGGACAGCCACATTCGCTCGCCATCCCAACTTCTGCCGCAACNAATTGCGCCGANNTGCTGAGCCANTTACCTCCAGAGGCAAATCATTATGTGCACAACTACACCATCAAGNCGGGAGACACCTTGGGCGGGATTGCAAATCGCTGGAANGTAAAAATTGGCTTGCTGATGCGGGTCAACAANCTCAGTTCTCGCACCGTGCTTAGNATCGGTCAGCGCCTGGTCATTCCAACGACGACACCATGAGNTTAGTANCGATTGACGACGCCCTCCTNGGACTACTCTCAGGGATCAAACCTCTGGGCAGCGCGNACGTTCCGATCGAACGCTCCATCGGCCGTGTGCTCGCACNACCTGTTTATGCACGGTACGATCACCCACGAGCCGATAACTCTGCAATGGATGGCTTCGCACTNCGCAGTGAAGACGGAACCATACCCCGTAAACTTGTAGGTCAGAGTGCTGCGGGGCACCCCGCAATTCCTGCACTTCAAACCGGTGAGGCGATGCGGATCTTTACCGGTGGGCTGATTCCCGAGGGAGCAGATGCCGTCTTGATTCAAGAGAATGCCCAATGGGACTCGTCCATGTGTCAACCTGAACAGCCGGCACAACCCGGCGATCATATCCGTCAACGAGCTGAGGACTTTGCTGAAGGAGACCTACTTATCGGTCCCGGNTACCCATTGCGCTCCATGGACTTGGCATTTGTAGCGAGTCAGGGGTTGANCGACGTGACCGTCTNTCAGCGCCCCTCGGTGATCATCATTGCGACCGGTGACGAACTGGTCGCANCGGGAANCCCTTTGCAACGTGGGCAAATCNACGANAGTAACTCGTTCATGATCGCGGCACAGGTTGAAGAAGCNGGAGGCGAGATCGTCGAGCGGATTCTTATTGGCGATGACCGAGAAGCCACCCAGAGANCACTTCAACAANCCGCAGCACGAGCAGATCTCGTGATCTTCTGCGGTGGTGCCAGTGTCGGTGATCACGACNATGTCGTGGACTGCCTACAAGAACACACCGCTGGAAAACTTCATTTTTATAAAGTGAAAATGAANCCAGGAAAGCCGGTAGCTGCAGCACAAACGAAGCAAACAACCATCCTCTGCCTGCCTGGAAATCCTGCATCGAGCGCCGTCGCTTTCGAACAATTTGTCCGTCCTTGCATTCGCACATTTCAAGGGGATCTAAGACCCCACCGGCGCCTGGAGAGCAGACCGTTAGCGAAGGCTTTAAAGGGGCGTTCGAATCGGTGCCGTTTTCTCCGGGCTCGTTACCAAGACGATGGCCGCGTATGTGCTCTTGAAAAACAAAGCTCTGGAATGCTCAGCAGTCTGATCGCTATCGATGGCTTTATCATGATCCCCGCCAATTGCGGCCCCTTCAACGAGGGCGATTCGGTCGCTTTCCAAGCCTTCGATGGNNCCGGGCATCATCAGCCTCCAGAAGCCCAATGGAANNCNCTTTTTCCATGAGANCCATCCTNTTGGCNGGAGGACAAAGCCGCCGATTCGGTGAACCGAAAGCACTGATCCTNAAAGGGAACAACCCCCTGGTGGTNGATCGGTATCGAATGNTGCAAGAGATCGACCCCAATCCGATGATCTTGGCCGGTCAAATCGCGCACAAGATCCGAGCTCACTTACCGGAAGCTGAAATCATTGAAGACAGCCAACAGGGTCCGGCTGCGGCAATCTCTCAACTGCCTCATCAAGGACTGCATCTAGTGATGGCGGTCGATATGCCCCATCTCGATGGACGAGATCTCTGGTCATTTCTCACTTTCGCTGAAGGTCCTGCCATCCTGGGAACGGAGCCGGCGACACTCCCCTGCATTTTACGCTTACCCTTGGATTTGCGGGTCGGCAGCAGTCTACGAGCCCAACTAACTGCTCAAAACGCCCCTCACCTTCAACCTGCGGACGTCCCAACGACCCGTTTGATACAATTCAATACGAAGGCAGCTTGGAAAGCACTCATTCCCCCCTGATATTGCCTCCATAAAATGCTCGCTTGTTGTCAGCCCAAGCCATTGCTACCGAGTCGCCGTGAAGTTCCCCTTTGGAGAAATTATGAGTCGCTACACGATCACCACCTGCTGCCTCGGAGCGCTCCTCGCCTGCAGTCAACCGCCCGCCCAAACCACGACGGAGCCCCAGCAGTGCCCGAGTCTTTTGCCAACGGGTTCGGGTGAAGGAGCTTCCATCGTCAATATCGGCGAGCACAGTATTTCAGTGGCTGATGTGGAGCGACGCATCAACGATCAACCCCCCTTTGTTCGCCAGCGCTACGAGACCCGTGAGCGTCTTGAGCAATACGTCGACCGAATGGTCGAGCGTCAACTTTTCGCAATGGAAGCCATTGAGCGGGGCGTTCTGGAGAAACCTCGAGTCCTCGACACCGTCCTCTCGACCCTTGCGCAGGAACTCTCTCGAGAGGTGATGACTGAACGAGTCAACGTGGCTGAGGTCACCGATGAAGAAGCAAAGACTTACTATGATGAACATCAGAGCTACTACAACAAAGACGAAGCCGTCCGAGTGAGTCACATTTATTTCCAGGCAAACAATGATAAGGCCGCGGCGAAGGCAGATGCAGAGAAGGCTCATCAGGAGTTGATGGCTGCTGCCAAACGCAAAGAACGTGGCGCATTTCGAGATGCCGCACAAAAGTACAGTGACGACGAAGCAACCAAATCTCGAGGCGGTGATCTCATGTATCTTACAGAGACCCGGTTACGTGAGCGCTACGGTGATGGCATCGCCAAGTCGATTTGGAACCTGCCCAAGCTGAAAGCGATGACACCGGTCGTCGAGGGTCGTGATGGCTTTCATATCTTTCGGCTCACAGGACGACGTCAGGCACTCAAGCAAAGCTTCGATACAGTCAAAGAACGGATCCGACACCGCATCTTTAGAGATCGTCGCCGAAAAGCTCGAGAGAGTTACTTTGATGAACTGAAGAAGAAGTACAATGTCAGCATGAACAAAGAGGCTTTTGCTGAAGTGAAAGTGGCGAAACCAGCACCTAAAAAGCAAGGTAAAGGCTCTGCTGGTGGGCCGAACAATAACGTCCCAAAAGGACTGAAGGCGTTACCAGTTCCAGCCTCAGGTCCGAAAAAAGGACATGATCCTCACAATCACGGCCATTGAAAATTCTCAAGGCGCTGGGGCTACTCTTCGCCCTCACCGCCTGCAATACCGGGGAAAGTGACGGCACCGAGCGCATTCTTCGGGCGACCGTGGCTAGCGTCGATGGAAGTCCAGTGCTGGCTGATGCATTGGCACTCCAACTCCTGCGTCAATACGGCGGTATTCTTGTGGAGCCAGACAGTGATTGGCTTGGGGTATCGAAGCGCTTACTCAATCAAGAGATCGACCTGAAATTACTTGCTGAAGAAGCGGCTCGCCGTCAGATCACTCCTCTCGCTTTACGGTTAAGCGATCGACAGACTCGAGGTTGGTCAGCCGCTGAACTCCGCCGCCGCCTCGATGAATTGGGGCTTTCAGAGCAGCGTTTTAGAGCCCGTCTTCAGTTGCGACAGATCGCCGATGAGTTGGTACGACTTGAAGCGGGCGAAAAACCGGTATCTGAAGACGAAATCCAGACATGGATCAAAGCCAACCCACAACCCGAGCGTGTCCAGATCCGACATTTNGTCGTCAGGGATCAANATCGAGCAAAGGAAGCAAAAAAGCGGCTNGAGAGCGGAAAAAGCTTCACAGAGATCGCCATGCTCTANGGCGAAGGCCCCGAAGCNACTCGNGGGGGACTACTGCCTCCTTTTGGTCGNCAGCAAATGCCCAGCGTGTTTGATGCTGCATTTCAACTCAAACTCGGACAGGTGAGCGAGCCTTTATCAAGCGAGCATGGCTGGCATCTCCTGCGTCTAGAACGCCGTTTAGAACCCGAAGTGCATGCTCGAGAGTTGGCACTTACTCAACTGATTCGACAACGAAGNGAAATGGCAAGTACTCGCCTGTTGAAACGACTTCGCAAGCAAGCGGACATTCAAATCGATCTTCAAGCGTTGAATGAACTGGTCAACTTCTTGAAAACGAACCACAGAGCCAGCCAATGAATATGATCTTACTCTCTAGTCTCCTGCTCCATGGGACGACGGAAGGGCTCGTCCATCTCGATGGCGTCGTCGCCGTTGTGGATGGAGAAGCCATTTTGGCCAGTGATTTGTTGCCAGGCAAAGCACAGGGTTTAAGCTCAGAGGAAGCTTTCGAGCGCTTGATTCGAGATCGGCTTTTGAGCGCAGAGGCACGCGCTCGGTCACTCACCATTAGNGATCAAGAGGTCGAGAGTACACTTGANGGTATTCAAGCCCGAAACGGTATCCCAGACCGGGCAGCGTTAAAAAGCGCCGTNTCTCAAGCGGGNCAGACCTGGGCTGAGTACCTTCANTCGTTGCGCAGACAACTGCTTCAACAGCGCCTTGTTGGCAGTATGATGCGGCAAAGCGGCATGGTGACCGACCGGGAGGTCGATGCAGAGTTAAGTCTTCGAGCAAGTCATCATCGAGAGGAAAGAAAAACNCGCCACCTGTTGCTGAGGGTCGATGAAAAGGCTGCGGACTGGGAGGCAGAGGACGCCAAGAANCGACTGGTCGAGTTGGTGGCTGAGCTTAAAGACGAGGCCNTATTTATCGCTGCTGCGAAGAGTAACAGCGAGGACGGAAGTGCTGGCNCAGGCGGCGATCTCGGCTGGATTCGGCGGGGNCAAATGGTCCCTGCATTCGAANCTGCTGCCTTCAAAGCCCCNAAAGGAAAGGCGATCGGCCCCATACGAAGCCGTTTTGGCTGGCATCTGATTTGGGTCGCCGACACTCGCATGCGCCCAGTGAACCAAGAGCTACGCCAATCGGTGAGTGAGCAGATCCGAAGAAAAAAAGCCGAGGTTGCGCTCGAGAAACTGATTGAAACCGCTCGAGAAAAGGCTTTGGTACGCCGCNCACCATGAGAACGATTGTTTCCGTGGGTGACCCCAGCGGGATCGGCCCTGAATTGTTTGCACAACTCATTCTCGACGAACCCCAGTGGCTCGAACGAGGGGACTTCATCCTCACAGGACCACCAAGATTGTGGCGCCAGCTTGGACTTGAGGAGGGACCGAACCTTCAATTCCAGGGCTCGCCCGTTGAGGGGACGCTTCCAACCCCCGGNATTCCTTGTGCCAAAGGAGCCGAAATTCAATGCAGAGGCTTTCTCGAAGCCCTGGAAATCGTCCAGGAAGANGAATCTGCCTCTTTNTTGACGTTACCGGTCAATAAGGANCAGCTAAACAAGGCGGGAATAACTTTTTTAGGACACACTGAGTATTTTAGGATTGNCTACCCCAGTCGCAAGATTACCATGGCTTTCCGCAGTGATGCTTACTGGTTAGCCCTCGTTACGGATCACTTAGCGCTGCAAGATGTCCCGGAGCGACTGCACGAGGAAGATCTTATCAANTCAGCAACTCAACTTTATGAAGCGAGTCAGAAACCCTTGGCCATCTGCGGGTTGAATCCACATGCAGGAGAAGCGGGTCTGATGGGAGATGATGAGTTAAGNCTNGCCCCTGCTCTCGTACAAATCCGATCAAAGGGAATTCCGTGCCGTGGCTTCATCGCTGCGGACAGCTTCTTTGCTCATTGGGATCCCAAAGAAGCCGTTTTGGCTCTCTACCACGACCAGGGGCTCAGTCCTTTTAANGCCTTGTTTCACGGACAAAGCTGTCAAATCAGTCTCGGTATGCCCTTTCGCCGAGTTTCACCCGATCACGGAACCGCATATTCGCTGGCAGGAACGGGGAAAGCCGATCCGGGCTCACTGCGTCAGGCGCTTAAAGAAGCGCTACGGTAAGATCGGCCGGTTAAGGCCTATCGTTTCAGGTTCACAACCTCACGAAGAAGTTCATCGCCTGTCGTAACCGAACGTGAGCCAGCCTGGAAGGCTCGCTGATACTGAATCAGATCGACAAACTCCTGGGCAAGATCGACGTTGCTCGCCTCCAAAGACCCTTGAATAATGGAGCCTCGCGAACCCGTGAGAGGAGCGGCGATCGCCTCATCTCCCGATTCCAAACTCCCTTCAAAAAGGTTTTCACCGATTCGGTTTAATCCCTCAGGATTACGGAACTGAGCCAAAGTCACCTGACCAAGAACGAGCGATTTACCGTTGGTGTAGTTCCCCCGTAACATTCCATCTCGGGCGAGATCGAT
>NZRT01000140.1 GCA_002696345.1 Myxococcales bacterium
ATTGGTGCCGTCGGCTACCGCATGGGCTCTTTTTCCCGTGAGCCGATCGCAGGCATCACCCCGATCGATGCCATGCGAGCCGTTCTTGAAGGCAAAGGATCAACGGCTCAGGGTTCCGGGAGTACACAGAGGCTGGCGTTGCCTTTAGTATCAGCTGGACTCGATGCTACCGTAGCGAACGAGCTTGGCAAGCTCTTGGACGCCTCCGGGTATCCGAAGGTTCGGCCCGTCATGGGTGGCGGCAGCAGTGGCCAAGCAACACCTGACCACTTGGTCAACGGTGGAGCGATTGCAGTCGAGTTGGCTCGGGGGGATGTTGACATCTTCGCCACGGGCACTGTGACCTGGACAGACGGCAAGCGATTCCTTGCCTTCGGACATCCCATGTTTGGCGAGGGCGAAGCTGAACTCCCCGTTGCGACGGCTTGGATCAGCACCACCTTACCCAGCCCGATGAACGCTTTTAAGATTTCGAGGTTGGGAAAACGAGTGGGCACGATGACGCAAGACCGACTACCAGCCATTGCAGGACAGATCGGACCTCTTCCCCGAACGATTCCCCTCCAACTCGACGTGGGGGGAACCCCATACAAGGTGGAACTGGCCTGGCACCGAGCGGTTCTCCCCATGATCGCCAAAGCCATCATCGCCAACGCGTTGAAAGAGCGAAGTGAGTTCGAAGCAGGTGGAACCTTAAGACTGACCGGAACCATCGCAACCGACCATGGCGACCTCCGGCTGGATGAGTGGGCGGCACACCCTACATCTACGCGCCTTGCCGGTCCACTGACTGGAGCGCTGGCTGGTTACTTAAATACACTTATCAACAACCCGATCGGAAGCCTGAGGCCGAGGGCAATGTACTTAAAGATCGCCGAGCAACGGACCATCGAGGTGGAATCTTTGCGGGATCTTCGTGTGCTGACACCTCGGGTGCGGGCCGGTGAGGAAGTGGTCGTTATCGTGCGCCTGAGGCGATACCAAGGGGGCGAGCGCCAACTACGCCTGAGCATGAAGATTCCACGAGCGACGGTCCCCGGACCTGCCCAACTGCATGTCTGCACTGGCTCCCTACTCGATGAAGCAGATCAGCTGACAGGTCACGGTGAGCCCCCTCGCCGTATCGAGGCGATCGTCGACTGGTTAAACGACCGCCACAGTCCGAACCAACTGGCACTGCTTGCCCTTCGGGGCGGAGATGCCCGAAGTTTCGCCGAGGCCGGCAGTCTCACCAGTGGTCGAATCGAAGCACTTGCTGGACCAAGCCTTGACAGCCGCAGCCACTCCTTTCAGCGACTCGCTCGGGGAGATCTCGTGATCAACCCGGGGCCGGTCACGGGTCATTTGGCGGTGCCGATCGATATTCTCCCGGGAGTTCAATAGTCATGTACATCTTGCCTCTTTTGCTCAGCGTGACCCAAGTGGCTGATCTCCAGGGCGTCGCTGTCCTCGCCGAGGGCGAGAGCGACGGCACCGCCATCACCGCGACAGGTCGGATCGAAACCGCACCGGTCCTTCTGAAGACCGGCGACGTACCTGGCTCGGTTCTGAGAGCATTTCCCGACGGCTCTGTCCTGGTCAGTGAGCCTTTACGGTGGCTCGACGCCAAGAATAACCCCATTTTCAGCCATGCTCATAAAGCCGTGGGCGATGGGTGCCGAAAAGGCTCGGCACGGTACCTGGTCGCCGGTCCGAAAGGAGAACTCCTCTACGCCGCAGACGGACGGAGGTTTGAGTTGGTCGAACTTCCGCAAAAGCATGGTCAACTGTGGTCTGTCGACTGCGGCGCGGACAAGGGGGCTTGGGTCGCAGCTGCGGAGCCGAGCGCTGCCTATCACGTCGAAGGCACGAAAATTCTCCGAGCAGTCACCCTGCCTGGAGCAGGTCTGCGATCCGTGAGCAGTCGAGGGCAGCAGGTGTACGTGGGCGAGTTGAACACTGGCCGGGTCTGGGATGTGAGTCCGTCCCGCCCGAAGGTTGTGGGACAAACCCTGCATCCTGAGGTCATGGCCCTCGCCATTGTCAACAGCACGACACTGTTTGCTCTCAGCATATCCACCGAAGGTTCGGTGGAGGGCAAGATTCCCCCCCCAAGTCCTCGCAGCCGAGGGGGCGGTGCTTTAGAGCTTCTGCAACCTCAACAACCGCAAGCACTTGTGTGGTCGGCCGATGGGGAAACCCCCTTAACACTCCTGAAGACAACCACTGAGATTCTGGTCGGAACGGATCTCGGCTTTGTTTACAGCTTCTCCACTCGAGCTAAAGGGGACGGCTCGCCGCTGAGTGCAAGCAGCGCTCAGCGACGCTTTGGCGTCCGAGACCAGCGGGCGATCGAGGGACTCGCCCTCAATTCGAAGGGCCTACTCGCCCATGGCGGTGGGCTGCGGCGCCATGCGGGGACGGGCCAGTCCCACCGCTACCGAAGTAAAATTATCGACGCAGGTCATCGAGCTCACTGGGGATCATTGCGAACGGAATCGGAGGGCGTTCAAACGATTCAGTGGCGTTTCGGTGAAGATCCAGCAGGCGAAGGATGGACCGAATGGCAGAACCGTCCCGGCGGTACAGCCCGCTATGCTCAGATCGAGCTTCAGTTTCGCCCCGGCGGTCACTTGACTCGAATGGAGCAGTTTTACACCCCGCTCAATCGTCCCCCTGAAATCGTCAGCATCAGTGTGCTTGCCGCCGGGACACGGCTGGAAAGTAAAACAGATAGCTTTGATAACAGTAAGGGCTTTACGCTGCCCGACATCAAACTGGACGACTTTGTCACAGATCCCCAGAGGGCCGCTGGACCACCGGCTGCTGAGAGGCGAGGCGGAGTTCGTTGGCAAAGAGGCTATCGAGGAGTGACCTGGAAAGCCGAAGACCCGGACGAGGATCCCCTTTATTTCCGCTTTTGGATTCATCGCCTCGATCCGAATGGAAACCGGAAACTTGTGCAGGAAGTGAACACGGATCGTCCCTATTGGAGTCTAAAAACCACCTCGATGGCCAGCGGTAGCTATCAATTCGAAGTCCAAGCCGAGGACAGCCAGGGTGTTTTAAGCGCTCGTCGCCGTTCGGAGGTGGTCATGATCGACCACAACCCCCCATCACTGCGCGTGGTCAAAATAGATCGGAAGAAAGGTCAGTTGATCATCGACACAGAAGACGAGGATCGNGTTCTTCTTCTNCGNTGTCAATCGCCCTCACGCAGTGTCGATCTAATACCGAGTGGTCAACTCGCTGATGCACAAATCCGAAGGTTTGAAATCCCCCCCGCACTGACGGGCTTGGTCGAAAGTCTTCGGCAATGTGAAGGCGTCGANCCCTCAGGTAANCGACGCAGCATCANACTAGACTGACTCGCCGACAGGTTTTAGTAAGCATTGGCTCACGAAGGAATCCCATGAAAATCGTTGCTCCCTTTCTCGTGATCTGTGCNGTGCTCGCTGCCGGCGCGATCTACTATTGGCAAGACGCATCCCAATCCGAGGTTCGTGCACTCTATTACCTCGATCGAGGGGAACTTCGACTGCGACACATGACGAAGCTCGGGCTGGTGCAAAGAGCGGAAGCAGACGACTATTCGGACAGGGTNAAAGCATGGCTNGCNGGCTATTTTCGCGATGTGAACATGTTAAAAAAGCGTCCTGAATACACCGCCTTTACCCAAGANACAGCTCCNGAGGCTTACCTCAACGACATCACAGCGCAGAAAGANNCTGCTGCAATTACCGAACAAGATTTTGCGGATAAGAAAGAATACTACGACTTTACCAAAAAGATCTTCGACCAGATGAAAAGCGGCAGCTACGAGCCCGAATTGACGGCGACTGCGAATGGATTTCGCATGGATCTCTTCAACATCCGTAAAGAGGAACNCCGGGGCAACGATACCGTCNTNGCNGACTTCGTCTTNTGGGGAAACCCCGGCGATATCACGTACGGAGGCTTTGATACGACGGTCTGCCTCGGCCCNAACACCTANCTAAACAAAGAAGAGGCGATGAAATCCTGGGAGGAATGGACCAAAGAAGCGCTCGAGATNGTGAAGTCGAACATTGAGCATGAACAAGGCAATGCCGATGAAGTGTCACGGGCNAATCGTGAACGTCCCAAACCTCTTGAATCGATTCATCTCGAAGGCTTTGGNGGTAAAATCGACCTTCCTTTGGATGAAGAGGCTTTCGTCAAATCGCTTTGTGTCAAAGAAGGACGTCGCATTATCCAAGCGGANACCTCTGAACCCGATTTTATCATGAAGCAACCGCAGCAAAAGATTGCNGATTTCCCGCCTGGCATCGTNATCGGTTACCGACAGTTNCCCCTCGTACCCCACCATACCAAATACGTGGATATGAACATGGCGTTCCAATTGCCAGCTTCGGGCGGAGGTATGGTCGATACCCCCCTCGAATTTAAGAATGCCGAGTTTGANGAGAGCTGGCGCATGGAGCCGGGNCGTAACTAAACTGGCTATTCTTTTGCCAGACTGAAAAGCNCAGGGGATACTCGCTTTGCTTCAACGGGCGAGGAACTNGGTGTGAGCGAGCCGCAGCAAATATGGTACCTGGCCCGTGAGGGCTCTATCGTCCTTCAGGGCAGCCGTGAGGAGCTTGCGCGGGCCGCTCGAGGCGGATTTCTCAGAGGTGATGAAGCCTGCTGGACGGAAGGCATGGCCGGCTGGGAGTCCGTCGGGGAGAGTCAACGGGCCACGTGGCTACGCGAAGCCAGCAAGGTCCACGAAGAAATGACGGGCACGCTGCTTCAGTTTAAAGCACCNGAAGGTACCGATGAACTGGAAATCCCCAAAGAGCCGGCATGGGCCCGTGGTGCCTCCGAGAAAGCAAAGCAACCGTCACCCGATCGAAGAAGATCAAATCAGGGACGTCGGTCCACCGACAAACCACAACGAATGGGTCTNAGTCTTNTGATTGGTGTCCTCTCAGGCGCCGCGATCGCCGTCTTGGTCATCTTTCTGACGTCGGAACCGNCCCCNGCACCTCCCGCAATGCCCCTCTCACCCCCAGCTTCATCATCGGCTGAACCGGCTCCTTCAATCAACGAGCAAACGCCCTCGAGCGCAGTTCTAGATGCAGGTGTGAAAGCGAAAGACGATAAAGCGAGTAAACCTGTCGACCGCCCCATTCCGAAGGCAAAGAAAAAAAACAAACCGGTTGAAAGCCAAAGACCCGCGAAAAGTAAAAATGCAAAGCCATCCGAAAAAGAACCCGTAATTCATAGAAATGAAGTCAGCAGTACGCCCGATAAAGAAACTCTTAAAACAGCAAAATCGGCCCTTNATCGGGTTCAAANTGAGGTCGATTCTCCGGTGCAGTCAGNCAATAGGGAGGAGGAGCTCAAACGCTCTCTCGCCACACGACAGGCTAAATTTGTCAGTTGTCTCAACAGCGCCAAAATCGCGAAGCCCGGACTTCGCGGTGAAGTCACTTTCGTTATCTCTGTTTCCTCCACAGGACAGTTAACTGGGGTGCATTCCGCCAGTGGTCGGCCCGGAGCCGAATACGCTGCTGCTTGCCTGTTAGGGGAGCTTCAGGCGCTGCGCTTCCCAGAGGGTGAGGCGAGTCAGGTCCGTATCAAAGCCGTNGTCCCCTAAGGCTACCAGTCAAGGCTGTTNAGACGCACGGCTTGCTGATGGTCGCGGCTGCCTCGCAAAAAGAGAACCACAGCGAGTCCCAAACCCATGAGTCCCATCACAGCAAGCCATTCCGGCACAGATCGNGACTGNCCCAGAAACCAAAGAACCGTTCCCGATACACCCCCGAGTAAGGACCATCCCCTNAGATTAGCNGATCGNTTCTCGAAGGCTTGGACCAAACTGGGGCGCACTTCGTCGAAAACCTTGTCAATGATTTCCGGTGCAACCTCGCCGGCCACCAAATCGGCTCGAACTTGAGCAGGGGTTTGACCCGCAAGCAATCGCTCACTGACGTGCAATATCAACGCGAAAATGGCGTCTTTGAACTCACTGTCCGCTGCGGTCACGAAGCCGCTGTCGTTGGCTCGAACATCTCACGGAGGCGTGTCAAAGTCCGTGCCTGGATTTGGCGAATCCGCTCGCGACTGAGGTTGTAAGACTGACCGATGGACTCCAAGGTTTCCAGAGGATTGCCCTCCAGCCCATAACGCCGCACCATGATATCCCGCTCCATATCACTGAAGTCCTTTAAGAACTGCAGCGCACGGTCACCGTCGATGGCGGCGATGGCGGCATCGTCGGGACCTCGGGCATTGTCATCGGGGATCACATCCATAAGCGCTGCGCCTTCGCCACCTTTGCCCAGGGTATCGTCCAAGCTGAAGGGGTCCTTCGGAATACCGGTAAGCACATGCTCGACCTTTTCCGCTGAAGTTCCCACTTTCGCAGCCACTTCCTCGTGAGTCGGCTTCCGGTCGAGTTCAATCTGGAGGCTCTTGGCGGCCCGGGAGATCGCTCGACGAGCGTCATGGACGTGGACAGGCACGCGGATCGTCGAGCCCCGGTTAAGGATGGCTCGCTCGATGGCTTGGCGAATCCACCAGTGAGCATAGGTGGAGAAACGGAAACCCATACGGGGGTCAAATCGGTGGACCGCTCGAATGAGACCCATATTCCCCTCTTGTACCAAATCCAAAATGCTCAAGTTGTGGTGATGAAAGTCTCTCGCAACGCTAACGACCAGGCGAAGATTGGCGGCAACGAAACGATTGCGCCGAGCCACCACGTCATCGAACTTGGCGATCAACGCCTCACGATCCTTTTTCTTGAGATTTGATTCAAAGGGATCAGCGTGTTTCCCGGTGGCGCTGACGCTCAATCGCAGCACGACTTGGTTGAAAAATAGCCGATCAGGATCTTCTGCACGGCAGTGCCAAGCAAGGCTGTCGAGAGCCCGACGTTTCGGCATCCGGCTAAGCTCTTTCTGGGCACGCTTCAAGGCACTGCCAAGCTTTGAAATCTCTTCGACGTCTGCCTCAAACACCTCTGCGGCTGTTCGCAAACCACGTGGGATTGCCAATGCAAACGTCCAGAAGTCCAATTCTGCTTGGACTAGCCCCTCCGCCAAACGCCGCTCATCTTCAGCGCTGAGTAAGGGAATCCGGGCTATTTGCGACATGTAACTGGATACGAGGTTCACGGTAGACTTATCCTTGGGAAAGGGCCGCATTTGTTTCGCACACATGGTCTCGTCCTCCTAAACGAGGACTCCCCCAGGCAGACACACACCCGCGCCAGAACAGGCGAGGGAAACACGATAATACAGCACACGAAGATCGGGTCGGGATCAAGTGACAGGCCTCACAGGGGTAGCGCCAAACTTCCGAGCCGTAGTTCTCTTTGCGCTCCGGTCTGTGGCGGATGGTTTGATGCCCGACCGTGCAGAAAGAGCCAGCCCAAAGAAGCGAAACATACAGCTTCGCGCGCCGCAGGAGGCAAACCGAGTGCATCGGTACTCGTCATCTCTAAGCCCGGCAGTTCTGCACTTAGACAAAGCATCAAGCTGGGATTGAAAGCACCGCCGCCAGCCACCGCCATTTTGTCGGCTTTGAGTTGAGCCCGCTC
>NZRT01000001.1 GCA_002696345.1 Myxococcales bacterium
CAGAGCCAGAGCCTGAACCCGAGCCCGAGCCCGAGCCCGAGCCAGAGCCCGAGCCCGAGCCTGAGCCTGAGCCTGAGCCCGAGCCTGAACCCGAGCCCGAGCCTGAACCCGAGCCCGAGCCCGAGCCTGATGAGTTGAGAACTCTTCTGACACCGAAACCTTTAAGTCCGCCGAATGCAGCGGTCGCCAAGGTCTCTGGAAGTGAGTCGCTTGAGGATTCTGATTCGGACTTACAAATGTCAGAGCCCGATCTGTCCGAGGTCCAATCTGACGAGGATACCGATTCTGCTGATCAGGATATGGACCGCTGGATGGACGATGACTGGGACGACGAGCCCAAGTCGGGAGGCGGCTTCCTACAAATGGTGATGATCCTGGCCCTCATCGGTGGTGGCGGTTATGGTTTGCTGACCTTTCTGACCACAGAGGGGGAGGCCGAGGCGCAATTTGACCTGGAATCACAGGTTAAAGAGTTGGGGCAGCTGATCGAAGACAAGAGCTGCACCAACGCAAAACGACTCTTTGACAAGCTGATCGCCATGGAACTCAATCCGCTGGAAAAGCGCCTTGTCAGGAAACGTGAGAAAGGTGTCCAGAAATGCCTTTCTGCCATGGAGGCACGTGAGAAGCGTAATGAGGCTCCTGATCCCGAAGCGATGGCTGCTATTGCCAAAACCCTTGTCTTTACGAATCTGCAGAAAGATCACTTCGGCAAGTCCAACGACTTCATGAGCAAGGTAAGACTCACCATCGAGGATGCGCGGGTGGTCAAGGGCGAAGAGGGAGAACTCACCGTCGGTATCCAGGTCACCATTCGGCCTCGTCAGTCGGGGATTTTCGATGAAAACTCTTTTAGGCTCTTCGACAACAATGATGCTTTAGAGCAAGCCCGTTGGTTCCGACCCATCGCTAAGGATGCAAAAACCGTCTTCATGCCCCGGTTGGGTTCGGGGACTCTAGAGCGTGGTCGGGCCACAACGGTATGGATTACCTTTGCGGGCCTCGATGCGCAGGTGAAGCATTTAGGGCTGCAATATCGGCCCGTGTGGGCGGGGACCAAACCCTATGTTGTTGGGATTTCGCCCGACATGGAACTGTCGGAGCCGCCTCAAGAGGAGCCAGTGGTTGTTGAAGATGCAGGGCCTGGGGGTGGGGCAGCGAATGATGCTGCAGCCAGTGTTGCCGAGGTGACACCAGCCCCTCCGAGTCCGAAAAAGGAAGCACCTGCCCCCGCGCCTGCGGTGGAGAAGCCAGTGGTTCGATCAAAACCAAGGCCCCGGATCCGTCGGTCGTCTCCGGAACCTGATGACGACCCCGTTCTCGAGAAGGCGGCACCTCGAATCGTTGACACCAGTAAGGCACTCGCCGGCGCTGAACGAGCCAAGTCTCGTGGGGATCACCGTCGGGTGGTGTCCGAGTCCCGACGAGTGCTGAAGCAAGATCCTGGCAATGCGGAGGCTTACTACCTCATGGGGTGGGCCCAGTTGCAGATGAGTGACTTCGGCAATGCTCGCCGAAACCTCAGCAAGGCAACGAGCCTCGGCGCGCCGCCAGCCGCCTATTACAACCTAGGGATTGCCTACCAGATGCTCGGAGACAACGAGAAGGCGGTGAAAAACTTCCAGCGTTTCGTCAGCCGAGCCCCAGGGCATGACCAAGCAGCCATGGCTCGGAGTCTTATCGAGGCACTGAAGGAGTAGCTCACCGTGCTCACCCGTCGACATCGGAGCGAGCCGACACTGGTTCGGTTGCCTCCGGTTTATCAGGCAGCGCTCGATCATTTGTCGCTCCGGACACGTGTGCGGAAGTCCGAATACATTCGAGAGGCACTCGTTGATCTGCTGGCTCAGTACGAGGACCTTTTGGTGGGGGATGCGACCCAGTCGACCGACTCGCCTTGAAGGACGCTTAGGCATTCCTTAAAGGACCTTTATGTCCGAGAAGCTATGGTATTGGCGTCGAGAAGGAACCGTTTACGGGCCGGTCGACGAAGAAGCCTTTGAGGCCCGTATCGAAACGGGCCGCGTGGGGCGTGGAGATCCCGTTCGAGCGGGCACCAGCGGCCCATGGCAGCGTCTCGAGGCATGTCCCCGTTGGGAGTTGTCCCTGGAGGACGCAGAGGCGCAAGGAATTCGTCCCCGTCGAAGCGGCATCCAAAAGCTTCATCTAGTGGGTGTCGCAGCGGTGATTATCACCATTGCTGCCGGGGCTTGGGCGATGTGGGGTGGAGAGCAGACGAGCTCTTCAGAGCAACCACCGCTGATGATCGCGGACGCCCCCTTGCCTGAGCCCCCGCCGCTCATCGAGGTTCCCCCGAGGCCTGTTTCGGCGCCCATTGCACCTCCTCGCCAGAGAAAGCGAAAACAAAGACGCAAACGCCGAGAGATTGTGATTGGTTCCGACACGGCGCCCAAAGACGGCGGGCTGAGCGGTGCAGCGATTGCCAAGGGGTTTCGACGTGGTCTCCCCCGTATTCAGGCCTGTGCCAAACGCTACGCAACAGGAGGTGGCCAGATTCCGACGAAAATGGCCGTTAGTTACTCAATTCGAAACTCTGGATCGGTGACGGAAGCTAAAGTGAGGCCTCACGAGATCTCTCAAACGCCCCTCGGACGATGCATCGTTGGTGTACTTCGACGCTTGCAATATCCCAGTTATCGTGGCGAAGCGCGCACGGTAAGTTTCCCCCTGGCATTTAATCAAAAGTAGCAGCGAGGAGCGTCGACTCATGAGGGAACAACTGGTGCAGCGCCTAACCGATGGATTTACAGCGACCGATCCGACCCGATTGACCGAGTGCGGCGAGTTGGTTCGTGGCAAAGTCCGCGATGTTTACGTCAGTGACGATGAGTTGTTCATGGTGACGACGGACCGTCTCAGCGCTTTCGACGTGGTCCTGACGAGCGTACCCTGTAAAGGTGCAATTCTAAACGCAATCGCTGTCGAAGCTTTCCGGGCCACCGAGGATCTTTGCCCTAATCATCTGATCGAGGTGCCCCATCCCAATGTGATGCGGGTCAGGCGGACCACTCCACTGCCGGTGGAAATTATTCTGCGCCGGTACATTACGGGCTCGCTCTGGCGCGACCTCCACAGCGGTAAGGCTGCTGCCTATGAAATCGACTTTCCTGAGGGGTTGAAGCGGGACCAACGCTTCGACGAGGTGATCTGCACGCCGAGTACTAAAGCGGACGTTGGTCTTCATGATGAGCCAATCAGTGAACGAGAGATCGTCGCCCGAGGCTTGGTCAGTAAGGAATTGCTCGACGAGGTGATCAGCAAGGCTCACGCGCTCTTTCGACGCGGTGAAGAGTTGGCGGCGGCCCGAGGCCTGATCCTCGTGGATACCAAGTATGAGTTTGGTCTCACCCCTGAGGGCGAATTGATTGTGATCGATGAAATTCACACTGCCGACTCCAGTCGTTACTGGGTCGCCGAGGAGTATCAGGCGCGCTTCGAGGCTGGCGAATCCCAGCGGATGCTGGACAAGGAAAACATCCGCCAGTGGCTCATCGGACAGGGCTACCAAGGGGAGGGCGAGCCACCTCATATCCCCGATGAAGTGAGACTGGATTTGGCCCAGACGTACGCCGAACTCCACGATCGGCTTCTGGGCCGTCCTTTCGAGGTGCCTGTTGGCTCCCCTCAGGAGAGTCTCTACAGCTAAGCGTTGAGGGCTTCTGCGGCTTCGAGTACCTTTTGGGCATGCTCTTTGACCCGGACTTTGCTCCAAACTTCAGCCACTCGACCCTTGCTGTCGATGAGGACCGTTGTCCGAATGCAGCCCATACTCTCCCGACCATACATCTTCTTCATGCCCCAAGCGCCATAGGCGGCGTGGGTTTCGTGGTCGGGGTCGCTCAGTAGAGGCACTCCGAGATCATATTTATCTCGAAAGCGGCATTGCGCCTGGATGCTGTCACGGCTGCAGCCGAGAACCACTGTGTTTGCGGCCTTGAAAGCGGGCTGACGCTCCGTAAAATCAATCGACTCGGTGGTGCACCCTGGGGTGCTGGCTTTCGGGTAGAAAAAGAGGACCACTTGCTTGCCTCTTAAATCCGACAATTTGTAGCTGTTGTCGTCGTCAGCCAGCAGATTGAATTCAGGGGCTTGCTCGCCCGGTTCGAGAGTCATGGTTCCACTCCTTGTGTTGCCGCCCAAGCCTCAATCTGTGCACTGATTTGACGGGCGCTTTCGATGAGATCATCCGGGGCATCGGCTCGGGCTAATGAACCCACGAGCCGCGCCGATGCAGTCCTGGCGTTGAGTGCTTTACGCTGGGCTGGGTCTTCGGGCGGTGGTTGCCGTAGACCCAGGACCTCACGACCTCCTTCGTCGAGGGCTCTTGCTGCCAGTCTGCCAAGCGCTGCGGGACTCACTCCCTCTTCAAAGCAGCCACTGTGAAGGGACTCTTGCAAACCTTCGTGGCTCGCAAAGAGGTTCTTCTCTTCCGCTCGAGCCAGGAGGTCGACGGCCCGTAGATCGGGAGCCGCCGTCTTGGCACCAATCGGCGCTTCATCACCGTAGTAGTTCGGCGCGTGACGCTCGACGTAGCCGGCGCTGCGCAGGAGCTTTTCAACGGTCGACCAGCGCAAGCCCAATTCCTTTGAGCAGAAACTTTTAAGGTCGGTGTATTCCCACTGTCGGTACAGTCGGCGCTGGCTGACCGAGCGCAGGCTGCGTCCAAGTGCGACCCATCCCATTTTAAAGTTACGGGTGCATTGCAGCACATCTCGATGCCGCTCTTCCAGGTCGCCGTCCGCGAGTTTTGCTTCAAGCTTTTGCAGCGCGGGGTTGTGGTCAAAGCCTTGGTTCATCAGCGACGTCTCCGTTGACGGTCCCGTCCCGGGGGCTTCATACGCCGTATCGCCACCTCGAACTCGCCCAAGGTGAGTTCGGCTCGACCGGGTGCCTCGGTGTCGCGGGGAATGTTCGCCAGCCAGCCGCCTCGGCGGGAGGCTTCAACGGTAACGATCGCTGCATCCAAACCGAGAGCTTCAGCGATGGGAGCCACCTCGGGGGCTTCATCGCCTTCATAGCCGTCGATGATATAGCGGGTGAGACCACTGCCGGTTCGGGGGCTGGGCTCTTGATCCCGTTTGCGGTCTCGATCCCGGGAACCGGTGCTCTTTTGACGCTTGGTTTGCTCAAAGAGCAGGTAAGCGATGGCCTGAGCCGCATCGGGTGATTCGGAAATCCCCTGGGCTAAGTCCATAAATTGCTCCAGCGGCAGGTCGGCGCCGGCGGCGGTTAGATCAGCGATCACCCGCTCTGCCTGGGCGGCAACAGATGTTTCTTTATCGGGCATGTTTGCCTCCTCGAAGGTCACGGCGTACCGGGTCTTAATGGCTTGGGTTTTGATCCCGCCACTGCGGGTGAGAAGAACCGCCGATAATCCCGATGCACCGATCCGGCCGGTTCGTCCGGCTCGGTGCACGTAAAGTTCGGCGTCTTGGGGGAGATCGAAATGAAAGACAGCATCCAGCCCTCGGATATCGATACCTCGGGCCGCCACATCGGTGGCGATGAGTAGACGGCTCCGTCCCCCTCGCACACTCTCGAGCGCCCGTTCCCTGGCTTTCTGCGGCATGTCGCCGTGAATCGGGGTGCAGTTCCAGAACTGGCGGCGCAAAAAGTTTGCCACCAAGTCCACCTCCACGCGGCGGTTGCAAAAGACGATGGCGTTGGTCGGAGCCACCGCTTCGAGCATGTGCAGAAGATTCCGGGTTTGGCTCATGTCGGTGTTTTGGGGGTAGAGGCGATGGGTGACACCCATGACTGTTCGGACTTCGCCACCCAGATCGACATGCTTGGGCTGATCCATAAACTGACTCGATGCCCTCTGGATGCGTTCAGGCAGCGTGGCGGAGAACAGCATGATCTGTCGTTCTCGGGGGAGTCGTTTCAGGATGCTCGTGACCTCTTCCCAGAAGCCCATGCTCAACATTTCATCGGCTTCATCCAGACAGACGGTTCGGCATGCATCCAAATTGAAGTTGCCCCGCCGCAGGTGATCCAAGAGACGGCCGGGGGTGGCCACCACCACGCGAGCACCCCGTTTAAAGGCAGCCTCTTGAGGCCCAAAGGAGACACCGCCATAGCAGGTCACAACTTCCACATCCGAACCTTCGGCCAATCCGGTCAGTTCTCGAGCCACCTGTTTGACCAACTCTCGGGTGGGTCCAAGGATGAGTGCCAAGGGTTGCTTAGTTTGTGGCTTCTGGTCGAGGACACGGGCGAGCAAAGGCAGGCCAAAAGCGGTGGTTTTTCCCGATCCTGTCTTCGACTGAACCAAAAGGTCCTGCCCTTCGGAGCCGGGTTCCCAGCACGCTTTCTGTACGGGGGTGGGGCCGCTGTAGCCCATACTTTCCAAGCCTTTGAGGAGGCGTTCGTCGACCCCTAAATCCGCAAAGCTACCTTCGATACGATGAGTGGCTTCTCCCACGATCCTCCAAAGCGCCTGTCCAATGCAGGGCGTGGCTCCCTATCTGGCTGTGCCACCATGCACAAGACGTTGTGGACCTGCTCCGTTCGCTCCGCTAAGAACCCGACTGCGAGGAGAGCAGCATGATAAGATTCGATGCTCGAGCCCCAGCCGTCTTACTGGTCTGTCTGGCAATGCCCGCCTTACAGGCTTGTGAAGAGGAGGAAATTTTCACCGTGCCTGCGGCACAAACACAAAATGATGTGTTTAGTCAGCGGGATGCTGGTCAGGTCGATGTTCTGTGGGTGGTCGACAACTCACGGTCGATGGCGGAAGAGCAGGATCGCCTGGCAGGCCGCTTCCTCGACTTCTTCCGGCAACTTACCGAGTCCAAGGTGGATTTCCACATCGGTGTCATCACGACGGATGCGGACGGTGAAGCGGGGGCGTTGCGTGAGTACACGGGCAATGCCGTCAACGGTTGCGCAGCCAACTGCCGCTACATCAGCCCGGCGATTTGTGAGGATGTCGGACGGGAAACCACGACGTGCACCACTCGTATTGAGGCCGTTTTCCGGAATCTGATCACCGTCGGCACAGACGGTGCCAACTATGAGCGTGGCTTGTTGGCGGCGTCTAAGGCTTTAGGTCGCCACGTCGATGCCGACGGGAATTTTCTTCCGGCACCCGACGCCAACGCAGGCTTCCTGCGAGATAATGCTGACTTGTATCTGATCTTTGTGAGCGACGAGGACGACAACAGCCATGGCTCCGATGCGTATTGGGCTAGTCGCTACTATTACCGACTCTTCGAGGGAATGAAGGGGGCCGGCAATGAAAACAAAGTCACCGTGTCGGCGATCGTGGGCGACCCCAAATCCCCCGATGAAATCGCCAGCGATGCCGTTTGCGACCAGTGGCGCCAGACCGGGGAACGGTCGGGCATCGACTTTCGTGTCGGTCCATCGAACTCAGCGCTCGGTTGCACGGATACCTCCGAGCCAGACCGGCCCGCGCAAGCCCGTGTGGGTTCCAAATACCTGGAGGTCAGTTGCAACAGTGGCGGCGTCTTCGCCTCCATTTGCGAAGATGATTACAGTTCCACTCTGGATCGCCTCGGAGCAAATGCTGCAGGCTTACGTCGTTTCTTCAAGTTGAGCCGACGGGATGAAGTCGATCTCGGTTGCGACGCCACCCTTGGTACGAGCGACGATCCCATGATCGCATGTGGCGATCGCACTGCTGAGGAGCATGGTCTAAGCGTTTGTGTTCGCGCCGTGGACATCAACGATACCAGTGGTGAGTTAAAGATTGTCCCTCAGGATCGGAGTCAGGGATGGACCTTTGAGCCGGCTTCCGGCGCAGTGCGGTTCAATGGTGCCTTCGTGCCGGCTCCTGGCAGTGAGGTGGAAATCGCCTATCGTCTCAAGACCTCTTTCTCGAATTGCCCTTAAGTCATGCGCATCTTTATTCTTTCGTTTGTGATGGTCCTGAGCGCTTGTGCCTCCGAGACCAGAGATCCTGCCGATGGTTGTCGAACGGATGCGGATTGCAATCCGGTGGGCCTCGAGGGGCGATTTTGTCGAGTGAATGGTGAGTGCGGCTGCCTTGATGACAGCGGCTGTGGTGACCGAGAGTATTGCAACACCCTCGGGAGTTGCCAGCCCATGAGTGGTTGTCGCAGCAACGAAGACTGTATCAACGGCGAAATCTGCGACGTGGTTTTGAGCGAGTGCTTCGAGGCTTCCGGTGATGCGTGTCGTCAGGACAGCCATTGTCGGACGGGACAAATCTGCGGACCCGAGCAATTTTGCGTTCAAGCCTGTCGTGGAGACGGAGATTGTGGCTTGTATTCGCTGTGCACCGAGGAAGGCTTCTGCGACGGCGACCTTCAATGCCGTGAGGATCAGATGAGCCGTTGTGGTTTCGGTGACCGTTGCCTTGGTGGCGCTTGTGTTCCCAACGCGGGACCCAATTGCCGGCCCTGCGATCCCCAGTTGGGGGACGGAGATTGCACCCGAGGTGGCGATGTCGCTATTTGTCTGTTGTACGATCTCGATGACCCGGATCACCGAGCGCCCGGTGGGGGGCAGGCCCGAGGGTACTGCGGTGAGTTCTGCCGAGAGGACACGGATTGTCCCAACGGGATGGGCTGTGGAGAGGTCGGCTTGGTAGATTCTAGCGATGAGTGTCAGACCGCTGCCGATTGCCCAGCTGGCAAGCCTTGCATGCGGGGTGAGGGAGAGGTTCGGGGATATTGTGGCTGTGCGACGGACGCAGACTGTTCGGCCTTTTCATCAGCCTCACGCTGCTCGCAACTGGTCGGGCGCTGTGGTGGACCGGGCTTGGGTGGTTTTCGAGTCCCCTTCTTGGGGCCATGCCAGAGTGACCAGGATTGCGAGCCTGTCCGCTGCAATGAGGGCGGCCAATGCGTTGTGGCCCGTAACTGTGGAATCGACGAGGGGGTCATGTGCAGCAGTTTCTAAGCGCTCTGCTCTTGCTTGCGAACCCTGCGGCTGAAGATCAACCGCAGGCTGCTCCCCCTCCGGCGGAAGCGCCGGCAGAGGCACCGCCTGAGGCACCGAAACCCGAAACACCGGCGGAGCCAGAAGCAGAAGCACCAGCCGAGGCAGTCCCTCCAGCTCAAACAGAAGAAGAGAAAGCCACGGAGGAATCTGCCGAAGAGGGGCAGACGAAGGCGGCTGAGAGTAAATCGGATGCGGAGCAACCTGCATCCAAGCAGGAGAAAGCCGAAGCGGCGACGGAAGCGACGCCATCGACGGAGCCAGAAAAAGCCTTGGCGAAGAAGGTGCTGCTCACCATCCCGATTCGCATGGAAACTGGCGAGAACGGGATGAGTGAGTTGTCCAGTTTCCTTCTGGGCTATCTGCAACGACCCGCCGCCGAGGGGGAGACGCTCAGTCACATTTTCGCTGAGTTCCTGACCGCTGCAGCGGCGAGGCAGCCCAGTGTCGAGGCCGTGGATTCAGCTAAGGTGAAAGCGCTGACTGGGGAGACCTTAGAGACGTACACCAATTGTTGTAGCGGGCGAGGGCCGATGACCACAGTCGCCGATGCTACCGGGGCAACCCTCGTCGCTCATGGCGCCTTCCTGCGTAGGGACGAGGGTTTTGTCTTGGTCGTCGCCCTTTGGGACACGACCGAGGCTGGAGATCCGAAGACTCGTGAATTGCGGGCTGCCGATCTCGTCTCCTTCCAGGATCAACTCCCTGGTTTTGTATCCACTTTATTTGCACCCAGCGAGGCGGCACCTGTCGCTGAAGAGGGGGCCGAGACCGTTCTGGTTGTGCTCGCACCGGAGGTGAGTCCGGAGCCGGTGAAGTTGGTGCAACAGGCCTTCGATGGTGCGGTCAGTGCCGCGGACGGCTATCGGGTCGCCCGAGAGAAGTTGGTCACGACCTTGGTGCCTGATCTACAGGTTGCCGTGAATCAGGGGTGTCGCCTGCCCAGTTGCCGCCAGCGAATGTTGACCGCCTTGAAGGCGGAGGTGGGCATGATCCTCGAATTAAACAGCACGGGTTCCAACATGGTGCTCACAGCCTTTCGGGTGGATGGGTCAGTGATCGGCCGTGTGCAGGGCTCCTGTCCTGGTTGTTTGGACAAAGGGGGCGTGACGGGGCTTAATCCCGTGGTGCAGAAGTTGGTCAACGATGTGTTTACGGTGAAGCAAGCCAAGGCGGCGAGTCAGGTGGTCGACAAGCCGTCGTCGAAAAATAAAAAGGGGCTGTTGGATCCCCGAGGCAAGGCGTCGGGAGTCAAGGTGACGAAAGACCGTCCGAAGGTCTGGAAGCCCTCGACGTTGGCGATCGCCGGGGTGACCGCCGCTGCGGTCACGGGCCTGTCGGCCGGTGTCATGACGGCGATGACACGACAGGATTATCTCGCAGCTGCTGAGCGTGGCGCAGGTGCCGGTGAGATCGGTGCCTTGGCGGATCAAGGCAGAGCCCGACAGCTCACAGCGAATTTAGGCTATGTCTTGGCTGTTGCTGGAGGCATTGCTTCCTTCGTCATGGAGCGGGAGCCAGTACCCGTGAAGAGGAAGAAGGGCCAACTGCGGAGGATTGGACCATGACCCGTCTTTTGTTGCTCCTGGCTTTGTTGGCGCCAGCTGCGGGGTGTCTTTACAACTGGGACGCTCATCTCTCCGCCGGCAGTTGCAAGGCAGACAGCGATTGTGGTGAGAGCCAGTATTGCGACCGTGGGACCGGGATCTGCCATTGCCTCGATGACCGAGGGTGTGGCTCCGAGGAATTTTGCAACTCACAAAACTACTGTCAGTTACGCAGCGGTTGCTTGAACAACGACGATTGCCCCGCACAGGAAGAGAATGGTCAAACCGTCGAGCGCATGTGCAACGTGAAGTTGAGCATGTGCATGTTTGCCGGCAGTTGTGCGTTGGACGCGGATTGCCCCCACAACCAGTTGTGCGACGAGATCACAGCGCAGTGTAAAGAGGGCTGCAAGGATAACGGCGATTGTGTCCTTGGCTGGACCTGCGACCAGGGCATTTGTAAACAGGGTTTTTGTGTCACGAATGCCGACTGTGAACACGGTGAAACCTGTATCGTGGAGACCGGTGAGTGCATCGTCGATCGGCGAGGACCCTTCTGCCGAGCCTGTCAGAACAACCGAGGCGAGCCCCCCGAATGTGAGGATTACGCCAATTACTGTTTGATCGATTCGTCCAGTTCGGCGGGCTACTTCTGCGGTGTGGATTGTGCTCGAGGACAGGAGTGCCCCAGTGGTTACTACTGCAACAATGTGATCATTCTGACCCAGTCCACCTGTGGAGGTTCTCGGTGCGTGAATGGATTCTGCCGTGGCATGGACAGCGGCAGTCCTTGCAACGAGGACACCGATTGTCAGTATCCACTGCCTCAGGGGACCTGTCAGAAGGATGGGCAAGAGTGTCGCGCCGGCGAGGGGGATGTGCGGGGGCACTGCACTTGTGTGGATGATTCGGATTGCCCCCGTGATGAGTGTCGAGACGCGAACATCACGGAGACTTGCGACAACCAGGTTTGCAGCGAATCCGGTGCGGCCTGTTCCAATTCGGCGGATTGCCCAGGCAACCAACTCGGGCATTGTTTGATCGGCGGTCATCGTTGTTACGACAGTGCTGACTGCGATGTGATTGCGTGCGTGAATGGTGGCTGTCTGATCGGTGCCAATTGTGCGCCGGATGAGGGTCTTACCTGTCGGGATATGCCCCAATAAGATTCGAAGGCCGAGCAGTTCAACTGTTGGCGCCGCCGAAGGAAAGCGACTTGAGCCCTTAGGTTAATCGGCCTAACGTCGGTTCGCTGCATTGGTTTCTCTGGGGAACACCCGGTTGCCATGATCCATTGAGGAGGATGTTATGCCCCTGTTTCTTTCCGTGCTGTTGCTTGCGACCCCGATGAACGACCCATTGGCTCAAGCCGGGGGCGTCGCCGATCCAGCGCCCGCTTATACGGTCGATGCATCTGCGCCAGCCACCAAGCAGCAGGTCGACACCAAACGCTATCGGTTTGTGCTCTCCAATGGCAGCGAATTGGTGGGTCGTATCCTGGAGCGAATCGGCGAAACTCAGGTCAAGATCGCCCTGCTCGATGGCACGGAACGGACCTTGTTCTGGGCGGACATCGAGGCGCAATTCGAGTTCGAGAACGTGCAAATCGGCGCCGATGGCTCGGTATGGGATACCAATCCCAATCGAACGCGCCATCTCTACGCCCCTTCGGCGATGCCGTTAAAGGAAGGCGAAGGCTATTTGTCGTTGAAGGAGTTGTTCTTTTTGAGTGGCGCTTATGGCGTGACCGACAACGTTTCGATCCTGGTGGGTAGTTTTGTTCCAACGTTGTTTCTTATGGATGGAACCGGCTTGATCGGCGCCTTGAAGGTGGCTGGAGAGATTGGCGAAGATGTCTATGTAGCCGGTGGTGGAGAGGTGATTACCTTGCCCGATTTCAGTGAGTCTGGGGGATTGAGTTTGGTCGGCATCGGTTTTGGTGGGCTCACCTTCGGCAAACCCGACAGGCAGCTAACCATCAGCGCCGGGCGTCCCTTCTCGTTGGCAGGGGCCGATCCGGATTTAGGCGATGCCCTTTTGGTGGTCGCTGGGCAGTACCGACTGACCAACAATGTCGGGATCGTCAGTGAGAATTGGATTTTTCCGACTCAAGAATCACCGGGGGGTGGAGGGGTTTTGTCGGTGCATGCGCTGGCGATCCGCCGCATCAACAAGAACTTTGCTTGGGACGCAGGTCTCATCGGCGTCGCCGGCCTACCCGGTGCCTTTCCGTGGATTGATTGGACGTGGAATATCGGGACGGCACGACGGGTTCCCAAATAGCTCCTGTTCCATTTCTCACGGCCGCCAGAAATCGGGTGTCGATGACCAAGAACTTCGTTCCGACCCACAAGCTTCAGGGCAGTCAGTGGACTCGCAGTGCGCCGGCTGTGGGCGGGCGCCATTTCCAGGTGATCCGTTTGGTGGGCGCGGGCAAAACGCCCTGGCGCCGTCTCCATCTTGAGGCGGTTCTGACCGGTCGGTTCATTGAGGTTGAACGGGACGAGTTGAAGGATCCTGAGCGTTGGTCGCCGGGTTGGCTTCAGTTTCCTGATCAGGACTGCGATTCCACCGGGTAGGAGAGCCACCTTTGGGTTCCGACCATGGCGCGTTGCGCTTTGGCTTGGTAGTTGCGCTAAGCAGCCGCAAGGCTTCAACGAAGGAACTCAGTTTGGTTCAGGATTCAGTCTTTTTTATCCCTGCAAAGTATGCCCGCGGCATTGGTCTCTCTCTATTGGCTGGGTGGGCTTTGGGCTGTGGCATGGCCAGCGATGAGGGGGCGTCGCAAGTTCCGCCATCGATGGAAGAGCGGACGCCGACGAATCCGGATCGCAATGGTGATGGGTTTGTCAACATTCTGTTGTTGGGCTCCAGCGAGTCCTTGGGCGGTGGACTCGGGTTTTCGATGGATTTAGTCGCCACCGAGTTGGCCGCTGCTCTTGTGTCGAGTGGCCTGAGTGCTGAAGCGCTGAATGTGGTTGCTGAGGATATTCATAAGAGCAAGCCAGTGGTGATCGGACTGGGGCAAAATGGCGCCGAATACGAGTACATGCACCATAGTCATTCCTTGGCGCAGTATTATTATTGGCCGGAGGATCAGGTCAGGCGTTGGGCGAATCTCAAGGGAGAGGGTGAATTCCCATGGGATCACGTGGTGATCGCTCCAGATCCTTACCTGGTCTCGACGTTGCCGGGCTACTCGGCTTTCGGCGTGCACAAAATCGCTGCGAAAGTGGCGGCGGGGGGTGGCCAGCCTCTGTTGTTGATGGTTTGGCCGCAGGGGAATGCATCAGAGGCGATCTTGGATCGGATGGAGCAGGTGACAGTACGAGTCGGAGCGGGGGCATCCGTGCCGTTTGCGGTGGCACCCGCAGCGGCTGCCTGGCGGGATGTTACGGCTCAGGATACGAGCCGTCTTCACCCCAGTCCCAGGGGAGCTGAGTTGTCGGCTGCCGTCATTTACAGCCAAATTACCCAAGAGAAAGCGCCCGGCATCGAGCCGAGCTTGGCCGAGGTGGCCTGGTCAGCGGTTCAAGCCCAGAGGGGTCCTGACGGCCTTTGGGAGGACGGGGATGTCTTGTCACCTTTTTCTGGCGCCGGTGTCCGCGAGGACATCATTAGTTATCACCACACCGGTTCCAGTTCGGAGCGGGGCATTTTAGGGGGCTTGAACTGGGTTTTTGAGCAAGCCTCGGAGACCTTGCAGAACGGAGGAGAGAGCCCCATCAACTTCAACTATGGCCGGGCCAATTCCAACTTTGAGCCCAACAAGCGCTACCAGGTGGATCCGGAGCGCTTTCAGTTCTCCTTTGGCTTTCCCATGCAGGACAACGGCAATCACGGCGATGTGTCCATGTTGTATGGCCTCGACCGTCGGGACAGTGGGACCCTCAACGACACCGATTTGGGGGTGGCTCAGTTCATGGTGGCTGAGGGGGAGTTACCCCAGGCCCGAGCGGTGCCGATTCGCACGCTCTTTGCGCAGTTGCGGGAGGCGATCCCGGAGCAATCGGCCTATCGGGATGCTTGGCATATGCACCGAGACTTGGACAAAGCCAGCGGCGCCTTCATGTACACCTTGTTAACGGGCAAATGCGCCCTTGGCCCAGAGCCTGAGGATCGAGCCTCCGCCGACTGGCGTTCATGGACTGCCCACCGTATCGGCTACATCACCGCCTGGACCCTAATGCACTGGGAGTCCGCGCCCGCCTGCCCATAGTTCGTCACCCTTCAAGCACCCTTGTCGAAGGAAAATAGCTTGGATAGTGTGGTCGCTGTGACGCAGCCACCGGGGGGCCATTCGTTTGCTTCGAATCAAATCAACTGACTGTATTCTACTTTGTCTTCTTTGGGCGGTGGGCTGTGAAGGTATGGAGCCACCGGAGCAACGTTGCGGGGACGGGGTCGTAAAGGGTGACGAGGCTTGCGACGATGGTAACGAGGATGCCACCGACGCTTGTACAAACGCTTGCGAGTTGGCTCGCTGTGGTGATGGCATCCGCCGGACCGACATCACCGGTAGTGAAGCCGCAGCAGAGGGTTGCGACGATGGTAACGACAGCGACGAAGATGGTTGCAAGAGTGGATGTGTTCCAGCCACGTGCGGTGACGGTATTGTACGTCTCGATCTCTCCCCAGGCGATGACGGATATGAAGCCTGCGATGATGGTAACTCCGTCGAGGAAGACGCTTGTCTGAGTGGTTGCGTTGCAGCCGCCTGTGGCGATGGGATTGTGCGTCAGGACTTGGGTGCGGTGATTGATGGCTATGAAGTTTGCGACGATGGCAATCAAGTCGATGCCGATGCTTGCACCAACGTCTGTCGGCCTGCCCAATGCAATGATGGTGTTCTGCGAACTGATCTCAGAGCGGGGGATGAAGGTTACGAAGCCTGTGATGATGGCAATGTGGATGACTTTGATGGCTGTCGACTGGACTGTAGCCTGGCTCGATGTGGCGATGGGGTCGTCCGAGAAGATCTACAGCCAGATGAAGCGGGTTATGAAGGTTGTGATGACGGCAATATCCTCGATGAAGATGCTTGTCTGACAAGCTGTGCTGAAGCTCGTTGTGGCGATGGTGTGGTTCGGGTCGATCTCGATCTAGACGATGACGCCTATGAGTCCTGCGACGATGGCAATGCATCTGATGTGGATGATTGTCTCACTGATTGTCAGCGAGCTCGGTGTGGTGACGGTATCATTCGCACTGAAGGAGACCGAGAACCCGAGGGGTGCGACGATGGCGACGAAATTAACACAAATGGTTGTCTTAACGATTGTCGGGTTGCTGTCTGCGGTGACGGTGTGCGCCGGACCGATTTGGGGTTTGGACAAGACGGTTATGAAGCCTGCGACGATGGCAATTTGAATGCAGGCGATGACTGCAGTGCAATCTGCCGCTTTGAGTTGATTCAAGTCACGGCAGGCTATGCGCATACCTGTGCTTTAAGAGCCGACGGGCGCGCTTTTTGTTGGGGAGCCAACGATCAAGGGCAACTGGGGGACCGTAGTCGTGTGGAGCGAGGCATGCCGGCGGTTGTGGTCCGCCCAGAGGTCCCTAATCAGCCGGAAGACGAGGGCTATCGTTTGCTAGCCGCAGGAAACTTAAGCACCTGCGCCTTGACCCAAAGAAGCAATCGAGTTTTGTGCTGGGGTGCGAATGCGCGGGGACAGTTGGGCTTAGGTAATCGAGTTGACCGAGTGGAGCCTCAGCTTCTTGAGGGGCCTGTTGAGGCGAGCGTCCTCTCAGCCGGTGGTCAGCATACCTGTGCACTCACCCATGGAAGCGTCCATTGTTGGGGCCGAAACGACTTGGGGCAATTGGGTTTGGGGGAGGCAGGAGAACGTTTGTTGGTCGATGGAGCGGTTCAGGGGCCTGGAGGCCGAGAACTTGCCGATATCATCAACTTGAAGGCGAAAAATCACGTGACCTGTGCCCAGGAAGAGCAAGGTGGTGCCCTTTATTGTTGGGGGGCAAATGGAGATCAGCAGTTGGGGACGGACGTTACTTCCTTCTTTGATCAAGCCCAGACTGTTGCTTTTGAAGCTGATCATTATGCGGTCGGTGGCTATCATGTCTGCTATTCGGTTGGGACACGGCGCGTGATGTGTATGGGGCGCAACGAAGCCGGCCAGGTGCATCCGGACGGGGATCACGCCGTTCTCGCACGCCAAGTGCCAAATGTACCGATGGCCGATGAGCGGATTAGGGAACTTCATGCGGGTGGAGGGTTTAGCTGTGTGAGCACTGATGATGACACCCTGCGCTGTTGGGGTGCTAACGACCATGGCCAATTGGGTCGCGGTGGTAATGTGAGTGCGACAGAAGAGCCTGGCCCGGCAGTCACTGGACTTCAGTCAGTTTACCAAGCCACCGTTGGCTTCGACCATGCCTGTGCGCTGGATCAGAGCCGAATTCTGCGTTGTTGGGGGCGTAATGATCGTCGGCAACTGGGACTTAGTCATGATGTAGGCGATCACTTGACGGATCCTGAGCAGGGATTTGTGAATTTTGAGAACTAATGATCTCTCAATCAGTCATTAAATTCAGGGATTCCAACCTAGGTTTTTGGAGTATAGTGACCGATCAGGTGCCGGAAGCATATCGTGTTCTAATGCGTCGCTATCGACTAAGGGGAACCCCAAAAAATAAGACCGGCGCAGATACCTGCGCCGGTCTCAAAGGTCTCTGCCAACCCGTAGGAACGAGTCGGCAACCCGTTTGATAACCTACTGTGTCATCAACACCCCGTCGATCACGTGGACGACACCGTTCGTTGCACCGATGTCCGTGGCAACGATGCCTGCGGAGTTCCCCCCGACAATGCTGACCGTGGGCGGGTCTGCGCTGGCGTCAAAGGTCAGTGCGCCCACCAATGCGCTCACTTCGGCGTTGGTGTCCGCTGGGAGCCCAGCAGCTTCCACCGGTGCAGCGCCTGCAATCACGTGACCGCCAAGCACCCCGAGGACAGCAGCCTGATCGGTGGGCAGTCCGCCTGGGAATGCCGCTCCAAAGGCGTCGTCCGTCGGTGCGAACACGGTCAGTGCGCTCAGCGAGGAAAGCGCCTCGATGACGGGTACGTCACTGTCGCTGCCGGCGAGGGCTGCGGGGATGGGAGCCGAGGCGCCCACAGCTGCGACGAGTTGGGTGAAACCAGCGACCGTGGCAACTTCAGCGATGTTCAGCGGCACCAAGACACCGTCGATCACATGAACGATACCGTTCGTGCCGCGCACGTCGGCAATGACCACGTCCGCGGTGTTGTTCAAGCGAACCCCCGCGGAGGTATCGATGAACAGGTCGAGGCTGATGCTCGACGCAGC
>NZRT01000002.1 GCA_002696345.1 Myxococcales bacterium
CCAAATCTTCCGAGTCTTTGGTCTGATCCAAAAAGGGGTAGGCTAACTCTCGCCACAAATCCTGTGTGCTGAAGTCAAAGCCGCGTGTTGATAAACCGAACTGCAAACCATAACGCCAGTGGCTTTTAGCCAGCAGGAAGGGGCTTCGGCGCGCCACAGAGACGGTAAGATCGCCCGCTCCAAACGGGACGCCCAACTGCTGAGATGCCTTGATGCCGAGATGGGTTTTGCTCGGTTGCTTGTCACGCCATTCCTGACTGCTGAGCAAGCCTCCAAAACGCGCTCGCCACGCTGCTAGTCGCTTCTCGCGCTCAACGCGCTTTTTCTCAGCCTGCGCCGCTTTTTGCTCTGCAACCTTCTTGGCTAAGGCAGCTTGCTCTTGCTTTGCCTTGCGCTCCTTTTCAGCCCTCACCTGCTCAGCCTTCTGCGCCGCCGCTTCCTTTGCCTGTCGCCGTTTCATGACCGCGTCCTGCCTCGCCTTTTCTGCTTTCGCTAACGCAGCCTGATCCTTTGGCTTCTTCGTTTCCGGGATCGCCTTCGGGCGTTCGATCCGGTCCGTAGATGCCGGAGGCGTGGCCTGGGGATTCTCCCCTTTCTTGCGCCGGGCAAGAGGCCCCCGAGGTCGATTCGCGGCCTCTGCTGCGGCTTGTTGAGAAATCGCTCTGCGATCGTCACGCATACTGACCCAACGGCGTTCTTTCGGTGTCCAACTGCCCTTGCGCAAGCCGGAAATGAGGGGTTCACCAGCCACCAAACTCCGACCCCCGCTCGCTTTCAATTCCGCTAATTTTTGAGCCACGCCCATCATCGCTAAATTAACCGTGAGGAAGTCCTGACCAAAGTCGGCCTGTTTCAGTCTTAAGGTTCTCCCCTGACGGTTAAAACCGAACAGAGTCATACGAATCTTCTGACCATCTCGCCCCAAAACACCAAGCACCCCAAGTTTAGCGCCAGCACCACGCTTACGCAGCATCTGAGTCGCCTGGCGCATTACTTCACGATCGATCCGATTGTCCCGCAAGGTTCCAAACATCGCTCGGAGTCCTTTGTTTTCGAGACCTCGAGTCACGGTCGCTCGAAGCTCTAGACTCTGCCCAGGCTTGAGTTCCGGTGTTGCTCCCCAGGCGCGATGGTCCTTCTTCACCACACCGATTAGGTGGCGACCCTTGGGCAAGTCAGTGATGGTTAACGGAGCCTCGCCCAAACGACGACCATTGAGTAGGATCTGGGCTTTGGGCAAATCCGCATGAATGGTGAGTCGAACACTTCGATCTTCCTCAAGTGCAGCGGATCGTCCCTTCACCATGTCATTAAAGCGTGCGCTATACGTTAAATTCGTGGTGTTGAGGAATGCGCCATCGCACCGTGTGACCAGTTCATCGACATGCACTCGAGCCGCCTTCTTTTTCCCCATTCTCAACTGCGCTTCACCCGCAACAGCCAAGCAACGGCAGTAAGTATCCGAGCCCCGAATATGACGGGCATTTTGCCACATCTTACGCAGGACTGGTTTGACTGCCCGTAGGGCCTGACCCGGTTTTTTCAACTTCAGAAGCGTCTCGGCATAGGCCATCTCTTTATAATATTTCTTGGCGACCCGAGCCGAGGGATCCGCCCCCCTTGCCAAGCGTCCTTTCTGGCGAAATAGACGGACTTCAAAGCCTGCATCCTCTTTGAGAACCTCAGCGATGTGCTTGAAGGCCTCCTCAACGACGTCGGGCTCCACTGAGTTCCAAATGGGCTGAAAGGGGATAACAAACAGTGGCTCAAGTGCTTTCTTTGCGCTCTTTTCATCCTGAGTCGTCGCTTCGGCTTCACCGAGAAGCGCATCGAGTTCAGCATCTCTCTCCGCGTACGCTGGCACGCCAATCGTCAAGAGAGTTGTGATAACGATGATCCGCATTAGGGCGCTTCCTCGCGTGCATAAACCTCAACGCTGGTGAAGGTATCGCCTTCAAATCGACCAAGACCAAAAATCTTGGTGGCTTGTTCGTCGCGACCGGCCGCACCTGTTAGCAAGAAACCGTCCGCACGATAGCCTGAGCAACCATCATGACGAGATTGAGAGATCGACCAATTCCACCATTCGTTCTGGCGCGTTAATGTGGCTGGACAATGCACAAACTCCTCACCCGGTGCCGGTGAGATCATCACACCATCATCGTCAAAGCTCGCGGCCGGCGCCGACGTCACAAAAGCTGCAGACATAACGTCCTGAAAGCGGCTGGGATAGCGCTCGCCATCAACGACAAAATGATAGGTTAAGTCCTCACCATCGCAGCACTGAGACAAGGAGCCTATCGGAATACCAAAGCTTTCACTGCCTTCCTGCCCCTCGTTCCAGGCATCCCAAAGTACTTCGTCAAATCCGACCCGAGCGACTCGAGTCCAGCCTCCATTATCAAAGTCCATCTCACAGACCACACGCCAAGGAGTCTCTCCGGGCTGTATCCAATACTGCCCGGTCGTTGTCTGTGGGTGAAGGCGCAGTAGATGCCGGCAACTCAGGGCAGCCCGTTCTGGGCTCCGCCCATCAAAGGCGAGCTGACAATCATCGCCACAACGCTCCGAATCTTCATCACAAGCCTCCTGGTTCGACCAAACATGCCCGTCACCACATCGGGCTTCTTTACAATCATTCAGGCACGCATCCTCTTGGTTGCTGTTGCCATCATCGCAGGCTTCTCCCCGCTCGATCACGCCATTGCCGCAAGAACCTTCAACACCTCCGGCAAGGCCTGCATCCCCACGGTCACCCCCCTCCCAATAGGGTGCACAACGTCCCTCCCGGCACGTTCCCGTCGACGGGCACTCGGCTGCACTGCTGCACCGAGGTCCATAACCACTCTTCAACGTATCTGAAGTCAGCGGTTGCGGTGCGCCGCACCCAGCCACAATTCCCAGTAAGAAGAGCGAAGCAATTCGCAAGGCGTTCCCCAGCCGACGTGGTCGTAGTTTGCTTCGAGTTGACTGCTTCTGCAAATTCCGCCCCAAAGGGGCGTCATTCTGTCTGTCTTTCAGCATCCATTCTCATAATCGTAAAACCTGGCATCGCCTCAGTTCATCCAGATCGTAATCGGTCCCTCGCCAACGAATAGACCCTCGCCGCCAAGCACTCCATGCGGAGTTGGCAATCATCAAACCAATGAAGAAAAAACCGACCGGCGCAAAGAAGAACGGCAAGACGTTCCAGTTGAGATGCCTTGCACCGAGAAAGCCGACCGCTGCCATCGATCCATAGGCCAAAAAGCACGCAAAAGGATGAGTCCAGACACAGCAGAGGGGCCCGAGCGCCCAAAGAGACAACCCGACCACTGCGCCCAAAGCCCGTGGGTAACTGTAATGACACGCTGCACCAAAACTGTTCTTCTCCAAACCCCGAAACATCCCGGCAAGATCCGGATACCACTCCACTTCAAGCCCCCAGGTGGCAATCAACACCTCATGTCGAGCGCCCGCTCGTTTCATGGCCAAACCGAGGGCGAGATCGTCAGCGACCTCTAAACGGAGCCATTCGAAGCCTTCGCTGCGACGAAAAACAGAGCGACGACAGAGATTAAAGGCCCCCACACCGACACCGTGGTTTAACTGCGCCGCGTCTTGCCTCCTCTTTCGACTACTCGAGAGCGCAAAAACAGCCACAAAGGCAGCAATCACGATACGAGTGAGAAAAGTTTTCGTCGTTAACTTGGGCAGCAACGCCAGGTGATCCAGACGCTGGCGCTCAACGTGCGCTAGCGTCTGCCGTATCAACGCTCCGTCGATGTGAATGTCCGCATCGGAGAACAAAAGCCAATCGCCCGATGCGACGAGACTTCCCTGGTGTAGAGCGTGGACCTTCCCCAGCCATCCATCGGGTAACTCATCGATCAAGACGAGCCTTAACCGGTGCTCGGAATCCGCCGCCAGCCTTTCGAGCAGGGCACGGGTCCCATCGCTTGAACGATCCTCCACCACGATGATTTCCCAGTTTGGCTCACAATCGGACATTAATCGTCGCAGCGCTGGCTCGATGGTGTTCTCCTCATTGCAGGCAGCGATGATCACCGACAGCGACGGTGGCGCAGCAAGCGGTTCGCTGACGTCATCCCCGAGGCGCTGAATCTCCTTGATCCGAAACAAAAGCACGGCAGCACAGAGAAGCATGATGAGGCACGAAATTAAGCCCACGAGGGGAATCATCGGCGAAGGCGCCAATCGAATCCAACTCGGACGCCCGCCCGCAGAGCCAACGCAGAGGGCTGTTCTTGTCCGGCGGCAACTCGAGTCACCGTCATTCGAAACCCGACGGTGGGTAAGGCCTGTCGAACGCGGACATAGCTAAAGCCAGCCGCGATACCGACTTGGAGTGCCGGTCTCAACTCAGTAACGAAAGGCACACCAACCAATTCAGGTTCCACCTCAACCTCTGTGTGCCAGATCGTGCCATGACGTCGAAGCGCAATGGGAATACCGAGGTTGAGATCCACACTCATGTCTTCTGTCGAAAGCGTCGGGCTCATCAGTGCCGCTCCGCCGACCGCTAGCCCCAATCGAGCCGACCAACGGGGTCTAAAGACATGATTAATGGTCAATCGGCCATTACCGCCACCCCCGAATGACCAGCCGTCCGAACTGCTGACCACACCAAAAACACCCCCACCCTCGCCACCGAGACTCCAGCGACCTGGATGGATTTGTTCCCCGGCGAACCGATGATTCGCCTCAATATAAATGGGACAGTCACTGGCGGCTCTTTGCCGTGCTGCATCGAAAAGCAGTTGAACTCGACTCAAGTGCAGCAAGCTTTCCAGCCCTGCGACCTGCCCCGATTTCTGGTAGGCGCTCTGCAGCGGTCCTCCCGATGCAACGAGACGACGGTCCAACTCCCATGCGGCTTGCTGTCTCTGCTCTTCCGGCACCCGACACATACTCAGCAAGGCATCCGGCAGCAACGAATCGACATCGTAACGGTCGATCTTCCAGCCCTGTTGCTCCCGCAGGAAAACAAGCTTGCCCAGATCGCCGAGCAGGGCCTCGGCCGGCTGCAGAGGATTCACCGCCAAGAGGACGGGTAGCGCCAGTGATGTGATCACCCGTCTTCCTTCCGATCAGTGGAAACCGACCCCTTGCGACCTACGGCGAGTAAGGATCACCGAAGTCCATCTCGTGGGTTACCACGCTTACGGCTTTGACGAGTTGCATGTGTTTGGTCAACTCCACATCCACCGCATCCCGAGTAAAATCACCATGGGGCTCGGGGCATTGATTCTCACAATCCTCGACACAGGCAGCGAGGCAGTGCGTGCTGCGTTCATACATGCGTTGGGCTTTCGCCAGTAAGGCGGCGGCAGCCCCCCCATCGAGAGCCATGTACGTCATGCCTGAGTCCGGATCCTCGAAGGAGAATCGTTGTGCGTCATTGAGGACCGGATCATCGGCGCCCACGACCCAGATGCTGTTGGTTTCTGTGAAGGAAGGATCGTAGCCGGTCTGAAACCGAGCCATCCCGAGCACTTGCCAGTACAGTTGAATGGTAAAGGTCGCATAGGGGTCGACCACCTGGTCATGAACCGTCTCCAAAGCCCCCGTGTAGTTGGGAAACTTCAGTTCCCCGTCTTCCAAGTAAGGACCCACTCGGCTCATGTCGCCACTCATCAGAGCCTGCGAGATGGTTTTGATCTGGTCACCGAAGCTGTTGAAATAACCCACCTGCCATTCTCTCACATCCTCTGGAGTTGCTCGCCCTACGAAGTTGGTCTCAGTGTCTGTGAGCGCATGAACCGCCATGATTTTATCGAGGTAGAAACCGATATGATGCAGACAGTCCGACCAGAAATAACCACAGTCCCTTTGCCCGTTGTAACCATAACTCCAACGAGTCGAGTAGTACCGGGCATCGGCAACGCCAAGGTCCACCTCAGCCCCACTCACGTAAGGCCACTCCTTTAACATACTCTTGCCTTCAAAGTCCGTTTCCGGACCGTAATCGGTCACGTCGGGCATCAGCATGGTCCGGACCAAATGATTGAAAGCTGCCTGGACCGCATAGGTCTGTGTACCCCAACCATTGGTGGTGTTGCTGAAGAATGCCTCCAACTCCTCGCCGGTGTAATAACGCTGCATGATATTTTGATAGAGTCCATAAACATCATGCCAGCTCTTCAGGCGATCGTAGATGCGTGAGTAGTTCCGGGGCACATAGTTCCACCAGTAGTAGGAGGAACTGACTTTTCCTCGCGGGAAGGCACGGGTGATGTACCAGGTATCGTAGGTGTCCAAGAGACCCATGATCCGCTCCGCCGGATCGGCACCCCAGTCTCGGGTCAGGCAGGAATCACCCAAGTTGTACCGATTGTGGGAACAGTAAACGTAGGGCACGCGCTTCTTGCCATTGTGTGGACCTGCGACCGCTTCCACGTAATCCTCGTCCATGTCCGCAACCCGAGCCCAACTTCGATTGTCATCTCGCCAAAGATCATCACCCATCAGATCGTACCAGCGGGTGTAATGAAAGGCGGTCGGCACCTCACCCCAGCGCATCACTTCACCGTCATCGGCTGCCCAATCTTCGAGGACGTAGTCTTCCACACCATGATGATCCTCAAAGACCTCTACGAGACCACCATAACCCCAGTAGATCGCTGCCTTGTCGTACTTACCAAGCCCCGTTCCATCGATAGTGTAGCGTCCAGCGTAATCCATCACCGAGGTGTAGCCGTAGTTGTACAGGTTACCGTCGATCTCGTCTTCCGTGATCGGATCCGCATTCTCACCCACCCGAGGGCCGACGGTTCCATCAGCAGTACGAAGTTCCCAGTACTCATTGTGATAGTTTAGTGCGTCATCGCTTGCACCGAAGTTGTGCATCAAGCCGATGGAGTGGCCCACCTCATGGGCGACGACGGCTCGATAGATACGATAACGAACCGCATCGTAAATCTCGCTGGGGCTAAGGTTTCGGCCGGCATACTCTCGCGCAAGCCCCAACAATGCATCATCGGCCATCGACGCCAGATACATGTTCCGGCGAGCTGCATCCTCTTCGAAGAGCTTTTGCTTTAGCGTCACGTCGTTCCGAAAAGCCTCGGTCAGCGGAGAAAGTACCTCTGCCTGGTCCTCATCCAAACTCATGTTGGGATCAATCCCCATGGCGAATTGCATGTCTGGCGTCATTAGAAGCCCTTCCACTTGGCTTCCCCGAAGACTTTGCAAACGAGCCTGTGCCCGTCCATCCTGAGGTTCGATCATGCCGTGCCGATGGGCGTTCGGGAGCACTTCCTCTGCCAACCATGCTTTGAATCCGTGGTCATTCTGAAAGGCCACGTCCTCAGCTCCCGGCTTGCGCTGCCGCCCCTCCCAATAACGGGCAGCAGGGCTGTCTTTAGTCATCTTTTCCAGCATGTGTTTGGCATCAGCCAAACTGAAGTCCTTTCCTTGCCTGCCCCGAGAGAAACTCTCTCGCCAATCGGTGAGATCGAGCCCGTCGATGAAACGCCGATTGTCCAGTTGATCATTCAGCAAGAGAATCATCTGAGTCACGTCCCATGCCGCCGTATCATTGTGGTGGTAAACGTAACCCATCCCGCTGTGTGTCTGACCCGTCTCTGGGTCCGTATGCGAGGGTCCTAATCCGAGCAGTCCATAGGTCATGTAGTCGGCAATGTACGCGATGAACGAATAGCGAATATCCCCCAACCGAGGTGTATCCCCGACTTGGCCGCAAACCTCTGGGTCCCCTTCAATGATGGGGTTGTGGGGACAAACAACAAACATCTTGCCACCGGGAGGCATGGTGGCACCCAGTTCTTCAACGAGGCCGCTGAAGACTTCATCGTAGTCTGCCTCCACGTCTCGAATCACATCATGTAAAACCCCATCGATTCGAGTTCGACACTCTGCTTGCTCAGCCTCCGGCTTCGCATCACACGCAGCCGCATCCGGTGGAAACTTTGGATTGACGTGGTAGACAATCGGCTTGCCAGTGCGCGCTTCCATCGGGAGCGGGTCACCAAAGTTCTCGGCACTCTCGTCGTCGACGACCGTTTTCTCCCAGATGTTGTGCCGGTTCCGCCAGCGCTCCCTATTTTGCTGTCGGATCCCCTCCTGACCGTCATAGGTAAATCGTTCGGTCCAGAAATAGCCGAAGTGATCCGTCTCTTTACCTTTATAGGGTACAGGTTCGTACGGGTTGTTCACCGGCACCTTCATGAAACTGTTCCGGATGGTGTACATGCCAGGTCCACACTCAGCGAACTGAGTATCGAAGAACCAGCAAAGAGGGACCCTCCCCCAGGAACCGTAGTCACGCATTCCTGCTTTCGCGAACATGCGCGTGGTGACATCGAAATAATCCAGACTCTCTGAATCGCCATCGTCATCGTAATCGAAGTTGGGCGCATCCACATGCCCCTCGGTCTGAACAAAATAACTCACCGGCTCGCTGGCTTCCCGGTCAAAACTCTGGTCCGCCATCACGACTAAATTCTTCGACCAATCAACGCGCATGTAGGTCCGTTCGTGCCACGGGCGATCGATCGAGTTCTCGTCGACAATGTTGTAGGTCTCTCCTGTGGCCGGATTGTAGGGCTGGCTGATGTCAAAGTGCTTTTGAATGGCGAAGGCGCCGACCAGTTCGCCCTCGTAACTGGCGCCATATTGGGACAAATCATCGCCGTCTTTGATGTACTCGGTCTGCCGCCGGACATAGAGATAACGTTCTTGGATATCGAAGCGGACCTTCTGCAATTCCCAACTGCCATCACCCACAAAAGTAAATCCATCGGATGCCGGCACGTCGACCACCGTCCGGCCATACAGCCAATAACCGTCCAGATCGCTCTTCTTCAGGCGGTTTGGCTGCAGCCGACTGACGGGTTCAAGCGCCTCAGCGCACCCCCCAGCCAAAGCCAATAATACAATGACAAAAGAAAGGTGACAGCGATGCATCGAGACCTCCATCAAAGCTGGTAGCTGAATCCAAGACTCAGCAAACTAAATCGGTTGTAACCCACGGCGTAAGCCTCCCCGTCGGGACCGAGTTGTGGTCCGGCCGTACTGTAAGACAATGACGCACCGAACCCCTGCCAGGGCCCAAAGGCAGCGCCTACGCTAAAAGCTTGAAAGTAACGGGTCGTCACAGGATCCGCTACCCGC
>NZRT01000003.1 GCA_002696345.1 Myxococcales bacterium
AGCCCATTAACTCCTCTATACATTCTGCGAAGTCATCAATAATAGACCCGTGAGTAGGTTAGAGGGCGTCAGTATGCAGATCGAATCGGACGTGAATCCCCAAAGTGCTGCTTTCAAGGCGCATCGGGAGGAAATGCTCGCGCTGCTCGAAGGCGTCAGAACCCGAGAAGCGCAAGTCGTTACGCTCTCGGAAAAGAAGCGAACGAAGTTTGAAAAACGAGGGCAACTGCTGCCGAAAGACCGTTTGGCGTTGTTGCTTGATCGGGGCCGGCCTGTGATCGAACTGTGCGCGCTCGCCGGACTCGGTATGCACGACGACGACGGCGAACGGCACATCCAAGGAGGGAATTCCTTGATGGTCATCGGCTGGGTGAGCGGCGTCCGCGTGTTGGTCTATGCACACAATTCGGCGATCAAAGGTGGTGCGATGTCGCCCATGGGTGTCCAGAAGGCACTGCGCGCCCAGAAGATTGCGCTGGAAAACCGTCTTCCCATGGTCACGTTGGCGGAGAGCGCCGGCGCTAACTTGCAATACCAATCCGAACTCTTCGTCGAGGGCGGTCGAACCTTTGCCAATCAAGCCAAGTTGTCAGCAGCAGGTATTCCACAGATTACGGTGGTCCATGGCTCATCCACCGCCGGCGGCGCCTACGTGCCTGGACTTTCCGACTACGTCATCATGGTCAAAGACCGGGCGAAAGTCTTCTTGGCGGGCCCTCCACTGGTCCAAGCTGCCACCGGTGAGATCTCCAGTGATGAGGAACTCGGTGGTGCGGAGATGCACCATCGCGAGACGGGCTTGAACGAGTACATGGCTCAAAATGATGAAGAAGCCATTCTAATCGCTCGCAGGGTGGTCGCTTCCCTGCATTGGAAGGGGTCGGAACCACCCCAAGGCTTGGTCGAGTCCCGTCCGCCACGCTACAGCCCGGACGAACTCTGCGGTGTGGTGCCAGTGGATTACCGACAACCCTACGACGCACGAGAAGTCATCGCCCGCTTGATCGACGGTTCGGACTTCTTGGAGTTTAAGGCGGGCTATGGCTCAGAGATCGTTGCCGGTCATGGCGAAGCCTACGGGCAATCGGTGGGAATCTTAGCCAATCAAGGGCCCATCTTACCCGAGGGTTCGGTCAAAACAGCCCAGTTTATTCAGTTGTGCTGCCAGTCCAATACGCCCCTTCTCTTCCTGCAGAACACCACCGGATTCATGGTGGGTAAAGACGTGGAAAAGGCGGGCATGGTCAAACACGGGGCCAAGATGATCCAAGCCGTCGCCAACGCGACCGTGCCGAAGATCACCTTCCTCATCGGCGGTGCGTTTGGCGCAGGACATTATGCCATGTGTGGTCGTGCCTACGACCCCCGCTTCATCTTTGCCTGGCCCAACAATCGCCTGTCTGTCATGGGCGGGCAGCAGGCTGGTGAGGTCATGAAGATTATCACCCGCGCTAATTTCGCCCGACAAGGCATGCCCATCACCGACGAAGTGGAAGAACAACTGAAGGCTTTTGCCCAGCCTCTCATCGATCAGTTCGACCAAGAATCCTCGGCGCTCTTCGCCACCGCTCGCCTCTGGGACGATGGCATTATCGATCCCCGTGACAGTCGCCGCCTCTTGGGCGAACTGCTGTCGATTTGCCGGGAAGCGGAAGACGTCGAACTTCGTCCCAATGTCTTTGGTGTCGCCCGCATGTAGCGACGCCTTCACGACCCTTCCAACCCACCGCCGTCACCTGGCGGTTTCACCCGAGATCAAGAGACACCATGGAATTTACTGCCGAACACGACGAACTCAGACGCACCCTCGAAGGTTTTATCGAACGGGAGATCAACCCCCACGCCGATGCATGGGAAGAAGCCGGCGCATTTCCGGCCCATGAACTGTTCAAAAAGCTGGGTGATATCGGTGCGTTGGGAATCACACGGGATCCGGCCTACGGGGGCATGGGGCTCGATATCTCCTTCAACATCGTCATGGCAGAGGCACTGGGCAAGTCATTGAGCGCAGGGGTCGCTCTTGCCATCGGCGTGCAGACGGACATGTGCACCCCCGCCCTGGCGAATTACGGTAGTGACGAGTTGAAGAGAAACTACCTAGCCCCTTCCATCGCCGGTGATCTGGTGGGTTGTATTGGGGTGAGCGAGTCGGGTGGCGGCTCCGATGTGTCGGCGCTCAAAACAACCGCGCGTAAAGACGGTGGTGATTACGTCATCAACGGCGAGAAGATGTGGATCACCAACGGCACTCAAGCGGACTGGATGTGCATGTTGGCGAACACCAGTGAGGGGAAACCCCACGAGAACAAGTCGCTGATCGTCGTTCCCATGGATGCCCCTGGAATTCATGTGGAGAAGAAACTCGACAAGATGGGCATGCGGGCTTCGGATACCGCCCTTATTTTCTTTGATGACGTCCGCGTGCCTCAGAGTCACCTCATCGGTCCCATGGAGGGCTTAGGCTTCATGCAACAGATGGCTCAGTTCCAAGACGAGCGTATTTGGGGAGCCGCCAACAGCGTCTCTGGGCTCGAGGAGGCGATGAAAGTCACCACCGAGTATCTGCGGGAGCGCCAAACCTTCGGGCAGTGCCTAATGGATAATCAGTTCATTCACTTTAAGATGAGTGAGCTCAGCACCGAGATTCAAGCGCTCAAGGCACTCACCTATCGTGCGGCGGAACTCCACGGCAAACGAGGAGCGATGGATCTCGAAGTGGTCCGACTCGCCTCCATGGCAAAATTCAAATCGGGTCGGCTCAGCCGGGAGGTCCTGGACTGGTGCCTGCAGTTCCATGGTGGCATGGGCTACATGTTTGAAACTCGAATCAATCGCATGTTTCGGGACACGCGCTTGATCGGAATCGGCGGTGGCGCTGACGAAATCATGTTGGGGATTATCGCAAAGCTTGAAGGCAATCTGCCTTCCAAGAAGAAATCCGCCAAAGTGGCTGTGGCTAAGTAGCGGAGGCATGATGCAAACCCTGCAACGGATCCAGCACGATCAATGGCTTGAACTGCGCCTGAACCGGCCTGAGGTTCGGAATGCGATGAGTTTCCAGATGGTCGAAGAACTTCGGCAGGTTTTCAGCGAACTCTCCCAGGACAAGGAGATCCAAGCGGTGGTGCTGCGTGGCGCTGGCGGTCACTTTTGTGCCGGTGGCGATGTGAAGGACATGCGAGATCTTCTGAGCCAACCCACAAATCATCGTCCAGAAACTCCATCCCAAGATGGGACGGATGCGGGGACACGGGACGCGGTTGCGTCCCGTCCTTTAGCGAGGGCAAACCGTCAGTTTGGTGCGATGCTCACAGAAATCCAGCAGGCGCCCCAGGTGGTGATCGCCGTGCTCGAAGGCTCGGTGATGGGTGGAGGCTTCGGCTTAGCCTGTGTCTCGGACATTGCCTTTGCCCATGTGGACGCTCGCTTCGCCCTGCCCGAGGTCACCTTAGGCCTGACGCCAGCGCAGATCGCTCCCTTTGTTGTGACCCGGATCGGCGCCACTCGAGCCCGGCAGTTGGCGCTCACGGGCGCCCGTTTCGATGGTCGAGGCGCCCTTCACTACGGCTTGGTTCACGACGTCTTTGAAGAGGACGCCCAGTTGCAGACGCAACTGACCCAAACCCTCACTTCCCTCTCCAAGTGCGCCCCAGAGGCACGGATTGCCACCAAGCAACTCATGCTCTCGGTCGGAGCACCTTCGCTCGACCCAATTTTGGATCGAGCAGCCTTGGGCTTTGCGCACGCAGCGACAGAGGGCGAGGGCATGGCGGGCATGGTGGCTTTTGTGACCAAGCAGCCGGCACCGTGGCGAGCAGCGTGGGGCGAGATCGAATACCCTTCGATCACTCCACCGGACACCGAAGGAGAGCCCTCATGACGATCGGCACCGTCCTCGTTGCCAACCGGGGTGAAATCGCCTGTAGAATCTTCCGTAGCGTCCGAGCGCTCGGGCTTCGTACGGTGGCGGTCTACAGTGAAGCCGATGCAGAGGCTCCCCACGTCCTCCAAGCGGATGAGGCCATCTGCCTGGGTCCCGCTGCGGCGTCCGAGTCCTATCTGAACTTGGACAGGATCATGGAAGCGGCGCGGCAGAGTGGTGCCGATGCGATCCATCCTGGCTACGGTTTCTTTTCGGAGAATCCGGATCTACCCGAGCGTTGCCAGAAAGCCGGTCTCACCTGGATTGGTCCCCCCACCGAAGCCATCCGTCTCATGGGTGACAAGCGGGCTGCACGGCTCGCGGTGGCTGCTCGGGGCGTCCCTTGTGTGCCGGGCTACGATGGGGAAGTGCAAAGCGATGAGCGTCTCCTCAAAGAGGCGCAACGCATCGGCTTTCCGCTCATGGTCAAAGCCTCCATGGGCGGTGGGGGCAAAGGCATGCGTTTGGTGCACGACTTGGAGGGTGTTCCCGATGCGCTCCAAACCGCTCGTCGGGAGGCTGCCGCTGCCTTTGGCGATGGGAGCCTGATCCTTGAACGGGCGGTCGTCGAACCGAAACACGTGGAGGTGCAAATCTTCGCCGATAGGCTGGGGTCTGTCGTGCATCTCGGAGAACGGGAGTGCTCCTTGCAGCGCCGGCACCAAAAGGTGATCGAGGAGGCGCCCTCACCCGCTTTGGACGAGTCGCTCCGAGCACGCATGGGGACGGCGGCGGTTGAAGTCGCTCGGGCCGTCGACTACGTCGGTGCGGGCACGGTTGAATTTCTCCTGGATGCAGATGGCTCGTTCTATTTCTTGGAGATGAACACCCGAATACAGGTGGAGCACCCAGTCACCGAAGCGATTTACGATGTGGACTTGGTGGCTTGGCAGATCCAGATTGCCGATGGAGCGGCCCTCCCTTTCGACCAGGAGACCCTCGATCAGCGTCGTTCGGGTCATGCCATGGAAGCTCGGCTCTACGCCGAAGATCCGGCGCAAAACTTCCTGCCTCAAGCAGGTCCTGTCCATCGCTGGATCCCCCCTTCAGGCGTGGGAATCCGTGTCGATGACGGTTTAGGTCGCCAGGTGAGTTCGGATTATGATCCCATGCTGGCAAAGGTCATTGCCCATGGTCCGGATCGTGAGACCGCTCGACGTCGTCTATTGCGTGCCCTCGAAGGGACGGTTTTCTTCGGCCCAAACCACAACATCGCTTTTCTGCGGCGCTTACTCGAGGCGCCCCCCTTCATCGATGGATCGGCCCATACCCAAACCATCGACCAACACTTCATGCCGCCAGCTCGCCCGTTGCCCGAGTCGTGGATCCAAGCCCTTGCAGCCGTTCTCGTCAGTGCACCATCACTCGACAGTGAGCCCGCGGACAGCGTCCACTCGGACGGCTGGAGCACCGGCTTAGCGAACCCATGGCCCGTGCGTGTCGAGGTGGATACCCAGGGCTATCAAGTCCCCGGTGACGAGAGCGTCTCCCAAGCCTTCCTGGAGTGGCAGATCACTCCACGCTCAAGACACCACTTTCAAGCCCTGTTGAAAGCCGACCCTTCTGGGCTGATCGATGGGTCGGAAGAAACGCCCTCGTTCGAACTTCGAGATCTTCGGCTCATCGCCGAAGGGCAAGCATGCAGTGCGACGATCAATGGGAACAACAGGCGACTCACCTTCCACAGGGCAGTGAACGATCCGAAGCGCCGCCGACTCTGGCTTGAAACACCCACCGGCGATCAGTTGCGCTGTGTCGACCGCACCTATCACCTGTCCCAAGGGGCCGAAGAGGGCGACAGTGATCAGCGAATTTCTGCGCCCATGAATGCCAAAGTGATTTCGGTGCGCTGCGCCCCTGGTGACGCGGTCAATAAGGGGGATACCCTGCTCATCCTCGAAGCCATGAAGTTAGAACACCAAATCACCGCGCCCTTCCCCGGCGTGATCGCGGAACTTTACGTTGCAGAAGGGGATCAGGTGAGCCCTCAACAACAACTGGCTGAAATCCAAAGAGAGGTGGATCAAGACACCTCCGATGCGTCCGAAGGAGCCCCATGACTGAGTCGACGGCGACCACCCATTCCCAGGATCCTGCCATTTTGACCTGTGCGCTGACCGGTGTCTTAACGGATCCGGACCGGCATCCAGTTCCGGTGACCCCCGAAGAGATGGCCTCAGCAGCCAAGGAGGCCTACGACGCCGGTGCAGCCATTATGCATGTGCACTTTCGCCAACAAGGAGCCGGGATGGGGCGCTTTCCTTCCTGGGAGCCAGAGTTGGGGCAAACGATCTGCGACGCCATTCGTCAAACCTGTCCCGGGGTGATCATCAACATGAGCACAGGAGTGATCGGTGCCGATGTGAGTGCTCCCCTGGCTTGCCTTGAGCGCATCAAGCCCGAGATCGCTGCCTGCAACGCCGGAACGCTCAATTATTTAAAGACCCGCAGCAACGGACAATGGGCTTGGCCCCCGATGGTTTTCGACAATCCGGTGGAGAAGGTTCAGAAGATGGTCCAGGCGATGGATGCGGTAGGTACGATCCCGGAGTTTGAGTGCTTCGATGTGGGGATCCTTCGCTCCATTCGACTCTTTGTCGAGAACGGCTGGGCGCCGAAGAAACCGGAAACCAATCTGGTGATGGGTGTTGCGTCTGGGATGCCTGCGGACACTCAACTGCTGAACCTCTTGGTCAACTACTTGGTGGAAGGCACCACGTGGCAGACGACGGTGATCGGCCGTCAAGAGGTGTGGGAGGTTCACCAACGCACCGCCGAGTTAGGCGGACACCTGCGCAGCGGTGTGGAAGATACCTTTTATTTACCCAACGGCGAGCGTTGCCGGGGCAACGGTGATCTCATCGAAGCCCTCGCCACCTGCGCTCGCAATGCGGGACGGGAGGTTGCCTCACCGGGCCGAGCTCGGGAACTGCTGGGGCTCGCTCCTTAAGCCCTCAACTCAGAAGGAGTCGTTCGGGAGTTTCATCACCGTCAACGAACTGCTCTCGACCTGCTTTCGAGCCAGAGTCAGGCCGGGCAGGACCTCGGCGCTGTAAAAGTCAGCGATGGCAATTTTTCCTTGGTAGAAGGCCCGATCGTGATCTGGCGCTTGTTGTAAGCAGGTCGCCGCCACCTCTGCCTGTCGCACCAGCAGCCAACCAATGGTCAGTTCAGCCAGACTAAAGAGGATCCGGTTGCCCTGGAGTCCCACATGATAGATGGACTCCCCCATCTTTTGCATGGCGGCCATGAACATGCCTTGGACGTCGGCGATCCCCCGCTGCAAACTTTGTTTCGAACCGAGGCAGGCTTCACCACCGGTCTCGCCCGAGGCTGTCGCTTCCATCTGTCGCAACAAACTTTGAAGCGTATTGCCGCCATCTTTAGCCACTTTCCTGAACAAGAGATCGAGGGCTTGAATATGGGTTGTTCCTTCGTAAAGGGTGTCGATCTTTTGGTCCCGAACATACTGTTCGATGGGGTAATCCTTCAGGTAACCAGAGCCCCCCAAACACTGCAAAGAATGTCCACCAAGTAACTCGTAGACCTTCTCGGAGCAGTAGCCCTTGATCAAAGGCAACAAGAGGTCATTGAGTCGATCCAAATCCTGCGCCTCGGGGTGCCCATGACCCCCTGCGAGAACCACTTGATCTTGAATCGATGCCGCATACATCCCAAGGGCTCGCATGCCCTCTGCAAAGGCTTTTTGAGTCATCAACATACGCCGAACGTCCGGGTGCTGAATAATGGGGACTCGGGGCGCAGAGCGATCCGCAGCCTCCGCTAAATCCGGCCCCTGAACACGCTCTTTGGCATACTCCAACGCGTGCATGTAGGCAGAGGAGAGCGTGGAAAAGGACTTGAAGCCAACCCCCATCCGAGCATGCTCGATCACTTGAAACATCTGAGGCATGCCCCGGTGTTCATTGCCCACCAAATAACCCACGCAAGGACGGTGTTCACCGAGGGTCATCTCGCAGGTTGAGGACGCCTTTAAGCCCATCTTCTTCTCTAAACCGGTGGCGAAGACGCCGTTGCGTTCCCCGAGACTGCCGTCCTCGTTGATGAGGAACTTGGGAACGATGAACATGGAGAGTCCCCGAGTCCCCTGCTGCCCACCTTCCGGTCGAGCGAGGACCAAGTGAATGATGTTCTCCACCGTGTCGAAGTCCCCATTGGTGATGAAGCGTTTGGTCCCCTGCAGATGCCAAACATCCCCCTCCACGTGTTTTGCTCGGCTCAAGGAAGCACCGACGTCACTGCCTGCACCAGGCTCGGTCAGCATCATGGTTCCACCCCACTTACGTTCGATAATTCCCTGGGCGAATTTCTTCTGCTGATCCGGGGTTCCCAACCGGTTGATGACATGAGCGTTCACCTCACCCAGCAAGTAAAAGGTGGCGGCGGGGTTGGCACCAACGAGTAATTCGAAGACGGCCCAATACACACTTGGGGGCGCACCATAGCCCCCCAACTCCACCGGTGCCGTCAATCGTTGCCATTCACCGGCATGGTAAGCACTCAAGGCTTGTCGCATGCCCTCGGGAAGAGTCACGTTGCCCTGCCGATCCAGGCTCAAACCCTCCTCATCGCCGGAAGCAAAACCTTCTGCAAAGGCACCTTCCGCCAGAACCTTTGCATTACGTAGAAGTTCTTCTGCGAGGCTTTGATCCACCTCTGCGAACGGACCTTTACCGAGACAGTGTTTCTGTACCTCGTAAAGTTCGAAGAGGTTAAAATAAAGGTCACGGAGGTGACTGCGGTAATGGGAAGCGTTCGCCATAACATCCTTTCGAACAGGCTGAGCCTAGCATGCCATGCGCGCCCCCTCTGCCCCTGTCAATCCCTTCACCCCAACCCCATCCCCTGCGATCCCTAGGGCGCCCTGAAGCGGTCGCCATACGGTAACGCTTCCTGCAAATTCGTTTCCGGTAATTCACCGGGATCATCCGAACTCGGGTTCTTTCAGCGCATTGTGAGCCGATGGACAAACTGTCAAACACCGTTCACCGGTGTTCGACGCCATGGGTCAAGCCGTTGATTGAAGCGAGGGCATCGACTCCAACAGGGGGATGATCGAAGGCGAGTCATCCTGATTCTGGAACGGTTTTACGAACAGCCCGTACCACCGGTCTCAAAGCCCCGGGGAAACAGCCCTCCTCAAGGCGCTCGCAAACAAGAGTCATGAATCCAACTGGGACGGTCTTTGGACAGGCCCCGCCCTCTCACCTTCCAGACCGGTTGCAAAATCGTCACCTGTCCATCCTCACGGACATCATAGCCCCTGTGAACCCAATCGATACAGCCACTCGGACAGTCCCCTGAACCATGACTGAAGAGATACCGATGCGTTCCCCCGATGTTTTCATTACACAGGCGAAGATCATCTCCAGCACCGCCGAAGGCACCGGGACCACTCCACTCGATGTCTGGGTGTTGAGCATAGACCTGAGCGATCGCCTCGCCGAAATACCAGCGATCGAACTGCACGAAGAGGAAGTCGGTGGGGGGTTGAGTCGGTAACAAACGCCCCCCATACCAGGCATTGAAACAATCGAGTCCCCGATACGTGCCAGCATGCAGGGCGTCGAGCACCTCTGGCTTTGGCTTGAGGGTCACCCCTTGGGTCGTCTCATGGGGCCAGCTTCGTTTGGCGACCGTCTTTCCTTTGGCAACAGACCGGATCGCGGCGAGATCGCCCCGGATCCGTTCGTAGGCGTCGTCATCGGCCACCAACCCCTCGCTCAATCGTAAGGCAAGGCGCTCCGCATCCAAGTCAGAACGGGGGCTCTTCCTCAAAAGGGCCTGAGTGCTCAGAAGTGGAACGAGCCCACAACGGGGTGGTTTGAGATGATTGCGCGCCCAGCAAAGACGAAAGTCGTCGCCATCCCAACAGTGGGGTTGCCCTTTTCGTGCCTTAGCCCTCCCCCATCGGCTGTTGATTCCAGCCTTCGTGAGTCCTCGGACCTCAGCAAAGCCTGAGGGCAGCACGGTGACTGTGACCCGCCGAAGGCCCTTGATCAGATCCTCTTCACCCAGCCCCTGAAGATGAAAGCCGCCCCCATCAGCATGTTCGCGCCGAACATTGCAGGGCTTTTCGATGAACTGTGGCGTATCATCCTCGCTCGACCATCGGATCTGGCAATGACTGAGTTCCCATCGGGTATCGTCAGCCGGCTTCCGGTTGAGATCCTCTGACACGCCCGCGCTGGTCGCCAAGTGCAGGCTAGGAGAACTCCACAGCACCAGCAGTAAGGCCCAGTGACCGAGCATACCCTCTAGGGCTTCCGAAAGCGACGAATGCGATTCACATGGCCGCTGGCACAGCGGTAAAATAAGCCCGGTCCAAACATTCGACGATGGCGGCAATCGTGAGTGATCCAGGCTTTCTCCTGAGGGGTCAGGCCCGTGTAATCGGGTCGTGGGTCTGCTTGAAGCGCCGTCACCTGACCCGCTACACAGGTGTAAAAAGAGGCGGGACCGAAGATTTTACGCGCCTTGCAGGTTTGATCGATCCAGGCCCGTTCTTGAGCATTGGCAGTGCCATAACTGGGGCGATCCACAGCACCGAGCGCATCGATCTTCTTGGTTACGCAGCGGTAAAATGAAGCCGGACCGAACACCGATTTCACCTTGCAGGATCCCTCGATCACACCTCGCTCCTGGGGGCTCACCTTGGCAAAGTCGGGGCGCGGCGTTTTTGCCAATTCAGTGAGCTTGCCTTGCACACATTTCGTGTAAGCGGCTTTGCCGAACACTCGTTTCACGGCACAGACTTTTTTGATGGATGCGTGCTCCGCATCGGTTGCAACGGTAAGTCCTCGCACCGAGTCAACCGGCGGGCGATTCAGCGCCGCCATCTCCTGAGAACCGTGCGCTTCCCCCTTGGTTTCGGGGGCTGGTTTGGTTTCGTTCTGGGAGCCCGTTTCCGGGCGGTTCAACACATGGTTCTCCGGCAGCAGTGTCCGAACCACACCTCCGGTAAGCTTGGGAATCTGAAGTCGCAAGGTTTCCCACTGATCTGCGGCCGTGAAGTCCTTAGCAACATTGGATCGAGAGCCTTGACGACGGAGGGTCAGAAAGAGTTCGGCTCGCTTTTCCGTGACGCTGAGTTGGCTAACCATCAAGTAGTCGATCCCGAAGGCACCCAGCGCATCTTGCAGTTGAGTCACACAACCGTCGGAATGACAGAGCTGGTCTCGTTCCGAACGGCTGACGCCATGTTCGCTCAAAAGGGCATCGATGGCGTCACTCTCGAGAACCTCAAAGCCCAGCTGACTCATGGCTCGCGCCACGTGGGGACTAAGAGCCTGCCCAGGCCCCCCCGAAATACAGAGAGCGGCTGGACGACAGTCCATGGCCTTCATGGCGATCCGCGGCAGACTGGCTTCAGCACTCAGAGTTAGCAGTAATGCGAGAGGCATTCCAAGAAGCTCCAACCGACGACAGACTATCCGAAATCTGAGCCCAGGGCACAAGCCAGAGAGATGTTGCCGAAAGAATGCTCCATCGCTCTTATTTAAAGGCTGGAGAGTAGCCCGGTCACATTCACGTCCACATCCAGGCGCAGGAACGCTTTGATGGTCGTGTCCTGGGGCGGTCGACGGCCTGTCACATTGGTTGTGATACTCATGGTCTCCGCTGTGGCATAGGGTGCCAACTCAAGATCTGTGCGATCCAAAATAATGATCGACTCGCCCTCCGTAAACGGTCCACCAAAGGCGACCAGCTTTTGCTCGAGTTCGGGAGCTTCAGCCAGAAACTCCAAGGATTCGATAAAGGTAAAGTCTTGGGCGTCGGGGCTGGTGATTTCGAGGCGCATTTCCGTCAGCCTGACCGAATCGATTTGCTCCGGCTTGATCCCCTGATTTGCTAACGACTCGTGACTGCTAATGTCGAGGTTTAGAAAACCACCGAAGCCCAAATCGCCGACCCACTGTTCGATCAGACTCCCACCCTCCACTTGGGACTCCGATGTGACCTCGATGGGAAAGGTATCGAGTCCCCCACAGCCGATGAGCCCGAGCATGCCGCTGAGTAGAAACTTTGCCTTCATGGGTCGCGTCCTCACAGATGACGATGCTGCGTTAGCATCAGACCTCGACCGAAACCAACAGCGGCCCCCTCTTTTTGCTTCCCTGTCGTGTTCTGTGAAGTAGGACAGACATTCAACGCGGCAAAATGGCCAGCCTCAACAAACGACAAATTCGATCAAATCGAAAAACGACCGAAATCTATAAACTATTAATAAAGCATAACAAATACCCATTCAGGCGACGCTAAACTGAACGTTTTTGTCGATTCTGGCTTGATTTGAACGTATTTTTAGTGCAAATCGTTCAGGGTGAGGACGTTTCCGATGCAACATTTCTTAGATCGTCTCGATACACTTCAACCTCCCATTACCGCTCGGCGGTGGATTTTTGTCCCCTACGACCAACTGAATGACGGGTTCGATTCCTTACTGGACCCGTCGGTAGAGGACGTAGGCATCGTGTTGGTGGAGGCGACAGAGCGCCCGCATTTTCAACGGTACCACAAACAAAAGCTCGCACTGATCCTTTCGAACCAGCGTCATTTTGCGTTGGAGCAAGCAGCCCAAGGCCGGAACGTATTTTACGTGACCGCGCCGACTTATCGACGGGCTTTGGAGCGGGTGATCGAGGCTGTTGGACAGGTGGAAGTCATGGAACCCGCCGAGCGAGCACTTCGCAAGGAACTCGAACCGCTCATCCTCACCGGGCGGCTGATCGAGCATCCCAATCGGCTGTGGTTAACACAACCTTCCGATTTTAAAGACGCTTTCGGTGCGGAGCAGCCCTGGCGTATGGATCGTTTCTACAAGCTTGTAAGGCGTCGATACAACGTGTTGATAGACGATGATGGCTCGCCAACCGGAGGACGCTGGAGTTTTGACCACGACAATCGAAAGCCCTGGAAAGGAACGCCGCAGGCACCGGATCGACTTTACTTCGAACCGGACCCAATCACCGAGGAGGTAGCCCACTTCGTCGCAACAAAGTTTCACTACCACCCAGGGCAAATCGACGTCACTCGTCTCCCCGCCACCCGCGCAGATGCGATCACGCTGTGGCAACGGGCAAAGCAAGAATGCATGGTTCACTTTGGTACGTACGAAGATGCCATGTCGACCGAGTCACCGACCCTGTTTCACACGCTGATCTCGAGTGTCATGAATATTGGCCGACTGAGTCCCCACCAGGTGATTGAGGACGTTTTGGAAATGCCCATCCCGATGAACAGCAAGGAAGGCTTCATCCGTCAGATCCTTGGCTGGCGTGAGTTCATCCGACACGTTCATCAGCAAACCGATGGCTTGAGAGATCTACCGACAACAGTTCACCCGGCGAATTGGTCCGCCGACGGCACGGTGAACCATCTTTCTGCCAACGAGCCCCTGCCACCCGCTTTCTGGGGAGAGGCACCTTCAGGGCTCGCCTGTTTAGATCAGGTGGTGAATGAGGTGGTTGAGACGGGCTATACGCATCACATCAACCGGCTCATGGTCCTCGCCAACTGGGCGACCCTACTGGGTGTGTCTCCTCGGGAACTTACGGACTGGTTCTGGAGTATGTTCACGGACGCCTACGATTGGGTTGTCGAGCCCAATGTGCTGGGCATGGGCACCTTTGCCACCGGCCCCCTGATGAGTACGAAACCTTACATCTCAGGTAGTGCCTACATGAAGCGCATGAGTGACTACTGCGGGGACTGCCAGTTCAAGGCGGGTAAAGACTGTCCCATGACCTCCCTCTATTGGAGCTTTCTGAATCGCAATGCGCCTGAGCTAAAATCATCGATTCGGATGCTTATGCCCCTCGCCTCGGCACGACGCCGAACTGACCTACAGAAAGCTCACGATGAACAAACCTTAAAGCATGTCCGAGACCGCCTGCGAGCAGGGAAACGGGTCACGGTCACGCCCAAGGTCACCGAGGAGCGTCAACATGGCTTCGCTTGAACTCAGAAAGCGACGCATCGCGGTCGCCGGCGGCACAGGCTTCGTGGGCAAAGCGCTGCCCCGGGTGTTGGGCGCTGAGAACCACATGATCTGTCTTTCTCGGACGGCGCTACAGCCCCCGGAGGGTTACCACGAGCTTCGCCAGACCGACCTCTTCTCACTGCAGCAAACCCAGCAGGCGCTCGAGGGCGCCGATGTTGCCATCTATTTGGTCCATAGCATGATGCCGGCGGCTCGGTTGGTCCAGGGAGACTTCCAGGATTTGGATCTGCTCTGCGCCGACAACTTCGCCCGGGCGGCAGCGGAAGCCAATGTGAAGCATATCGTTTACGTCGGCGGATTAATTCCATCCTTCCCGCAAGACGGCTTGTCGGAGCACTTGGCAAGCCGGTTGGAGGTGGAACGTGTCCTTGGGAGCCACGGTGTTCCCTGCACCACGCTACGCGCCGGCATGGTCATCGGAGCCGAGGGTTCGTCGTATCAACTGATGGCTCGGCTCATTCGGCGCCTTCCAGTCATGGTTTGCCCCCGTTGGACCCAGTCCAAGATGCAGCCAGTGGGTCTGACCGATTTGCTCGAGGCGATCGGTTTGGCAGTAACCCGTTCGGTCACTGCCTCCCAAAGTTATGACGTGAGTTCGGGGGAGGCTCTCAGCTACGTGGAACTTATGGGCCGAGCGGCACGGTCGTTGGGCCTCAAGCGCTACTTCTTACCGGTTCCTCTGTTGTCCCCGGGTCTCTCCAGACTTTGGGTGTCCATGACGACGGGCGCGCCGAAGGCGTTGGTCGCCCCCCTGATTGAAAGCCTCAGGGAAAACATGCTGGTGCGGAAAGGCGCTCAGTGGCGGCTGCCTGGCTTCGAGCCCAGTCCCGTGGACGCTCACCTCGAAGAAGCCGCGCTGTTGGATGAAGGACGGCAACCTCGGGCTTTCCGAGCCGCTCACGTGGGCGGCAAACCAGCCGAGGCGATCGTTCACTCTGTTCAGCGCTTCAAGATGCCGTTGCGCCGTTCCGCCCGCTGGGCTGCCCGCTGCTACACTCGTTGGCTCTCCACGTCTTTCTTCGGTGTCATACGTATCGAACATGAGCCGTCGAGAGACCGGGTTCACTTTCGGCTCATCGGCATGAAGCAACCGCTACTCACCCTGGAAACGGACACCGAAGCCAGCGAGCGTGACCGTCACCTCTTTCGAATTCAAGGTGGCTTGTTGGCGGCTCGCTCGGGTCGTGGCTACCTCGAATTTCGTTCCACCCTGGACAACCAACTCCTGGTGGCGATTCAGGATTACAAACCGAGTCTGCCGTGGTGGGTGTATCGAATCACCCAGGCACAGCTTCATCTTTGGGTGATGCGCGCCTTTCGGCGCCACCTGGACCAGCATGGACCCAAATTGCTGTCGGAGGATTCGGGCATCACACCGGGTTTGGACGTCACGCTCCCGGAGGGTCCTTTTCCCAGCAGTGGTGAGCAGTCAGGGTAAGATGGACCATCTTTAGCTTGCTGTGATCGCCGTGAGCACGGTGAAGCGCTCGATGATGGGTCGGTTGTCGGGGATCAAGACTGGGAAAATGCTCAAACCGGTGATGGCTTCGATGGGCACCGCTGTGCTGTGGGTTCCTTGCCTTTAGCGCATGAAGAGCAGCTTTAGCTCCGCAATGTTGACGTCATTGGATGACCGTTCGCCTCCGCCCCGACCGCCCTCATAGGCCCGGTAATGATCCAGATAACTCATATTGACGCCGTCGCTGACCACCACCGTGTACGTACGTCCAGCCTCGAGGGTCGCCGGCACGAAACTACTGTCCCCCCAATCACTCCAATTGCGACGATGTGGCATCACGACGGCTCCCTCCGCAATCACCGCATTTTGCTCATTGCGTACGGTGATCCTTTTGACACCTGCGGTGACCCCCGTCTCGATTGATCCGGCACCGTTGCCATAAACCAACTGCAGGAAATGCTCCCCGGTATGATTGGGTGTGACTTCCATGGTTAAGGTGTGCTCAGGCGCGCCCCAAAAGCTGTAGTGCCCCCGCCCATGCTCCGTCGACCAAACGCCACCTGAGGCGACAAAGTCCTGGGCGTAGAGACTTTGAACACGGCTCGAGCCGTCCCCCCACCAACACAGCGGTTGGCTGGG
>NZRT01000004.1 GCA_002696345.1 Myxococcales bacterium
TATCGTGCTCAAATGCCCCTGGCAGACCCTGATGATCCTTTGGAGCACATCGCTGGACTCGGTTACCAGTTTCGCCTTCGTAGAAAGAAGGACAATTAGCTCCAAACAGACTCTGATCCCACTTGTGAAATACGAGTATGTTCTCCACAATTGCCGCTGCAACTTGAGGAGCGGGGATGGGTTTCTACCGTAACTTTTTTTCTTTTGGGGCTGCCTCGCTTTCGCTTCCAGCCTCGCTTGCGGCGAGCAGGAGGCAGTGAATTGCTATGATGATATTGGCGATGTGAATCAGGATGGTACGCTCACTGCAGACGATTGTCTCGAAGCCATTCGTCAAGAGATGTCAGAACCAGCACCTGTCGGGCTAGCCTGCCAAACCCTTGAGACGCAGGATGTCATTGCCGAACATCACGTGTTGAGTTGTCCTCCGGAGACGACCTTGGTGAGTGCTAACTGTTCGGGTAGGGATCGCTACGGCTACCCGGTGGTGTCGCCGAATCCAGATGATTCGCTAAATTCTGCCCGCTGTCGTTGTGGTGCACAGTGCGACCATACGATGTTACTGATTCGCTGTTGCGCACCCACGCATTGAGAAGACGGAACGGCAAGAGCAAGCTGAGAGCCGGTATTCTTTCGTGCAACAACTCCATTCTCATTCCGATTTAACCACTTCACCGATGTTCAGTGGTTGTCTGGTCAAGTAGGGATTCTCCGAGGAGCTTCCTGCAATGATCGAGCATGGCCGGGAAGAGTTGGTTGGGTTCCAGGACTTGGGTTTGTCCAATGCCCTTCTAAAAGCCGTCAAAGAAGCGGGGTATGAATCGCCGTCGCTGGTGCAGGCAGCCGCCATTCCTATTCTTTTGAGTGGTTCCGATCTCATTGGGCAGGCCCAAACCGGTACAGGCAAAACGGCAGCTTTCGCACTGCCCCTGCTCGCCTCCATTGACTGCAAGCTGAAGCAGCCCCAGTTACTGGTTCTGACACCCACCCGAGAACTAGCGTTACAGGTAGCAGAGTCGATTCAGACCTACGCAAAACATCTCCCAGATCTTCAGGTGTTGCCCGTGTACGGGGGGCAGGGGATGGAGACTCAGCTTCGTCGGCTACGCCGGGGGGTTCAGGTGATCGTCGGAACACCAGGTCGGGTTCAAGACCATCTGCGCCGCGGCACGTTGGATTTGAGCGCGCTTCGTTCTCTTGTGTTGGACGAAGCGGACGAGATGTTGCGCATGGGGTTTTTGGAAGAGGTCGAAATCATCCTCGAAGAGACACCCTCCGAGCGGCAGACTGCGCTATTTTCAGCGACCATGCCGTCACAGATCAAGCGCATTGCACAGCGATTTCTCCGAGACCCTGAGCATGTATCCATTGCATCAAAGACGGCAACGGTCGCCACCATTCGTCAGCGTTATGTCGCGGTGACCGGCTACAACAAGTTGGAAGCGCTCACGCGTTTGCTGGAGGTGGAGCCGTTTGAGGCGATGCTGATCTTCGTGCGGACGCGTAGCTCCACGGTCAACCTCGCCCACAAACTGGAGGCCCGTGGATTTGCGGCATCCCCGCTTTCGGGTGAGTTAAGCCAGGATGCTCGGCAGCGAACGGTCGATCGGCTGAAGCAGGGCAAGGTCGATATCATCATCTGCACGGATGTGGCGGCTCGAGGCTTGGATGTTGAGCGGGTCAGTCATGTGGTGAATTACGACATTCCCGCCGATCCAGAAAGTTATGTCCATCGTATCGGGCGCACCGGCCGGGCAGGGCGTGAGGGGCAGGCGATTTTGTTTGTTGCCCGTCGAGAACGGCGGTTGCTGAAGTTGATCGAGCGGACGACTCGTCAGCCCATTGAGCGCATGACTGTACCTAGCGGAGCGCAGATCGGACAGCAACGGATCGAAGAACTAAAATCCTTGATTCAGGACACCCTCAAAGACAACGACTTGGGGTTCTATGAAGCCCTGGTTGAGCGTCATGTGGATGAACTTTGGCAAGCTGGCGAGACGGGGGTTAATGAGCGCTCAGTTGCTGCAGCGATGATCTACCTTCATCAGCAGCAGCGACCCTTGATTGTGCCCGAGCGAAATCTTGAAGATCAGGAGCGAGGGCGAGGGCAGCGAGCCAAGCGTTTATCCAGCGAACAGGCTCGAGGGTTTCGTTTGGATGTCGGCTCTCGTCACGGACTTGAAGTGAAGCATGTGGTGGGTTGCATTGCCAATGAGGCGGGGTTGCCCAGTGAGCAAATCGGTAAAATTAAGATCCATGAGGATTACAGTACCGTGGAATTACCTGCAGATCTGTCCAGGGATCTGATTGATCATTTGGGTCGTGCTTGGGTCTGTGGTCGGCAATTAAATGTCACCTTGATTGGACCTCGCCGAGAGGACGGGGGCAAACGAGGTCAGTTGCCTGGAAAGCCCACTAAGCTGGGTGGGTTGTCTGATCGGGCCAAGGGCAAGCGAGGGCAATCCAAGCGGGAGCAAACAGAGTCTGCCACGAAAACAGCGTCAAAGAAGAAAAGGACAAAATCAGGCAAAGGGTCAAAGAAGCCCCGAAAGAAAGGCGCTGCCGCTCGAGTTTCGAGCACAAAGCGGAAGCGAGCGAAGAAGACCTGAAGGGGCAGTGGACACCGCTCAGGGATAGGCTCTTCGGGGTAAGGTTTCGAAGGGGGTTGCTACCCCGTGACCGACCTGCCCCCATACATTGTTCCCCCAACAGTAGACATTTTGAGGGCTCCCCTGGGTTCGAGCGCAGGTATGGTAATCACCGGCAGACACTTCCACGACATTGATGAGACGGCCTACCAGTTGGGGAGTGCGTCGAATGTCTTCAAGATGGCAAAGTTCACAACCGATACCGAGGCTGCCGTACTGATTGTTCCCCCAACAGCGCAGGCGGCCATCCGCTGAGGCGGCGCAGGCATGGTTCTTTGAGATTGCGACCCGGTGCACGCTGCCGAGCCCCTGAATCCTCTGGGGAGTGGGTTGGCAGCGTCCTGCATTCATGCCCTGACCACAAGGCATGTCGTCCTCGATGACACCCAAAATACCCATGTCGCTACGCCCCCAACAGAACAGTTCATTCTCCCGTGTAATGGCACAAGTGTTCTGAAATCCTGCGACCACATCGAGGACGGGCTCCAAACCTTGGATATGGTGTGGGAGAGGGTGAAAGATGTGTCCATCACACTCTACATTGTTAGGAGGGCACTGACTCATCGAGGGGTCGGTTGGGGAGAGACCGATTTGCCCATGGGTATTGAGCCCCCAGCATCTCACCTCACCAGCTTCATTGAGGGCGCAGGTTGTGTCCTCGGAGGTGTTGACGAGGACACTACCGTCCAGGCTGGGCATGTACTGGGGCGAGAGGATGACGGACGGCTGACCGGACTGATTCCAGCCGCCTGCCCCGACTCCTCGCATATCCAAGCCCCAGCAAAAGACCTCTTGTGCGGTGGACACCGCACAGATGTGACCCAAGCCCAGGGTGATTCCCGACCAGCTTACGGCGTTGATTTCATCGGAGAGTGGGCGAGCCTGATCCACGCAATCGTTGCCGTAAAAGGGGTGGCATTCCCCGACGATTTGTTCGAGATCTTGGTAGCCACGAAAGTTCGGGTTACCGCCCCAGCAATACAGATCACCCTCCTCGTCGGCGGCGCAGTTGCCATCGACACCGACCGTGATTCCTCGCAATCGGACATCGAGCCCGGGGACACGGTTTGGACTGGGGACGCAACGATCTGGTAAACCATTATCAGGGCCCGAAGCCTTGTAGCGAATCGCATCAGCCGGCGCCCGACCAGTACCTCGCAGATAGTACGCACCCCAACAATACGCCTCACCATCTTCCATGACGCAGGAGTTGTGGACGCCTAGCCCCAGAGATTGGCGCCAGCGACAGTCCCGTCGACAGGCGAACTCATCGCTGAAGACCGACGTCGGATCACATTGCTCTTGTTCATCCAGTTGACCGTTGCCGCAAGGAGCTTGAACTCCAAGTTGATAACTGCCTCGACCCGTCGGCGAATAATGGTGGAGGACGATGAAAGCCTCTTCTCCATCAGCAAGAGATATCTCCAAACGACAGTTCAGGTTTTGACCCCATACGATATCGTCGGAGTAGCCTAAAAGGTCACCTGCTGCGTTGAACGCATAGCAGTTCGGATCGGCGCCCAATAATTCGGAAGATTGGATGACATAAAGACCCGGCGTCGGCGCGCGTAAAGCAAACGTATCCACATCGGCGTCGAAGTTGAATCGACCAGCGATGGCTTGATCCGTGCTCAGCTGTGTCGCCTGAACCGAGACGTCTTGCGGCAACCCATCGGGTTGCCAGCGACGCTGTCCCCCTTGGAAGACGTAGGCGCCGGGTAGATCGTAATGGTCATCCAATTGGCACTCAATACTGCAGCCATCTTGCGCATCTCGGTTGCCGTCATCACAGGCTTCATAGCCGGGTAACCCCTCGGCGATGTTTTGGCGATGAAACCCATCTCCACAACGGGCAAACCGGCAGTCGGTTGTGCAGCCATCCTCGTCCGAATCGTTGCCGTCATCGCAGTGCTCATAGGCCGGCATGGAATCGAGAAGACCCTGTCTTAAATAGCCGTCACCGCAGCGAGCCAGTTGGCATTCGATGCAGGCATCATCGTCTACATCATTGCCGTCGTCGCAGTTTTCGTCCGAGTCTTGGACACCGTCTCCACACCGAGCGGGTTGGCAGTTCTGTCGGCATGCATCGGTTAACCCATCATCGTTGTCGTCACCGTCATCGCAGAGTTCCCAGGGGTGCAGGATCCCGTCACCGCAGCGAGCAATACGGCAGTCGTTGGAGCACTGGTCGTCATGGGTGTCGTTGCCGTCGTCGCAAAGTTCATCGCCTTGGCGCCATCCATCGCCGCATCGGGGCGCTCGACACTGGACGGTACATTCGTCCGCGTTGTTGCCGTTGCCATCGTCGCATGCCTCATAGTCTTCTTCATCAGCGGCCTGATCCGTACGGGTGATTCCATCACCGCAACGGGCTCTTTCGCAACTATTGGTGCAGGCATCACGGTCGTTATTGTTGCCATCGTCACATGCTTCGTTATCGACTGCTCCTGCCTCTCGATCGATTCGGAGGACGCCATCGCCACAGCGAGCCAATTGGCACGTGTTACGGCAGGTATCTCGATCCTCTCGGTTGCCATCATCACAGCCCTCACCAAGAGATTCTTGAACCACACCATCACCGCAGCGTGCCGTTGTTTCGACGGGTTCAGGCAGGGTCTCGACGCAACCGGAGACAAGCAGAAGGAGAAGAGTGACAGTGTGGGTCCGTTTCATAGCCGATTCCCTATCTGTAGGGCTTTTGCCTGACCAATGACCGGTTTGCCACTGGATCGCATGGTTTGGCTTTCAGTTGCCGATGTACACGTCTAACTTCAGAGTTGAGATTCCTCATCGTCGCTCTCGATCACTCCGTGATCTCTTGAGAGTGATGGGTGCTCTGGCGCGATCTCGAGAAAGAGAAGAAAAATTGCCGCAGACCATTGCAGTGAGCTTCTGTTCCCGAGCCAGAAAGCGAACAATGGTAAACCTTGGTATGAGGACGCCTTAAGAAGACGCTTTCTCATGACTCTTTCCAGGGCGATCCAGTGATAGCAGTGTGGGAAAACGGATGGTTAGCCCCCACCAAAACCGGAGGCTGAGATTCCTTGGGGGGCTCACCCTATTCGACTTAGGGGATGGTCGAAGTAACCAAATGTTTGATAGCAGACTCTCGTGCCGAGGAGAGATCGGAATGACCACAGCTAACGAGTTGTCAGAATGGTTAAAAAAACAGGGACTTGAAAGCATCGAGAAGCAACTGGTGGGAGAAGGTTTTGACCTTGAGTCCCTCCGGTTTGCGACCGAAGATGAACTCGAAGCGATCGGGATCGATAAGCTTGGTATTCGGAAACGCCTGATGAAGGCATTGGTCGATGATTTCGGTCCGCCGCCCGATCTCACCAATCCACCAAGACCGAGCGTTGTCGCCCAGGCTGGACTGGATCGAATGAAAGCCGGGGCAGGCAAGGCCGTGGAGGCTCTGAAAGCTTGGGGTGAGCCACTTGGTGCTCGTTGGCGGATGATTGCGATTGCTCTTGCTGCTTGTCTTGTCCTTGGTCTGGCAGGATGGGGGTTGGTTCAAGCGCTGAAGGGCCCACGGACATTTGGGGAGGAAAACCCACTGGCACTCAAGGTCGCTGAGGTCCGCAGTATCCACCATGCAGAACAACTGGTTGAACGCCTGAAGACGATGGGCTTAGAACCGGAAATTCTGGCGACTGATGATGCAAAGAGTGGGGGGGCTTGGTTTCGGGTGATTATCGGGCAGAGCCCAGACGGCGAGACATTGGATACCTTGCGCTCGGAACTGGAGTCTGAGCATGGGCTTTCTGGATTGGAAACCCTCGCCTTTTCGGAGTGGAAAGACCGGATCCTCGAAGACTCTCTCGAGGTCTTCAAAACCTCAGAACAACGATTGATCAAGACAGCGGGAGCAGGGATTAGTGATGGCGTTTCCGACGTGATTCGCCAGTATCCATACTCTTCCAGCTACTTCGTTGATTTTGTTTCAGTGTACTCGTCCCCTGAGACGAAGGAGGAGTTGAAGTACTATGGGCTGGCGATGGGACGGATCAAAACGGACTTACCCCGAGGAATTAAACGTCGAGCTGTCCTGGCGCAAACGGAAGCCTATTGTGAGGCGATCCTTCGGGATACGCTTTACGGTGATCAAGTCACCGTCAACGTTTTTAAGCTGAAGAGCCCGGCATCGGCGCCGGAGTTGGATGCCGGTGAGTCCAATGCTCTTTTTAGTGACCCGATTAAGTATTACGCCCAGCTTGTCCTCGATACGGGGGATTATCGCACGGAACGAACGGAGCCATTGTCTGTTCAGGCCGATGAACTGCTTCGGGGTTTGGTGGTCACCATCGAGCCCAAACCGAACTACGTGCGCAGTTATGCCATGCTGACTGGGCCGAAGCGACGCTTTGTTTACATCGTCCAATCCACCAAGAAGAGTTTGGAAGAGATTCGAGAACTTCTATCGTTGGTCGGCAAGAGCCAAGGCTTGTTGGAGTATCAGGAGTTCCATAACTCGTTCAATGTTCTCCCCAAGCAGCTTTTGGAGGGCGACCGATTTACCGGTTTCAAAATGGAGAAACTTGGTTGGTCTTATGCTCAGAGTAAGAATTATGAGGAATGGGCGAAGCAATCGGTGGGTCGATGGTATACCGAATCACAGTTTACCACGCCGAAGAAGGGCTATTGGGGATATGGCACCATCGACTTCATTACGCCCCAAGCAGCCAGCGCGAACTTTGGACTCATGGCAGAAGATGGGCGCTCTAGCCTGCGGGTTTACGGCACGACAGGCGGCCGGCTCTCGGAGGAACGCTACAGTAATCGGACCTATAAGGCGTACCAGTTCCCGGTCGAAATAGCGCTTGCCAGCAATCGGCTTAAAGTCTGGATTTCCAATGGCTCGAGGACGAATCAGGGGGATCAGCGCCGTTGGGCCTGGGGATGGTTGAAGGAAGCGGAAATGGTCGAGCGTCTTGAGCGCTTACAACTTAATGTTCCTGGCGGCTTCGCCGCATCATCACCTTAGGGTGCTTCGGTCGAGACTCAGCCAAAATGGTGAGTACTGGAACTCAAAGGGTACAGGAAATTCGAGTCTTTTTACGTCCCTTCGGTTTGATTGAGGCACCCATAAGTCCTCTGCTCATCTCAATCGAGTCATCGATGCGCTGCTGCCAGTACCGGTGACGGGTGAGAATCGCTTTGACGGTTTTTACACCCTCATTCAGAGTGATTTCGACGTTAAATCCTGAACCACTCCCAGGGATGGCTGAAAGGGTAATTTCTTGCAGTGGGATCCCCATGTAAAATCCACCCTTCAGCTTGGTCTTGAGACTCAGCAGGTTTCGGCGTTTTCGGTGGTATAGAACCGCCGGCGTTGCGACGGCATCAAATCCAGCCGCCACCGGAACGGGGTCGGTTGGACACTCGCCACCACTGAGTTCGCATTGTGCTCGTTCCGACCAAATTTCGAGGAGGCGGCCGACCAAGCCATCTTTTGGCCGTTCACCACAGAACGGCGGCAAGAACTCAAAACTGTCGCTTAAGTCGGTTCCCTCAGGGGGCAGAGCTGATTTCTGACTCTCAGGACGGATGAAGCCCTTCTCATCATCCAGTCCGAGCCGGGACATCGTGTCGAGCATTTGGTCCTTTGAGAGTGTCTTCTTCAGGCTGTAGATCTGAGCAACGGTTGTCTGGCGCTGCAACAGAAGGCGGCGACTGCGAGCGAAGTAATAGGCGCTGTCTTCCCCATAGGCCGCGGGAATCTCTTCAGATTGACTCTTTTTATCGCGGCTACGCTCGTAAAGTTCATCGGCCAGTGCTGCCTTTGCGGTTGTCTCCTGATCGAAGATTGAAATTTGATAGGACCACTCTCGCTTCCGTCGATTACGCTTCGGGTGGTCGATGGGATTCAACTTGAAGGGTTCACGGAACCATGCGGTCAACACGGGGATTCCTGCCGTCGCCTTCAATCGGTTCTCCGACTTCACGGCAAAGCTTAGGACGGTAAGTTGCGATCCCATGGGTGGAATTTTAGGAACTTTGGCCAAGAGTTCTGCGTAATTTGGTTGGGTTATAAACCCTCCTCCTTTGCTCAGATTCTCCAGCAAGTGAATTCCGCGCTCCCACCCCGTATTACGCGCTTGAATGAACACTCCGAGATCCTGGCTTTTGTCGAAGAGGATGCCGTAATGCCGAAACTGGCCCGCTTCGGTCTCGATACTGAGCTTTTTACCCACCAGCCCACTGATCGCTGCAACTTTGAGGTCCTCTTTCTTTTCGCTGATGTAGTTGTCTGTTGCCAGAACCCGGTTGCTGAAATGCTGAACCGGCAGGAGAATAGGTAAACTGTTGTCCACCTGACTGCGGCGAAGCTTGAAGAGGTGGAGAACAACAGTGTCATCGAAGATCGGGTCGAAATACCTCAGCTCGATCAGGGCGCTCAGGTTGGGCAGGAGTTCTTCACGCTTAATTCCTCGGGGCATGTCTGTTCGTGTGCGTGCCCGAGCGCCCTCGTAATAGGGAAATTCCTCAGGAGGGCGCTCACTGAGATACATCGCGGCGTACTTCAGCGGATGGCTACTGGATGCGGGGATTAAATTGATCAAGCGAACCAATTCGGCGGAAAGGTGGGCGATTGGCTCTGTCTTCGTGGAGTGAGGTTGTGGCAGCGGTTTGGGGGCTCCCGCATCGGCGAGACGTTCAAGGCTGGGACCCCAATCCTGGTGGGTAAAGACACTGAGTTCGCCCAGTGGACCCTCTTCGTCGAATCGCTTCTTTTCCTCATCCAAGCTGCTCTGATCTCGGCTGTGAGCGGTCAATACATGGTACCATGCGGAGCCATTCACGGCTCGAGTCATCACGACTTCTCCACGATGGCCAAGGGTCCGCAAGCGTTCAGCCGTCACTTCCGCTACGTCTCGATCGCGCAGATCGGCGACCGAGAGCGCAAACGGATAGTCCGGACCAAAGGTCCTCGGCATTTTGTCGATGATGACGGTCACAAGCACGCCGAGCAGCGCAATCACGACCAGCCCTAATGCAATCCATCGGATCGACTTGGCGCCGGCGAGCACTCGGGCGCCAAGCTGTCCGAGGGCTTGTTTGGTTTGTGCAACCGTTTGAGTGACTCTTTCGCTTTGGGGAAGACCCGTCCGTTCTTTGCCCAAGGCGACAAACAGCCTCTTACGGAGACCAAGGGGGCGGATGTTGGCACTTTCGAGGTCATCTTCACTGGTATCGAGGAGCGTTTGAAGCGTGAAGCCATGATCTCTGAGCGCCGGCAATAAACTGACCAACTCATGTTCATTTAGCCACTCTTCAAGGGCTTTTGGATCTTCGTCCGTGCGTAAAAAATTAGCAGCGTTGATCAGCTTTTTTCGCTCATCTTCATTGCCGATTTCGGCTTCGACTAAATCTTCTTCCGAGAGATCACCGAGGAGTTCAAGGGTGATCGCCTGGTCATGAAACTGTTGTGTGAGATGCCCGAGTTCTAACCTCAGCAGCCATGCATGAAGCGGGTCTTCACTCTGTAATTTGTCTGCAGGGCTTGTTTCTTCACTTTTCTCGCTCATGGTGAGTCCTCTTTTGTGGCGTCGATACGTCGCAGTCTGTGGGGGAAGTCTGCACGCCGACCGATGGGATAACCTTCTGAGGTCCTTCATTTTCGTCAAGGTCTTTTGATGGAAGAAGAACTCGTATGAACGATGGCCTTGCCTAAAGATAGTCGGTCTTGGTTAGGTCAATCATGGACGCTCGCTTTCGACTCGCCAGACCTCAAGGCTCAGCGCATCTCCTCGGTGCCGTTCTTTTGCTTGCTGTCGGCTGTGCGCCGATCGCTGTAAAAATTCAGGAGACAATGGACCGAGGGGAGTACGGGCGGGCTCATGATCAAGCGGAGCGTTGGTTGGAGCGACTTGCACCCGAAAAGGTACATTCATTTCAGGCGAAGAAAGTTCGCCGCCTGAGTGCGGAGGCTTACCTCGAAGATCTTCGCGAGCGAGGGAGGCCAGAGGACTTTCGTCGCTTTCAGCGCTGGGCGAAACGACGGACTGGGGTGGCAGATCTGCGAAAAGAGGCTCGTCGTCTCGAGGAAAATACCTTTTATGAGCAAGTGACGCTGTCGTCACCCTCTCCAGAAGGCTTTCAGGAATTTCGGCAAAGGTATCCGGGAGCCAGAGACACGTCGGATTCTCGTCGAAGAGAAGCCGAACTGGCGCTTAAGGGGGTGATCGCCAAACCCAGCGTTACCGCGTATCGCCACTATCGGGACCGATACGGTGCCTGGAATGAGTCAGACCGTGCAATTGGTGAGGCTCGTCAGCGGGAAGTTGCCTTAGCCGCCAAACAAGCACTGAAAAGTCGAGGAGCCCGGGGCTTACGGACGTTCCGGAATGACTACCAAGATTGGCGGGAGGCTAGGGAATGGATCGGTCGAATCCGACAACGGGAAGTGGATCTCTTGGCGAAAGCCTTGTTGAGACGCCCGACGCTTAAAGCCTTTGACTCGTTCTGGTCTGAATATGGCGACTGGGACGAGTTACGGACATGGGTCCCCAAGCTCAGGAACGCTGAACTTCGAATCGCATGGCGTCGCGCCAGTCGGCAATCAGGCATTGATGGGCTTGCCCAGTTTCGAAGCAAATACAGGGCCTGGGATGAGGCTGAAGCCCTGCTGGAAAAAGCCCGCGGACTTGAAGCGAAGAGAGCGCTTTCGCCGGCGATATCGAGCGGTGAGTTAGAGCCTTTACGAGCATTCAGAGCGCTGTATTCCGACTGGGCGGAGGCGAAGAAGGCCGTCGCGAAAGCCCGCAGGCACGAGGTTAAGTTGGCCTACCGCCAAGCGAAAGGTCAGGTCGATTCGCTGCGGGCTTTTCGTACGTTCTATCGTGCGCAACCCGATGATCCTTGGCCGGAAGCGACCAAGTACGTGAAACAAGCCTATGAGGAGGAGGCGGGACTCGCATTGTTGGAGGCATCAGCCAGCGATGACGCAGCACAGCACGTTGCCTTCCGGGATCAGTATCCTGAGGAAAAATGGCACCATATGCTGGAAGTCAAAATTGCGGCTCGCGTTCTCGCACCGATTCTTCAGCCCATTGCCAAAGGTCAACTGCCTGATGATGCTGTCATCACGCACTTCCTGAACACGGGTTTGCGTCAAAAGGCAGTAAAGGAAGCCGCAAGACCAGTACTGAGTCGCCTCTGGAAACTTGCTCAGCGAAGTCAGCGGCCTGTGGCTTTTCGCCTTTATGCGGCTCTGGATGGGGACAGTGCCCGTGGTAAGAAAGCAAAACGCCAAGAGCGAGATTTATTTTGGAAAGAGGCAGTTCGTCGACACGACGCTGACCTTTATGAACAATTTGCAGCCGCCTTCCCGGAAGATGACCGGGCATTGATCGGTGAGGGCCGGTCGATCGCTCTTCGGAAGGTCTGGAGGGCGAAGCAGGTTTGGCCCCGAGCCACTGTCACCCACACAAGGGTTCTGCCCAATGGCGACCTCCGGCTTTCCGTGGATGTGAAGGACTGTGAGGGCAATCTTGTCAGCGGTCTGAGAAGAAGTGTTTTTGAAGCTTATGATGGTTCAGAATCGGTCAAGGTTGTCGACTTTAGAGGCTTGGAAGAAGAGCGCCCTCTCAAGCTCATGTTTGCCATTGATCTTTCCGGGTCGATGGACACGGAACGACGGGCTGTTCATCAAGCGGTGGTTGACGTTGCAGAGACCATGCGGTTTCGGGGACGTAAAACCGGCTTTGGGCTCATTGCGTTCGGTGATGAAATTGTCGCGAAGGAAGACAAGCCAACGGAAAAGACCAGTGTTTTTCGGCAATGGATGGATGCCTTGCCGATTAACAGTGGTGGTGCGAACGAGGACAGCGTTCAGGCGCTGGTGGAAGGTGCTTGGGCTCTGGATGATCAGTCGGGCGAACGGGTCATGGTCTTGATCACGGACGAGCCACTCCAGGTGAATTTGAATGGCATTCGAAACCTCCGTTTCCAGGCGCAACCTGGTTTTGTCGATGCGGGGACTGAGGTAATGTTTCGAGTCACCAAGGTTTTGAAAAACACCCGCACTCGTTTGTTCATGATGGCCTCCGATCTCAGCCATCATGGGTTCTTCACCTTGGCATCAGAACTGGGCGGAGAGATTGTCCGAGTCCCCCAGGACTCGATGAATACGGAAGATTACCGACGCGCTCTGATGTACATCGCTGACAAGCTCTCGAAACAATATATTCTGCGTGTCCGCCCGCGTAAAAAGCGGCGAGGGAAGGCAAGCATTCCAACGCTTGTCGTGCGCAACATGTACCTGTGGCGAAATGTTGCCGAACTTCCCGGAAAAGGAGTCGTCACTGTGGTGCCGAGAGGCGGCACAGATCAATGTGCCGAGTTTAGTTTGGTGACCGAAGAAAGTGGTGTTTTCCAATCCTCTCAATGCGGTCAAGCCTGGCAGTCCATCGCTGAAACGCAAGGACTTAAAATAAGCACAGTCGCGACCTCCGGTGCTCGAATGGTGTTGTTGACTCATGATGGCACTGCACTGATCTCGGAGGGGCAAGATGACGCTTTTCGTCCCCTTGAGATGCCTGATGCTGCAGTGTGGCAAGGCGCTTACGATGATGGGGGAAGACTCTGGCTGGTTACGCGTTCGAAGCGTCGAGATTTTAAGGTCCTTCGCGGGCAACAGGGACGCTTTCAGTCGGTGGATTTAAAGTTAAAGCGGGCCATTGCCCCGATCGTCATGCCAGGGATTGACGGCGAGGGCCGCGTTTGCGTGCTGACACGGGCAAACTCGATGCGTTGCGGGGAGAGTCAAAGCGATCTCAAAACATGGACGACCCACAAAGTGAGAGGGTTGCCGGCGAGAGGTTTACGGAGGGCTGGTGATTTTTCGCAACTGCGCGGACAACGACGAATTGGATTTATAACGACTGCTCGTGGTGCAGTTTATCGAAGCATCGACGGGGGGAGGCGATGGCAGCGGGTTGTGAAAGAAAGTGGTGAGCGGCGCCATCTCGTGTTTATCGACGGGCCGGATCCCGTCGTTTGTGCTTCCGGAAGTAAGGTCGCCATATGTTCGGAAGATTTGGGGCGTGAGTTCCATCCCGTCGGGCGTCCGTTCCTAGAAGCAGGACAAGGAGGCGTTGCGTCCGTAGGTCGAGATCTTTATCTGGCTCAAGGGGGAGGATTCCATCGCCTCGCCCGGGTCGTCAGTCGAGATATTCCTTCCAGTGCCGTTTATTTTGACACTCGCTCAACCCAGTTTAGCCCGGCGATGGTTCCCTTTCTCGATGCCTTGGTCGAGGTTCTCGCAAAGGATCCAAACGTGAACCTTCGGGTGGAGGGGCACGCAGATGCTCGGGGCAGCACGAGCTTAAACGAAAAGCTGGCCGCTGGACGGGCGAAGTCGACGGCAGACTACGTCATTGCCCAGGGCGTCGACCCTCGTCGGGTTGAGACGGTCTCATTCGGTGAGCGCATGCCGATCCGCAAGGGGCGAGATGCTTCCTCGCTTGCGCGAAACAGGCGAGTGGAACTCACGCTTTTCAAGCCCATCGCTCCCCAGGGGAGTGACTTTGATCAATGCGGAAGACGCCAATAACCGAGGCCTTTCGGGGCCGCGATCATGGATCGGCTAACGTTTCTTTTTCGACTTTCTTTTACGGAGCTTGGCTGAGCGCCGGTAGCGTCGCTTCTTCGGTTTTACCTTAGGAGAGCGCGTGGATGCCACGGCTCTGCCGTTGATTCGAGGGCGCCCAATCATCTGGTAGAGCCCAAAGGATGGGCGCGTGTCATACCAACTCTTGAGATGGGAAAACTCTTGATGGATGAAGGCGTATTGGTGGTATTTATCCCCCTTCGCTCGCCAAGGGTAGGTGCGGAGAATACGACTCTTCTCGTTTGAGGGGAGGGCGATGAGGTTCTCAAGGTACTGTCTCGGCACCCGTCGGCGCCCGAAATAGCCTTCAGCATTTGAGACATAGATAATGCCAACCTCTCGATTAAATCGCTTCAGGCTTTGGGCGATCCCATTGATTGTCTTCGTTGCGGTGAGGTCGCCGCGAATCGCGAACACTCGATTCTTGCGGTGAAGGTCAACGATGTAGTCGTAGGACTTTTGGTCCGCCATGAAGCAGGGGACTTTGGCCTTGCGAAATTTCCAGCGAAGCCGCCGCAGCGTGCGATGGACAAACGCTCTGGCCATTCGAAATGAACGAAGGACTCGTTTGCGCTCTCCTGGGTCTTTGAAATGCTTTTTAAGGGTTCGCATGCTGCGGGTTTTCCGCTTCTTCGACCAAAACGCGATAAATTCCAGCGGGGTTTTCGAGGTTTCGAAAGCCACCCTGTAAGCACCGTGGAGATCAACGATATACTGGTCGAAATCCACGAGAAACAGCACTTCTGACTTCGCCCAGCCTGCGAGAGCATAGTTTTGATTGGTCCCGACACCGATCAGAGCACCGCCCAAGTCATCGATGACCGGACGCCACCATTCATGACCTTTCTCATCGCTGATGAAAAAGTGAGAATTACGGTTCAGTTTCTTCGGGGGGGGGTCACTTGGGATGGCGGCGTAAGCTGAAGCTTCTTCGGCAGAGAGGGGCGGAAGCCCTCCGGCTGTTGCTGCTGGTTCAGCTCCGGCACTGCTTGGAGCCAACAAGTAGGCGCATGAAAAGAGAAGACACGCGGTAATTTTCCAACCGAATTGGTGACATTGTATCAACACGATGATTCTCCCGAAGATGAGACGATTCGCGTCGATCCTGCCCCAAGTATTCGAGAACGCAATAAAACTGATCTTTGGAGTTTCCGACCGAAAATTCGATGGGTCCATGAAGTCATGCTAACGGCTGGTTCAAACCAGTAACGTCAAGTTCAAGGATGAATTATGACTAAACGTGAGAAGACTGGAGGTCTTCACGGGGGAAGCTTGGGGTCCGGAAAGACCCTTGGTGTTTGGTCTGCGACCGCAGTGGTCGTTGGCTCTATGTTGGGTATCGGTATTTATATCGTGCCACCGCAGGTCGCCGAACTCGCAGGCGGCTCGTGGTGGTTTTTTGGTCTTTGGTTCTTTGGCGGAGTCGTCGCATTTGCGGGGGCGGATGCCTTCGCCCAACTCTCCACCCGAGTCCCCAAAGCGGGGGGTGACTTTTGTTACCAGTATCTCGCCTTTGGCCCCTCAGTGGCATTCGCCACGGGCTGCGTTTTGTTTCTTGGGGTTTTCGGTGGATCGATTGCGGCGACGGCATTGCCGCTTTGGGAGTTCCAACTGGCGAAGTTGGCCCAAATTAACTTTACGGAACAACTGATCAGTAGTCCCTTTGGCGGTGGGGTGAGTGTGGCCTCCCTCGGTGGTATTTCCCTGATTTTATTAGTCACGGCGGTGCACTTGGGATCAGAGCGGAATTGGTCGCGGCTTCAAGTGGTTTTGACCCTTGTTCCGCTGGTACTTCTAAGTTTCATCGCTTGCTACGCATTGATCGCTGCACCCAGTGCTGTCCATGCCACCGCTGAGCCAGGTGCGATGGCAGAAGAAGTCACCGTGAGTCGTCTCCTCAGCGCTTATCTTGGAGTGTACTTTGCCTATTCGGGCTGGAATGCGGTGACCTACGTGGCGGGCGAGGTGAAAGACCCGTCAAAGACA
>NZRT01000005.1 GCA_002696345.1 Myxococcales bacterium
AGAAGAGGAAGAAGAGGAAGAAGAGGAAGAAGAGGAAGAAGAGGAAGAAGAGGAAGAAGAGGAAGAAGAGGAAGAAGAGGACACCAAGGCTGACGGCGGCGGACTTCTTTTACCCCCTGTAGAGACGCCGCTTGGCCGGTGGCTTCAGGGTCATCCTGATGATCCTGCAGCGCCTGCGATCCAAGCCGCTTACGAAGACCTGACCCGACAGTTTCGCGAAGAGATCGCCCTGTGGAGCAATCCGGATGAAGCCCTCGAAAAGTCGATCGATAAGTACTCGGACAAGGTCATTCTGGGCTACACCGTTCTGTGGGAGCAAACCGATGAAGGGTTGACGGTAGGTAAGGCACCACAGTGGATGGTGGACATGCCCAATCCGGACAGTCTTTTTCGGGAGCCAAGAGACCAAGACTTTCGCATCGGAGTGGATGACGAAGGCAACGAAACCAAGATCAAACTTCCAGCGGTTCCGGTTGCCTCTGATCTCCCGGGATGGGAGTCCATGGACGAGGATGCTCGGGAAGCAGCCGCAAAGGCGACCCTTGCTCGTGTCTATCTGCCCGAAGCCGAGGGTGGCTTGGTCTCGCCATTAACAAAGTTCATTGAGCCCAGCGAGTACCTTGCTTACTTTAGTGTTAATCCTGATACAGACGGTAAATTACGGGGAATCCACCTCCTCGCTCGGGTCCACGACGTGGTCGTCCCCTCTCTCTCTCTGCTCTGCGCCGCCGTGCACTTCACCTCCTCCTACTATCCCATGGCGAACCCTGCGCCGGGCTTCGAAGATCGTATCGCAGGCATCCGCCTAGCGAGTGAAGATTATGGGGTGAAGGATCTGCCGACGGACGTGATGGGGCGCCTCATGGTCAATTATTACGGAGGCCCAGGAGAGGTTTTCGATTATTTGAGTATTTCAGACATCGTTTACGCCATGCAGCCCAAGGAGATCAAAGCCAAGGCGGCAGCCGAAAACTGGAAAGAGGAACGAATCAAGGCGGAGATGGCTCGTTGGCAACATCTCACGAACACCGTCCACAACAAGGTCGTCCTCTTTGGTACCACAGCGATCGGTACCTACGATCAACGGGTGACGCCCTTTTCTGCCTTCTCTCCGGGCGTCGAGGTCCATGCAACCGCAGTCCAGAACATGATCGACGGTCAGTACCTGCAGCGCCCCTGGCAACTCCTTTCCTACGAGCTGCTCGCCATGATTCTTATGGCGCTGCTTCTCGCCATCCTCACACCGAACGTTAGCATCCCTTTCAGTATCGGTGCGGCGGTCATGATGACCGGATTTTGGTACCTGATCGACACCCAAATGCTTTTTCCGAGTGGTTGGTGGGTACATGGCGTTCTGCCCAACATGATGGTGGGGTCGATCTGGGCTTCGCTCACAGTGTTCGGTTATTTGAGTGAGGGACGGGAACGAGCCAAAACACGGAAGGTGCTCGAAGGCTACGTGAGCCCCTCTGTGGCGGCTGAGGTGATGGACGATCCCTCCATGCTCGATCTCGGCGGCGAGGAGCGAGAGCTAAGCGTTCTCTTCGCCGATATTCGTGGCTTCACCACCATGAGCGAGCAGTTCACAGCCAACGAACTGACCCAGTTTCTCAATGAGTACTTCACCCCGATGACCGCCATTATCTTTGAAACCGGCGGAACGCTGGATAAGTACATGGGTGATGCAATCATGGCATTTTACGGCGCGCCCACCACTCTTGATGATCATGCGGTCCGAAGCTGTCGTGCATCCCTGCAGATGGTTCGAAAGCTGGAAGATCTCAATGCTCAATGGACCGAGCGGGGCTTACTCACCATCGATATCGGCATCGGTTGCAACTCGGGACCGATGCGGGTGGGCAACATGGGCTCCAAGCAGCGGATGGACTACACCGTCATGGGTGACAACGTGAACCTGGGCAGCCGTCTCGAAGGCATCAATAAGGCCTATGGCACCCGAATCTGCGTCAGTGAATACACTGTTGAACTCGCCAAAGAGGACATCCATTTTCGCGAACTCGATGCGGTGCGAGTGAAGGGTAAAACCGAACCAGTACGGATTTTTGAAGTGGTCGGAGAAGGCCAGGAACCGAGCGCCGACGACGGGCCATGGATCAAAGCCTACGAAGACGGACTGGCTCTCTATCGTCAGCAATCCTTTGATGAAGCCATCCAGTGCTTTGAAAAGGTCCTTAGCCTGAAAAGTGACGACTTTGCTGCCCGGGTCTTCGTCGATCGCTGCCAAGCTCTCAAAGATGACTCCCCCGGTGAGGGATGGGATGGCGTCTTTGTGATGAAGACCAAGTAAAGGCTTGGCCTAGAGCCGTACGTTCACTTTGGCTGCGCTATCGGCTGCTTTTTGCCGAGCCTCTTCGATGCTGCTTCCCAGCGTCAGTGCCACGCCGAGGCGGCGCTCACCGCGAACCTCTGACTTACCGAAGAAGCGGAGCGCCGTATCGGGCTCGGCAAGAGCCTGAGCCACGTTCTCGAAAGACGGCGCATCGGAGGTGCCTTCCCCGAGAATGACATGAGAAGCCGCCGGGCCGTATTGACGCACATTCGGAATGGGCAAGCCCAAGATCGCTCGGGCATGAAGAGCAAACTCGGACAGGTTCTGGGAAATCATCGTCACCATGCCTGTGTCGTGGGGCCGTGGGGAGACTTCGCTGAAGTACACCGTATCCCCCTGGATGAAGAGTTCGACACCAAAGAGACCATAACCACCGAGACCATCGGTGATCTTCTGCGCCATCTCCTGTGATCGACTCAGAGCGAGTTCGCTCATGGGCTGGGGCTGCCAAGACTCGTGATAGTCTCCATCCACCTGCCGATGTCCCACCGGATCCAGGAAAGTGGTGCCCCCCTGATGGCGTACGGTGAGCAGGGTGATCTCATAATCAAACTCGACAAAGCCTTCGACGATGACCTTTCCTGCACCGCCCCGTGCTCCTTCTTGAGCCAACGTCCAGCCGGCCTCCATGTCCGCCTCAGAGCGAAGTGTGCTCTGACCGCGGCCCGAGGAACTCATGATCGGCTTCACCACACAAGGAAACCCAACCTCACGGCAGGCTCGCTGGTAGTCCTCAAGGCTTTCTGCAAATCGGTAAGGGGAAGTCGCCAACCCCAACTCCTCTGCGGCAAAGCGCCGAATTCCTTCCCGGTCCATCGTCAAGCGAGCGGCTCGAGCCGTGGGAATCACGTTGTAACCCTCAGACTCCAATTCCACGAGCGTGTCCGTAGCGATGGCCTCGATCTCGGGCACGATAAAGCTCGGCTTCTCTTCCTCGATGACGGCCCGGAGCCGAGCACCGTCTTGCATGGAGATCACATGGGCCCGGTGCGCTACCTGCATCGCCGGTGCGTTGGCATAGCGATCCACCGCCACCACCTCGATCCCAAAGCGCTGGGCTTCGATGGCGACCTCCTTGCCCAACTCACCCGAGCCGAGGAGAAGAAGACGAGTTGCCGTTGCCGTATGCGGGGTGCCAAAAGTGGTCATGGTTGCTCCAACAGGAAAAACAGGTGCTCGGAGGTCCCCCCTACACACCAGGTTGGCGCCCCCTAAACCATGACTCCACCAATGACCACCTCTGATCTGGACAGAGCCACATCGTAACGAGCGATCGAATGTATCAACACCGATGAGGCGAGTTGTCGAGCGCCCTTGTTCACTGAAGAATCATCGGTCTGGGCATTGCAGCCACTGCCCTCCCGGCGCTATTCACGGTCTCGGAACCACTCCCGGAGCGTTCGTGAGCGAGGACGAAAATGCGCCCCCAGCCGAACCGGCTCCACTGGTGGGTCCCGAACGAACTCGTCCCTACACCAAGGCTGCCGGTGGCTTAGGGGCCTTGACGTCGGTTCTTAAAGAATCGAGCCGGCACAGTGGACTCCTCCGGGGCATGCAACTGCTGGCTCGCATCAATCAACCCCATGGCTTCGACTGTCCGGGCTGCGCTTGGCCTGACCCCCCGGCTGATGAACGCAGCGCTTTCGAGTTCTGCGAAAATGGCGCCAAAGCAGCCATTGCAGAAGGCAGTAAAAAACGGGTCACACCCAGCTTCTTCGAGGAGTGGAGCATCGACCAACTTCTTGACCAAAGCGACCTCTGGTTGGAAGCCCAAGGCCGACTCACCCACCCGATGATCCGGGAGGCTGGTGCCAATCACTACCGCCCCCTCTCTTGGAGCGATGCTTTCCAGCGGATTGCGGACCACCTCAATGGCCTGAGTCATCCCGACGAAGCGATCTTTTATACCTCCGGTCGCACCAGCAATGAGGCTGCCTTTCTCTACCAGGCATTTGTGCGTCACTTTGGCACCAACAATCTGCCCGACTGCTCCAACATGTGTCACGAATCCAGCGGTCGGGGACTCGGGGCAACCATCGGCATCGGCAAGGGCACCGTGACCCTGCAAGATTTCGACGAAGCCGAAGCCATTTTTGTGATCGGTCAAAACCCGGGCACGAATCATCCCCGAATGCTCACTGCCTTGGAGCGAGCCAAACACCGAGGCTGTACCATCGTCAGCATCAACCCCTTGAGAGAGCGGGGACTTGAGCGTTTCGGACACCCTCAAAATCCCTTGGCCCTTCTCGGCGCCAGCACCTCTTTGACCGACCTCTATTTACAGGTTCGGATCAATGGTGATGTGGCTTTGCTTAAGGGCATCATGAAGATCCTTCTCAAACGTGAAGCGGCAGCCCCCGGAGAGGTCCTCGACCACGATTTTATTCAGCAACACACCACGGACTTTGAATCCTTCAAAGCTGCCCTTCTTCAGACACCGTGGACCCAACTCGAAACCCAGTCGGGGATCACTCGGGCCGAGATGGAAGCCGCCGCCGATATCTACGCCAAGTCCAATGCGACGATCATTTGCTGGGCCATGGGACTCACCCAGCACAAAAACGGAGTGGGCAATATCCAAGAGGTGGTGAATCTACTCCTGCTAAAGGGCAACCTGGGCAAACCCGGTGCAGGCGCTTGTCCGGTTCGAGGCCACAGCAATGTGCAAGGGGATCGGACCATGGGGATTGTCGAGCGCCCCAAAGAAGACTTTCTCGCTCGGCTCGATGGGCATCTGGGCTTCACCTCCCCCCGAGCCCATGGTTACGACACGGTGGAAGCCATCGAAGCCATGGCCGCGGGTAAGGGGCGCGTGTTCTTCGCCATGGGGGGTAACTTCGTCGCCGCCAGCCCCGATACCCACTACACGGAGGCTGCCCTTCGCCGCTGCGATCTCACCGTGCAAGTCTCCACCAAATTAAACCGCTCTCACCTGGTGGGGGGACGAGAGGCTATCATTTTGCCCTGCTTAGGGCGCAGCGAAGTGGATGAACAAGCAGCAGGTCCTCAGTTTGTGTCCTGCGAAAACTCCATGGGTATTGTCACCCGCTCCCAAGGACGCATGAAGCCCGCTTCGCCGGAACTGATGAGTGAGCCAGCCATCGTCGCCCACTTGGCCCAAGCCACGCTCGATCAACGAAGCACAGTGGATTGGCTGGACTTGATCGAAGACTATGATCGGATCCGCGCCTGTATCGAGGCTGTGATCCCCGGCTTCGAAGATTACAACGCCAGAGTCCGAGACCCCAGCGGCTTCGTCCTGCCCAACGGTCCACGGGAACGAGTCTGGGGCACGGCTTCGGGCCGGGCCCATTTCACTGTCCACCCCTTGCCCAATCTCAGCTTGGAACCCGGACAGTACCTGATGGCAACCGTCCGCAGTCACGATCAATACAACACCACCATTTATGGCATGGATGATCGTTACCGAGGGATCTATGGCGCACGACGAGTGGTCATGATGTCCCCTGAGGATATCCAAGCATCAGAACTCGTGGAGGGGCAGCGAGTCGATCTCACCAGCCACTTCAAAGATGGCACTCGCCACGCACCGTCATTCATCGTCGTGGCCCAACCGGTCCCCAAGGGCTGTGTCTTTACCTACTTCCCAGAGGCGAACCCCTTGGTGCCCGTTGGTAGCGTCGCCGACGACAGCAAGACACCCACCAGCAAATCCATCGTGATCACCATGCGACCCAGCTTGGAAGCCCACAAAAAACTCCTCTAAGGGACGGTGCCCCTTCGAGATTAGCTCACAACGTCGCACCTTCCCGGCGGTTCATCCTTCCACTACACTGCCACTGTCATGCCTCGACTGCTGTGCTTCACGTTCTCTCTCGTACTCGGCTGCACCGAACTGATCGCGCCCATCTCGGGTGGCGTGGTCCCGTGTGCATCGCCCGGTGATTGCGGCGCGGGAGAGCGTTGCCATGAAGGCTTCTGCTTGCAGTCCACGGACCCCCGCTGTGGCGATGGTCGCGTGCGGGAGGAATTGCAGCCGGGCGAGGCAGGATACGAGGCCTGTGACGACGGTAACGACAGCGACTTGGATGCCTGCACCACCCTTTGCCAACTAGCCGTTTGCGGCGATGGCTTCGCTCGGATCGACCTCCCCGAGGGGCAACCGGGCGCGGAGGAATGCGACGACGGCAATCAGGCAAATACCGACGACTGCAACAACGCCTGCCGTCGCTCCCGCTGCGGCGATGGCATCGTCCGCTCAGACCTGGATTCGAGCCATTCGGACTACGAGGAATGCGACGACGACAACAGCATTGCCACCGATAGCTGCACCAACCAATGCGAAGTCGCTCACTGTGGCGATGGCATCGTGCGCACGGATCGAGGCCCCGAGGACAGCGGCTACGAAGTCTGCGACGACGGGAACGATGAAGACCGGGACGCCTGCACCAACGGTTGCCAAATCGCATTCTGCGGTGACGGCATCGCCCGGATCGATCTCCCCGAGGGTAGCGAGGGCTCGGAAGCCTGCGATGATGGAGACCAGGAGGACCTCGACGACTGCAACAACAACTGCGTTGGCACCTATTGCGGCGACGGTGTCGTCCAACTCGGTGAAGCCTGTGACGATGGCAACCGCATCGACGACGATGAATGCAGCGTCGCCTGTGGGGTTGGGCCGATCCAGTTGGTCGCCACAAATTCACGCTACGACGCAAACTATTGCGTCCGTACCGAGGACGGCCGGATTTATTGCTGGGGGCAAAACGGTTCGGGGCAAGTTGGCCAAGGAGACCAACAAGAGCGGCCGTGGGCCCACGAAGTTCCAGGGATCACGACAGCCACCCAGTTGATCAGCGGCGATGGCCACTTCTGCGTGATTCTCGAAGGGGGTGGTTTCGAGTGTTGGGGGCAGCATGGCTATCACGGAGAACAAGGGCGAGGAAGCGGGGTCAACGCAGCGCTCCCTGGCCCCATTCTCCTCGCGCCCAATCCCGACCCGCCGGCAGCCTGCGGCAACGGAATTACGGACGAAGGCGAAGCCTGTGACGATGGCAACGACATCAATACCGACCCCTGTACAAACCAATGCCAACTCAACCGCTGTGGCGACGGATGGCTCGGCCCCGGGGAGGCCTGTGACGATGGCAATGATGATGAACAAGATGCCTGTCGAAGTTGTCGGCTTCCCACGTGCGGGGATGGGATCGTTCAGGAGGGCGAGGCCTGTGATGATGGCGACAACAACTCCGATCGGAGCAGATGTACCACCCGATGCACGCTCGCCGTTTGCGGGGATGGGCACCGATTCTCGGGGGACGAAGACGGTGGTGCAACCAACGAGAACTGCGACGACGGCAACCATGTCGATACCGACGCTTGCTTGAACGCTTGTACCGCTGCCCGCTGCGGTGATGGCGTCCGACGCCGAGACAAGAACGTCGGCAATGTCGGCTATGAAGGTTGTGATGACGGTAACGACGACAACCTCGACGGCTGCTCCACCGACTGCAAAGCGATTCTGAGCGATGTGGTCGCCGCCGATGCTGGCAACCGCTCCACCTGCTCGGTTCATGGAGATGGGAGCGTCCGCTGCTGGGGCTATGGCACTTACGGTCGGTTGGGCAATCGGGACGTCCGGCCAAACCATGTGGTCGCCGCCGCGACGCTGGTGGTGGGTATGGAGGACGCAGTGGGCGTGACCACCGGACAGACCCATGCCTGTGCTTGGGATCGAAGTGGGCACACCTACTGTTGGGGACGGAATGAAGAAGGTCAATTGGGTACTGGTGATGGCATCAACCATCTCGCGCCAACCCATGTCGCCAATCTACCACCGGTCCAATCGGTGGTTGCGACAGCGGCAGCGACCTGTGCGATTACGCAGGGAGCAGAAGTGTACTGTTGGGGTCATCAGAACCACGATCCAGCCCGACCGATGACAACGCGCCCCCGCCCAGTGCTCGTTCCCGAACTGCAGGGAGCGACGGCCTTAAAGGCGACTGGTGCGATGGCTTACGGGTCCATTAGTGGACGGTGGTATGCGTTTTTTGAGGATGGGAGCGTCCGGGCTTGGCCTGGAAATGACGAAGCGATCGAAACACTGCCGCTGCTGCGAAATGCCAACTTGGACATTGTTGGCGTTCGGGACCTTGGCCTGGCCGAGAGCATGTGTACGCTCGGTCGGGATTATTTGGTGCGTTGTGATGCCCTCAACTGGCTCACTGACTACGCTCGCCCCGGCCACGGAGAGCCCCAACATCATTACAGTCCCCGCCGACTCGAAAATCTCCCGCCGATCCGCACAAGTCATGGCACGGGGCTCACCCACTGCGCCGTGGACCAAAGCGACCATCTCCACTGCTGGGGTGCAGACCTCCCCAATCGAGGTACGGTGGGTGATGGTGTTGGGCGCAACGGTGGCCTCGCCCCTTTCAACAATCTCAGTGGCGTCCTCGACGTCGACATGATCCACTCTCATGGTTGCGCTGTGCTCCTCGACGGCTCCGTTTGGTGTTGGGGATGGGGCGCCCTCGGCCGCCCGGAAGACGAAACCTCCCTCCAACTTCCGCGCCCTGTCTTCGACATCGAATATGCCATCGGTGTCTCGACGAGTGCGGAGCATGCCTGCGCCCTTCTTGCCGACGGAACGGCCAAATGCTGGGGTCACAATGAAGCTGGTCAGTGCGGCTTCAATGGCACCAACCCAGAGGTTCCTGGGCTGATCATCTTTGAAAACGGCGAACCGTTAGACGATCTCGTCGCGGTTCGGGCGGGCAGTGGCGTGAGTTGTGGCCTGCGGGCTGATGGCTCCCTGTGGTGCTGGGGCAGCAACCACAATTGGACCTTTGGTGTCATGACAGAGAATGATCCCAATGCCATTCAGTCGAGCCTCTTTCCGCGCCAAGTGATGGACCTCCCATCGGCGCGAGCCTTTGACCTCTCCGCCTTCCCATGCGCGCTCCTCGCTTCTGACCAAGTGACCTGCTGGGGCCGGGTTAGCGATGGTTATGGGGGCCGCTATGGCGGCACCGGCTCACTGGGTTTTGAACCCATCCGGCAGCTTGTGAACGCCGAGCAAATGTGTGTGGGTTTCGCCTTTGGATGCGTCCGCCATACCAATGGTCGGGTCAGTTGCTGGGGCCTTGGAACGTTAGGTCAGGGCGATGGGCCGAGAGAGTCCAGTCTCCCCCTGCCGCTCGACGGGCTTGAAGGAGTCACGGATCTTCGTTGTGGTCGGGGGCAGAGCAGTGGGTGGGCTTGCGCTACCAACGAAGCCGGTGAAGTTCATTGTTGGGGTGATACCCCCTTACCGAAAACCGCAGCATGGCGACCCCACGACCACGTTCGTGGCATTAACGAGACCTTTCCCGAGCCGGATTGAATTCAGCCTGTTTCGGCCGGCGCCGCGACAGAATAACCGGCTTCCTGCCAGCCCATGGTGCCTCCGTTGAGGCTGCGCACCCGCCGATAGCCCAGGGATTGCAACAACAAGAGCCCAGTGAGCGACATGACGCCTCGATTGCAAACGGTCACGATCTCTTGGTCGAGATCCTCAGGCAATTGATCCTGTTGGTTGTCAATGTGCGCTAAGGGAATGTTGATTGCGCCCGGGAGGTGCCCCTTTTCATAAACCTCCGGTGTGCGAACATCGACGAGCATAGGCGCATCGGCTTGGCCGAGCCTTGCCACAAGCCCATCGATCTCCGTGGTTCCGTCGCCACCTCGAGCGTTGTCGAGCAAGGCATCCATCAATCGCTCTTTTGGCGAAGGCTCGGACGGAGTCGACGACACCACACGAAAATCTGGGAAGTGGCGCTCAAAAGACGATGCGTACTTGTAGATGTTGTCAGCGAAGATCACGACCACGACCTGTCCAGGCAGATCCTCGATGGCATTCAGTGCGCCAAGAAGTCCCAAGGCAGCACTCGGACCCGCGATAATGCCCTCCTCGCGGTTCAGTCGCAGGCACATGGCATAGGCATCTTGATCAGAGATCTCCACCAGTCGGTCGTATTCCTCTGGCTTAAACAACTGGGTTTGTTCCAGTTGGCGCAGGGACCGGACTCCCGGAATATCGTGGCCCTCCGCGGGATGCGCACCGATAACTTGGATGGCGGGAGATTTAGACTTCAGGAACCGCCCATTGCCCGTGAGGGTGCCGCAGGTCCCCATGGCGGAGACAAAGTGGGTAATCTCGCCCCCGGTCTGCCGCCAAATCTCCGGCCCCGTGGTCCGAATATGGGCTTCGAAGTTCGCTTCATTCTCATATTGATTGAGCATGTGAAACTCAGGCTTGGCCGCATGCTCCATGGCCCGGGCGATGGCCCCTTCGGGGGCGCCCGGCGCTGGACAGAGGGTATCCTCTAACTCTTCCACGTTGGCTCCGGCAAAGCGAAGCATGACCCGTTTTTCTGCAGGAATCTCGGTGGAAAGGGGCGTGGTGAGTTCGTAGCCCTTTAGGTTACTGAGCATGGCTAACCCCATCCCTGTGTTGCCACTGGTCGGCTCCACCAACTTCTGGGCCGGACCCACCAATCCCCGCTCTTCACCATCCCGGAGCAGGTTGGCTGCGACCCGATCCTTCACCGCACCGAAGGGGTTGTACCACTCAAGCTTGGCGTAAACCTGAGTGTGCTTGAAGCCAGTCACCTTGTTCAGACGCACCATCGGCGTCGGATTCTCCTCGCTCGAAAGCATGTCGAGAACGTGATCGTAGACTCGTCGTGAATGATTGGCCGTCATGTGGTTCCTACTCCCAGGGCACTCTGTGCGTTGGATCGGGCTGTAGATCAACGAAACTCAAAAGGGCCCAGGAGTGGATAGGAAGCCAATACACTCCATGGGGTATGGATCGCTCGGCCCGACGAGCAGCCCATGAACTGTAATTGTGCGACAGAATCGCAGGCAAGCCACCGACCATTGGCGAGCGACTTTGCGAATGCGGTGCTCCCGGCGCCGGTCGTATGGTCGAGCTCCCGATGAAACAACAATCTTCATCATGCTCAGCGGCTGGGAAACCATCGGTTGATTCCGCCATAAGGATGAGATCGCAGCGCTGGCACTTACGCCAGGTTCGGGGCTGCAACCAACAAGGGCTCGCCGGAGACCGTTTGATCGCAGACGGGGCCATCCGACCCCTTGGGCATCAATGCACTCTGGGCAGGGCCGGCAGGGAAGCGACCACTTGGGCTTCCCGCTCACTGAGTTGCTTGAGTCGCTTTCGACTCATTTCACGGCCAAACCGTTTCTCAGCAAGAGCGAGAAACAAGCTGCTGTGACGGGCTTCGACCTTCCACAACGCATCGCAGAGTCGACGGGCGTCCTCGTCGGGATGATGTTCGGCTAATAAACGCAGCCGTTCGGTGCTTCGAGCCTCGATCAACGCAGCGATGAGCAGTCGGTCAAGCAATCCGTGACCCTTGTCCGGCTTCGCCAAAACCATCAAGCGCTGTACATATTCATCGCCACCGTCTGGCGGCAAATCCCACCCCCGCTTCGTCATGAGATTCAGAACCGCTTGCAAGTGACTGGTCTCTTCGGCTGCGAGATCTGCCAGTTGAGCACGGGATTCGTGATCATCGCCAAAAGCGACCACCAAACTCAGTGCAGTGAGGGCGGCTTTACGCTCACAAAGAGCATGATCCGCCAGAAGCGCTTTAGGGTCGGCTGTCGCCAGGTCGACCCATCGGGGATCTGTCTCGAGTTTTAGGTGCAGCATGGGTCGTTCCTATCCGAGGCGAGCCGACTGGCGAAGTGAAAACGGCACAGTCTGGTCCTCTTTGGCTGTTTACCCTATCGAAAGGCTCCAAGTTAAGGAGTCTGCCGTGAGTAAGCCTGCCCCTCGTAACGCCGTCTCATTTGATTTTATTGCTGATTTAAAGGCCGATTTTGAAGCGGATCACAAAGCTCGGCTCGCCCAAAATGCGGTCACCCAAACACCGGCCGATAAAGTGGCACTGAACCGAAGTGTTGTGACCAACTCACCGTACAGCTTTTCCACGCAGTTGGATGACTGGAAGGTGACGAACCAAAAGCGAAGTGGTCGCTGTTGGATGTTTGCCGCGCTCAACCTTTTACGGGTGGATGCGATGAAGACACTGGGCATCAAGAATTTTGAGTTCAGCCAAAACTACACCCTCTTTTGGGATAAATTTGAGCGTTCAAATTACTTCCTCGAGGAGATCCTTCGAACCCAAGACCGGGATGTGGACGACCGCTTGGTCGCCTTTATGCTGTCGGAGCCGTTGAGCGATGGTGGGCAATGGAACATGGCAGTCAACATCATTCACAAGCATGGTCTGGTCCCCAAATCGGTGATGCCCGAGACCGAGAGTTCGTCCAGTACCGGTCAGATGAACAAAGTCCTCAAATACAAACTGCGCGAGGGTGCGTACCGTCTGCGCAAAGCTGCTTCCGAAGGGCACGCAGAAGAGGAACTCCAAGAACTCAAGAAAGAGACCCTGCAAGCCATCTGGAATATCCTCTGTATTCACTTGGGGACCCCACCGGATCGCTTTGACTGGCAGTGGCGGGACAAAGACAAAAACTTCCATCGCAAAGGGCTTGTGACGCCCCAGGAGTTTGCTCGGGACACGATGGGTGAAGATCTTTCCGACTACGTCTGCCTGGTCCACGACCCTCGACCCGAGAATCCCTATCAGCAGACCTACACAGTGGAGTTTCTCGGCAACGTGGCCGGCGGCGATCCTGTGGTCTATCTCAACACCGAGATCAGCACCATCAAACGGCTGGCTATGGAAGCCCTCGAAGGGGGCTTGCCGGTCTGGTTCGGCTGCGATGTAGGGCGTCAAATGCATCGGGGCTTGGGCCTGTGGGATGCGAAACTCTACGACTTCGAGAACCTCTACGGCACCACCTTTGATTTGGACAAAGCAGGGCGCTTGCATCATCACCAAACCCTGATGACCCACGCCATGCTGCTCACCGGTGTGGATGTGGTGGATGGGAGCCCGCGTCGCTGGAAGGTGGAGAACAGCTGGGGCGAAACCGGTGGTGAGAAGGGCTTCTATTTGATGAACGACTCGTGGTTCGACGAATACGTCTTCGAGATTGCGGTGCCTCGAAGCATGCTTTCCAAGAACGATCTGGATGGACTCAAAACCGAGCCAAAGGTCCTGCCGGCTTGGGACCCAATGGGCGCCCTGGCCCGCTAGGGCACTACCAACAAGGGATCGCTGACAGTCTCGGTCCCTAAACCGACTTGACCAAGGTTGTTTCCACCCCAGCAGTAGACGCTCCCGATGGCAGTACGGAAGCACGCATGGTTGTGACCCGCTTCAATCTGAACCGGAGTCACGCCCTCTGGAACTGGAACCGACCGAGAATACTGATTCGGTACCGGGTCGTCACAAGCCTGATTCGGAGGGGCTCCGAAGTATCGAAGTTCGTTGTTTTCTCTCAAACCCAAAGTGGTCCTTCGCCCCATGGCGACGGCCACCAAACGGGGCTCTCCCTCTGTCCACGGCCGTATTTGTACCGTCGCAACCGGTGCTGGTGATCCACCGCCACAACCGTAAGGTGTCCCACCAATACCAATCAACTGATTGTAGCCATTATCGCCCCAGCAGCCGGCCGCTTCTTCGGTGAGAAAACATGCGCCCGCATAGCCGACAGCGATGCCCGTTGCCGCGCGGGCTCCTGCCACGGGCGTCGGAACTGGGTTTCGGTCGTTCTGCCCCCAGCAATACACAACACCCATGCCCTGAGTCACAGCACAGATGGTATTGTAGCCTACAGCAACCTCAGTCACCACGTGTTCAATCGCCGCTCGGCTGGCGAACGGATTCCCGTAAATGCCGCCCCAACACCAGACGTCGCCGTCGGTATCGATGGCACAAAATCGGCCTCGATCTGCCGACAAGCTCACGAGATCCGTCAATGACTCTCCCTGTTCATCGGTGATCGCCATCGGCAGAGCAAAGGTGCCATGAAAGCCTTCCGAGCCCGGATCTGACGGCCGACCAAGTACGCTACTCAAGCCCGCTCTATTGATCCTCTGCTGGCATCCGTGTCGGGTAGACCAACACAAGGCATGGCCTTCCTCTCCTTGCAAAACACAAGTTGCGGAGCCCCCGCAATAAACACTTGGTATTCGACTGGTCACCACACGGTGAACCGAATTGAGTCCTGCGAGCGTGGGAACATTGTCTCGTCCATTCCCCCAACAATCAGCGCGACCGCCCCCCATCACCACACAGGTCGAATCCCCCGACAGAGACAAGTCGATGACCTCCGCTCTCGAACAATCCCCCCGACACCCATCGCCATCGACCTCGTTGCCGTCGTCGCAGGCTTCATAGCCCGGCTGCCCAAAGGGAATATCCTGACGGACGACACCATCACCACAGGCGGCTCGCCGACAATGATTGCGACATGCATCGTCGTCCACATCATTGCCATCATCGCAAACCTCGCCGCCTTCGAAGTCGACAAAGCCATCACCACATCCATTCAACTGGCAGTTGTGGCAGCCGTCTAAAGGCTCCTCATTGCCGTCGTCACAGGCCTCGAAGCCCTGCTGGTCTTCGAGCAGGTCGCGGCGAGTCACGTTATCACCACAGCGGGCCGGGCGGCATTCGTTTAAGCAGCCATCGTCGTCGGAGTCATTGCCATCATCACAGACCTCGTAGCCGGCTTCGTCGTCGCGCAGATCGTCTCGAAGGATGCCATCCATACAGCGGGCGACTTCACAGGCATTCGTGCAGGCGTCCTCGTCGACGAAGTTGCCGTCATCACAAGCTTCAAGGCCGGCTTCGATCAGACCATCACCGCAACCGGTTCGGCAGTCATTGGTACAACCGTCATCGTTGATTTCGTTGCCATCGTCACAGTTCTCGTAGCCCTCCTCGCCGGGGGCACGGGTCCGGCGAGTGACCCCGTCGCCGCAACGGGCATAGGTGCAGTTGCGTAGGCAATCGTCATCGTCTTCTTCGTCCCCGTCATCACAGACTTCATAAGCTGGATCGCCCGCTTCGAGCCCCACTTGCCGTTCAAAGCCATCGCCGCAGCGAGCATTCAGACAAATCGATGTACAGGCATCTCCATCATCGTCGTTTCCGTCGTCGCATTCCTCGTTGACCTGCACCACGCCATCGCCACACGTGGGTGACACGCAATTCGCGCAACCGACCCCCGTCTCCTCATCCGCATCATCGCAGGCTTCAAAGTGCCGCCAGACAATGCCATCACCGCAGCGGGCTCTTTTACACCCGTTGGTGCAAGCATCTTGGTCGTCTTCATCGGCATCATCACAACCCTCGCCACCCACCTGCCCCTCGGGCCGATCGGTGCGCACGATGCCATCACCGCAGCGGGCGGACCTGCAGTTATTGGTGCAAGCATCACTATCCCGCGCATTGCCATCATCACAGGCTTCAAAGGCCGGGTCAGCGTCATCGGTGATCCCACGAAGGTGCCCATCCCCACAGCGGGCAATCTCGCACTCCGTGGTGCAATCGTCGGTGTTGTCGACATTGCCATCATCGCAGGCTTCACCCTCGGCGCCCAGCCGGCGGACACCGTCGCCGCACACGGCCAACTGACACGTTGAAGAACACCCATCGGTCTCCACCGTGTTGCCATCATCACAGGCTTCATTCTCTTGCACCACGCCGTCGCCACAGCCGGGCGTTCGGCAGTTATGGCAACCGTCTTGCGGGTCGCTGTCGTCGCCGTCGTCGCAGCCCTCAATGCCTTGAAAGGTAAAACCATCACCGCAGCGCGCCTCGGTGCAGTTGCCCACACATCCATCCTTGTCGTTGGTGTTGCCATCGTCACAGGCTTCAAAGCCGGACTCCCCGATAGAGAGATCGCTGCGACGGAAACCATCGTGGCAGGTGGCTTCTCGACAGGTAGAAAGACACGCGTCGAAATCGTTGTCGTTCCCGTCATCGCAGGCTTCGCCGGACTGCACGACCCCATCGCCACAAGCACCCAGGCTACCGCTCACCAACTCGGGCAGCGCCATGGGTGCACAAGCGAAGAACCAAAGGAAGTTAAGCAGTAAAGGACGCATGATGGCTCTTTTCTACCCTAAATACTGCGCTCTCGGAACTTCTGTGCGAGACGAGTTGTTTAAACCGATGATTGCGTTACCTCTACCGGCTGTAAGAAGGTCGGTTGTCTGTCTCGAAACAAACTCAATTAGGAAACAATAACGCCTGAAATAAACATGAAAATACTCAGGTTTATCCTCAGTTGATCAGGAAAATTGGAGCGAAGAAACATCGCCGTCGAAAAATGATAACTGTCATGCCCAAGGTTCAAGAGACGACGACGACGTTACGTTCCAGCTTATCTTACAACGAGAGTTCGCCATGCATGGACATAAAACTGAGTTGTCACACCGTTTCGTTATGGCGCTGCTTCTTGCCGTGCTTGGACTTTCAGGCTGTTCCTTAAGCTCGGGCGGAGCGATCGGCGCCCGAGCCACTGGCGCAAGGCTTGCGCGCATGAAGGCTTCCCCCCAATGGAACCCAGAACAAAGCACCTTCAAGAACACGTTGCGACGCATGAGAAGTCCCCGGAGTGAGCGCAACCGAGCGATCTTCTCGGGCGGCTCAAAACACCGTCGTCCAGCCCCCGAGTCTCCGATCGAGACCCAATCGGGTCCTGACTTTTCATCCTTTCCTGATTCCGGTCTTCGGATCACATGGATGGGGCATTCCACCTTTTTGGTGGAGTTGGATGGAACCCGAACCTTAGTCGATCCCATCTGGTCTGAACGTGCCTCTCCATTCCAGTGGCTGGGGCCTCAGCGATTTTATCCCCCGCCCATTCCTCTCCACACCCTTCCCACCTTAGACGCGATCCTAATTTCCCACGATCATTATGATCACCTCGATTATCACACCGTGCTCGCTCTGGCAGAGGCGAAGGTGAAATGGATCGTACCGCTCGGCGTTGGCGCGCACCTCGAACATTGGGGAATCGCGCCAGACATGATCTACGAGTTGGACTGGTGGCAGCATCTCGACGTGGGCGATGTCACCATCACAGCAACACCTTCTCGACATTTCTCGGGCCGTGCCATCACTCTGGGGGATCAAGACGCCACCCTCTGGGCAGGCTGGGCTTGGCAGGGGCCGCGACACAGCGTTTTTTACAGCGGCGACACCGCACTCCATCCCGAGTTTCAAACCATCGGTGAGCGCCTCGGTCCCTTTGACGTCACTCTGATGGAAGTGGGTGCCTACAGTCGGTTCTGGCGAGACGTTCATTTGGGTCCGGAACAAGCGGTCTTGGCGCACCAATTGGTCCAGGGTGATGTCATGATTCCCGTGCATTGGGGTCTGTTCAACATGTCACTGCACGGCTGGACCGAGCCCGTGGAACGAGTCCTGCTGGCTGCTCAAAGAGTAGGTGTCGAGGTGGCGATCCTCAGGCCTGGTGCCAGCTTTGTGGGTGGCAATCCGGCCATCGTCGACCGATGGTGGCCAAACGTCCCCTGGAAAAGCCCTGCACAATCCCCCGCCTGGTCCTCACAGGTGGAAGCCCTGCAAGCACCGCTGCGACGCCCCCAAAGCAGAGGTCTGAATGGCAGTCCTCAGCCAAACAAGCCGTGATCGACCCATCAAAAGGCACTTTGGAGAGTGCCAGGGAATCTCTGAAGAAATGACTGGGATAAGTCTCGTGACCTAAACTGGTCGAAGCCTTCGGCTTCCGTTAACTTGTCTGCACCATGCGCTTTCGTTTCCTGCACCTGCTCATCCTGCTTGCGACCACAGCCTGCGTCGACATCATTGCGCCGGTCCATCCACTCACACCGGTTTGCCAGGCGAACACCGACTGCCCCGTGGGGCTCATCTGTCATCGAGGTGCCTGCCTCACCCGCTGTGGTGACGGCATCATTCAAGAGGGCGAAGCTTGCGACGATGGCAACGATGCGACCTTTGATGCCTGCACTCGCTTTTGCCGACTCGCCTTCTGCGGCGATGGTTTCGTGCACTTAGGCGTCGAGGCCTGCGATGATGGCAACACGGATCCCACCGATGGTTGCAGCGCCACCTGCCGCTTTGCCTTTTGCGGCGACGGCATCGTTCGCACCGACCTCGAATCGGACCATGAGGAATTCGAGGCCTGTGATGATGGGGACCTGCGGGATGACAACCGCTGCACGGCGGCGTGCCAGTTAGCCCGCTGTGGCGATGGGATTCTTTGGACCGGCGAGGAAGCCTGTGACGACGGCAACGCCGACGACAGCGACGCCTGTCGCAACCACTGCGAGCCTGCTGCCTGTGGCGATGGTGTGCTTCGAACCGACCTTGCGGCCGGGGAAGAAGGCTTTGAGACCTGCGACGACGGCAACGAGATCACAACCGATGCCTGCAGCAATGACTGTGCCGTTGCCCGCTGCGGCGACGGGATGGTTCGAACTGACCTGACCGCAGCTCAGGAGGGCTTTGAAGCCTGCGATGATGGCAACGAGGACAATGGCGACGGCTGCACCAACACCTGCACCATCGCCCGCTGTGGCGATGGAGCCGTGCTCGAGGGCTTAGCGCCGGGCGATGACGGCTACGAAGCTTGCGATGACGGCAACATCAGCAACCTCGACGCCTGTCTCAACAACTGCCAAATCGCTCGGTGCGGCGACAGCTACACCCGATCCGACCTGAGCGAGGGGGAAGCAGGCTACGAGGAATGCGACGATGGCGACGACGACGATGCCGATGCCTGCACCAATGCCTGCATTGGCACCAGTTGCGGCGACGGCATTATTAATCGCTTTGAAACCTGCGACGACGGCAATCGAGAAGACGGGGACGGTTGCTCCGCCACCTGCGGCGTGGGCGTGGTGGATCTCGTCGCCACGCGGGACAGCACCTGTGCTCGGCTGGAGCGAGGCTGGGTCTATTGCTGGGGAGACAATGACTCCGGACAACTGGGTCTAGGGGACAGGTTGTCTCGAGCCCACGCAAGCCGTGTACCTGGGCTGGAGCAGGTCAGCCAGATTCATTCCGGAACCGGGTCTTATTCTGCCCTCCAAGAGGGTCAGGTCTTTCTTTGGGGGCATGGCGGCATAGAAGCGCCCGCTCGCTTAACCGCCACCGCTGTCCAGGGTTTGGATGATGTTCAATGGCTGGCACAAGGGGTCAACAACTATTGCGTGGCGCATTCTAATGGACGGGTGTCCTGCTGGGGTGATGACTGGGGAGCGGAGCCCCTCGAAGTGATGGGGCTCGACCGGATCGTGGCTGTGGATGTGGACCGAAGCCACGCTTGTGCTCTGGATGAAGCCGGCGACGTCTGGTGCTGGGGTGCCAATGACGTGGGTCAACTGGGTCAAGGGGATCGAGAGCCCCGAGATAATCCGGTGCGGGTCGAAGGCCTGGAAGACGTACGACAGGTTTTTACCAACTTAAACGCGAGTTGCGTGGTCACCACCTCAGACCAACTGTGGTGCTGGGGTGAGCCCTTCAGTATGCCCGTGCGGCCCGGCGAGACGGCGAACTCCCCTCAACGATTCCCCCAGGCGGAGCCTGTTGCCTTTCTAAGAAAATGCCCTGGGAGGGCGAGGCAGCAATCGATGACGGCCGTCGATCCGGAGGGCCGAACCCTTACCTGGGGCTACTCCAACACTCGACACAACGATGTCATTCACAACCCAGAAACACCCCCCTATCGTGTAAGCACAAGGGGTTTCGGACACTTCTGCTGGGTCCCCGACGACGGCATCTTGCGCTGTCGAGCGAACAGCAACACCGGACATTATGGTCAAGCAGGTAACGGCTTAGACCCCTTCCTCCTGCAACCCACAGTCCTCGACCACACCCCGAGAGCGCAGCATTTGAGCGGCATCGGCAACATGTGCCTGGTCGACGAGCAAGGTCGGGGCTGGTGCCGGGGTTCCAACACTTATGGTCAGTTGGGAAATGGGGATGTCGCCGAGGAACAGCGTACCAATCACTGGGTTCAAGTCCACGACTTCACCAACCTTGTGGCCATCGAAACTTCAGGCTCTCACGTGTGCAGTCTCAGTAATGAAGGCCAGGCTCACTGTTGGGGGCGCGGCGACGCAGGGCAGTTGGGCGATGGGCACGGTGTCAATGATATCATCGCCGTCCCCGTCGCCGTGCGTCCAGTCCATGCCATCGAAGTGAGTGAGGGCAGCAGCTGTGCCATTCATGGAGCCGAGCGGCGGTTAAGTTGCTGGGGCAACAATCGGGGTGGAAAGCTCGGCGTGGGGCTTGAACTGGATGAAATTGAAACCCCGATGCTCGTGGGCGATCTCACCGGCGTTCAGCAGGTGACACTCGGCGGACAGGTCACCTGCGCCCTCGATGGCATGAATCAAGTGCATTGCTGGGGCCGTAGCCAGTACCTGTTTTGGGAACTCGAAGGCGTGGAAGCGGAGCAGGATGTTTCCTTGAACACCCCGACCCCTTTGGTGCAATTGGGCGCAGCCCGCTGGATTCACAGTTCGGGAGAACGAGCCTGTGCCGTCCTCCAAGAGGGTCAAGCCACCTGCTGGGGCACGACTTCAAACGGTAATCTCGGCGGCTCCGGCGCGACAGACTACACCATCTTGGCCAATGTGGCTGATGCCCTGGAAGTGCAACTCGGCGGGAATCACGGCTGCGCCCGCGAAGCCAACAATCGGCTGATCTGCTGGGGCCACAATACCTATGCACAAATGGGCAACGGAACCCTCGAGAACCGATCCTATCCCCCCACAGAAGTTGAGGTGGATGCCGCCAGCCATCTTCAGACCTCTGGACGTACGACTTGTGTCCTCGATGCTGAGGGTCAGGTGCTTTGCTGGGGCGGCAATGGTGGCGTTGGCGCCCCCTTGGAGGTCTTGCCCCGAGGTTACGACATGGAACGGGTCCGAGGCATCGATGTGGACTAATTTTGACGATGGCGATGGCGACCCAATCGAGAACAGAGCGACGGTGAGTCGATCAACCAACCCCAAAGCAGCGCCGACCATGCGATGCAATCAGGTCAAGGTCTCAGCCCTTGCTTCACTTCGTCTCACCATGAACCATCGTTTCCGCCACCTGCTGATCCTGCTTGCGACCACTTCTTGCGCCGACTGGATTGCACCAGCCCACGTCCTGGCGCCAACGTGCCAGGCAAACACCGACTGCCCCGTGGGACTCATCTGCCATCGGGGCGCCTGTCTCACCCGCTGCGGTGACGGCATTATTCAAGAGGGCGAAGCCTGCGACGATGGCAATGATGACACCCGCGACGGCTGCACTCGCTTTTGTCAGGTCGCTCGCTGTGGTGATGGATTCGTGCACGTGGGCGTCGAAGCCTGCGATGATGGCAATGAAGACGCCACCGATGGCTGCAGTTCCAGTTGTCGTTTTGCCTTTTGCGGTGATGGAATCATCCGCACGGACCTAACGGAAGCAGACGAAGACTATGAAGCCTGTGATGATGGGGATCTGCGGGATGACAACCGCTGCACGGCGGCGTGCCAGTTAGCCCGCTGTGGCGATGGGATTCTTTGGACCGGCGAGGAAGCCTGTGA
>NZRT01000006.1 GCA_002696345.1 Myxococcales bacterium
CCTGATTTCGCACGCATCACGGGATCTAAAACGAGGGGCCCGTCGTAGCGATCCTTCAAGGTTTTCGAGACCAACTCGATCATTTCAGCGGTGCCAAGCATACCTATTTTAATCGCCGAGACCTCGATATCATCGAAGATCGAATGCAACTGAGCTTCCACAAAATGAGCCGGAAGCATCTGGACAGCGGTCACACCACAGGTGTTCTGAGCCGTCAGGCCGACCACCGCGGCCATTCCGTAGGACTCGAGCGCAGAAAAAGCCTTCAAATCCGCTTGGATGCCAGCGCCTCCAGAAGGATCCGAGCCAGCGATTGACAAAACATTAGGAATGGCCAAGTTGCCTCCACGAGAACTCAACGACCGCTTAAAGATCCAATGGCTGTAAAAATCAAACTCACTCTTGAAGAAGCGACATCTACGCGAAACCTAGGGATTCGATGACCCTCATCTCCCACACCTCGGGCACCGCATCTTCGTTCAGGACATGTGCCTTTGGCTTTACCAAATCGAAACGAGGCATAGGCGTCTTTCAAAACCCGCGTCTTGCCAAAGTTATGGATCCGGTTTGAGTCCCTTCTAAGCGAAAATTTTCCAACTGAGATCATCCAAGGAGCTATCATGAGCTACGCATTCTCCGATCAAATCGTTCTTGTTACCGGTGCCGGCAGAGGCCTGGGAGCCGCCATCGCAACATCCTTCGCTCGAGAAGGCGCAAAGGTGGCGATTAATTACCGAAACAGTCAGCAGCAAGCAGAGGAACTGGCTGCCAAACTTGGCGACAACGCTCGTGCCTTCCAAGCGGATATCCGGGATGGGGATGCGGTGAACCGAATGGTGAACGAGATCACTGACACCTTTGGCACCCCCACGACCGTGGTACACAATGCGCTCGCTGATTTTGTGTTTAACGGCGACGCTCGCAAGAAACTGGATGAGATGGTTTGGGATGATTTTGAGGCGCACGCTCTCACCGGACTCAACGGTGCACTCCACCTTATTCGTTCGCTAAAACCATCCATGGCAGAGGCCGGCTTTGGGCGCTTCATCCACATCGGAACGAACTTGTTCCAGAATCCTGTCGTTCCCTACCACGACTACACAGCCATCAAGGCGAGTTTACTGGCACTGACACGAACGGCTGCTGCCGAACTGGGTCCCAATGGAATCACGGTGAATATGGTGTCAGGGGGATTGTTGCGGACCACCGACGCCAGCGCAGCGACACCCGACGCCGTTTTTGATTTTATTGCCGAATCCACGCCACTGCGTTCTGTAACGACGCCGGAAGAAATGGCGGATGCCGTCCTGTTCTTCGCCAGTCCCTGGGCGCGAGCAGTGACGGGTCAAAATTTGGTAGTCGATGGTGGTTTGGTCTTTAGTTGATTTCCCATCATCGTCCGTTGGTATGATACCATTCGCAGCTGTAGAGATCCGTTGCGGAAACAAAAACTAAAAGATCGATTCGAAGTGGTGCGAAACGTTTGACAGGTTAAGCTGTTCTCTCCCCAAGGACTTGCACAGGTTCAACCTCATCAGCCATGCTATGGTGTCTAAAGGAGTCATTAGATGTCTATATTTGCCAAATGGTATCACGGTGTTCAGAGTCGCGATGCTGAAGCTTTAACCGCCTGCCTCCATCCCGATTACCGGTTTATTCGGCATCAGTCAGGAACCGAAATGAATAAGGACCAGATGGCAGAAATGCTGCAAGGCTTTATGAACAACGAGAATGTGGTGGTGAAAAACCAACGATGCCTCTTTGAGAACGACCAAGTCATGGTTGAGCACACGGTCATGGACTTTGCCGACGGGACTCGAGAGGCAGTGTTGAGCTTCAACCGACTGCAAGATGGTCTCATCGTTCTGACAGAATCCGGTGCAACACCCGTTGAGCGCTAGCGAACGGTCCAGCGCTTCGCCTCAAAGGGTTCCCTGCGAAACACGAGCGAAGACGTTCGACAGGGCGTGTCTCCTGAACAGAAGACAACCGTTTCAAGGAGGTTGATGTGAAGCTCTGTATGTATAGCCTGGCGATCACTTTTATGAGTGTCGCTTGCACGACCCCTGAGCCGGGTCCTGTTTTGGCAGATGCGGGAACTGAATCCATGAACAGGCCGGAGCCCGAGTTTGGGCTGTCTCGTCAAAGCCTGGAGCACGACGGGGAGCGTCGGGAATACCTTCGCTACATTCCGAGCTCGTACCGCTACGACAGCGAAGCAGCGGTTTTGCTCAGTTTTCACGGGGGTGGAGGAGATGCCGAAAGTCAACTCATGGTGGCGGACATGCGCAACCTCGCAGATGCAGAGGGGTTTCTGCTAATTTATCCCGAAGGAACCTTGCTGGATTCGGGCGAGGGTCATTGGAACCCCCTGCCGCCAGGTCCAAACAACAAAAGCGACGCTGACGACATGGGCTTTACGGCAGCGCTTCTGGACCAACTCGCGCAGGACTACCCGTTCGATGCATCCCGGGTCTACGCCACAGGCTACTCCAACGGAGCCGGCTTCGCATATGGGCTCGCCTGCTACCTCAGTGATCGAATCGCTGCTGTCGCTCCAGTTTCTGGCTCGATGTATGGTGATATGAGGAATGACTGTGCAGCAAGCCACCCCACAGGAATCGTCATCATCAATGGGACCGAAGATATGGCGCGACCCTATGATGGCTATCCGCCTTGGTTCCTGTCCGTCGATGACGCTGTTTCATTTTGGACTCGACACAATGGAACTGATTCGAGGCCCGAGACTGAACGCTTCACGGGGGGCCGAAACCCAGTGGAGCGCCTCCATTATCGGGGTGGCGCCGGGTCCGCTGATGTGGTCCGCTACAAGGTCGAAGGTGGCGATCATCTCTGGTTCGATTTGGACATCGATGGAGCCGATCTCAATCGGGTCATCTGGGATGTGATGGCTGCGCACGACCAGACAGGTTTGAGGTGAAATCGGAGGTAAGCCTCACGACTTTACTGGAGAACATCGCACCCAAGTTGCTTCCGGACGATTACGTCTTTTGCCACCTCCGCGGTGCTCGCTTCGATTCGCTTCCCGGTGACGGCTGCTTGGCTGCGATCCAAGAGGACGAGGGATTGAGCTTCGTTCTCTCCAAGGCAGCCGCCGACCGGGAGGGATTGAGCTACCAGGGGACGTTTCGCTGCCTCAGCCTCCAGGTGTATTCATCGCTTCACGCCGTCGGTCTGACGGCTGCCTTGACCAAGGAACTGACCGACCACGGCATCAGCGCAAACATGATCGCGGGGACCCTTCACGATCATGTTCTGGTCCCCAGCGCAGACGGTGACCGAGCATTGCACGTCCTGCAATCCCTGAGCTTGACTGCTGACGAACGAAACAGCGTCTGATGACATCGAAGCCAGTGTATCGAATCTTGACCAATGATGAGTGGCGGATCGCCCGTAAGAAGGGCTTTATTTCGGCGAATCAGGCCGATCGGAAGGATGGTTTCATCCATCTCTCGAGTCAGGAAACCTTTCTTGAGACAGCGGGTCGCTACTACAATCCCAAAGACCACCCCTGGGTTGTTGAGCTTGCGCCAGAGAAACTGATGGGTGAGATCCGCTGGGAACTCGTCGGTGCGCGAAAAGATATTTTTCCTCACTTCTACGGGGTCGAAATCCCCCTCATGGCGGTCCGAGCCGTCGCCCGACTCTGCTGGGGAGCGTCTGGGGTTTGCGTGCAAAGTTGGTCGAGCGCCCAATGAACCTGATTCGATGACGAAAAGGGTTGAGTTGCTCCATGAGAAAGTCATTTCCACAACCATGGTTCCTTTTGCCCCTTTTGCTATTAGATTAGGGGTCATCCCCCTGCCGTTGATCAAGGAGGACGATCCATGAGCACAGATCTCGAATCTGATGTCGATGGTGGTGATGGGAGGCAAAAACCTGGCTTCACTCGCCGTCTCTTGGCTCGGCCCTGGATCCGACGAATACTCGGCCTCTCGATGGCTGGATTCGCCGTCCTCCTGTTTGTCGTCTGGACCTTTTTGTTTCCCGTGGGGCGCCTCGATCTTACCCTCAACGGCAGTCGGTACGATCGGGTCGTGAAAACAGCCCGGATCTTGACTGAAGACACCACCGAGTTTGTTTGGTTCAACGGCGATTGGGATCACGATGTAGCGGGCTTCAAAGGGCCCAATATTTGTGCGGGTCGTACGGAGCGTGGCGAACTGTTCGTTCGTATTCTGGTGATCGACCGTCATCGCCTGGGTAAATATGGCTATGTGTATTCCGAGCAAGCGTTTGCGACCAGCCAGGAACTCGTACTAGCACTCGATTTCCATGGCTGTGGCGAATGGTCCGTATCGGGTTCACTAGGCGAGGGCTGGTGGGCTATTAAAAATAATCTAGGATAACCCAGTTGTTGACGATTCGAACAAAGAGAGCAGCCCATTGAAGCGGCTGCTGATCTGGCTCTTTGGGGTCATTCCATTGCTCGTTTTGGGGGTCAGCATCCCCTTCTTTTCTGCCCTCTCAAACCAAGCATTGGTGATGGCTTGTATCGACCCCGTCTATCGATCTCGTGAAACGAACAAAGGCCCTCTCGTCCCACTTCCTCCCCGCTTGATGTGTGCCTACCTCACGAGCGTTCGCAGCCCTGATCCAAACCGTTGGGATCGACAAAGACAGAAGACTCTCTTTGGTTTTACACTGGCTGTCTTCGGAACACCTCGAAGTGAACGAGCGAGAGAACTCCTCGAGTACTTCATCGATCGCGGGATCGACTGGGAAAAGCCAGCGAGTGGTGTCCTAACGCCACTGCACCTTGCCGTGTTTTATCAATCCGAGATTCTTACGAGACGTTTTCTAGAAGCCGGTGCGAATCCTCGAGCCCCCATCGTTGCACCCGGTCGCCCAATTCATGGTCTCGATGCCTTTGATCTCGCACGATTTCTGTACAACTCGGGTGGTGATCAACTTGCGAACCATCAAAACGAGGAGCGATTGGCGTCCCTCCGTCGCCTGGAACGTTTGCTGTGCGATGATCCTTCGGTGAACACCCGAGCCGACGTCACCGTGATGCCCACGGTATCGATCTCCCATCGAACCCATCGCATGCTGGGGTACAGTGCGTTTGCTGAGACTTATTTGTACGCCGCGGACAATGCTGAACAGATCCCCTTCGGCCGTGACCCCACCCCCCTGAAAGAAGCCCTCGATCCCCTCGACGACGACGGTAGCAATGGTCTTTGGGGCGCTATTGAGGGACCACTGGGCGACCAAAAATATACCATCTTTGGTTTAGCCAGTGTTTGGGATTTTATGGAATTTGATATCCCTTGTGATCCCGACCCCACCAACGCACCAGCGCCAAATCCCGACCCCAAAGGTTGTGCTCTCGACATCGCCAGTCTGCAAAGGCCGACGGCTCTAGAGGTCAACCTGGGGACAAAGAACCGAGAAGCCGCCCCAGAAGCGATGGACCTGATCTACACTCGGATTCGACTTCACAGCCAGCGAAGTCGCCCTGAAAAGCCGGCACGACTTCGTCGATTGCAATCGGTGACGGTCGATGATCGAGACAACGATAACGCCTTTGAAGTCACCGTTCGCGCCGAGTACATGATCGGATGCTATGGCGAACCGTACACCGAAGAATTTGTGCTGGCGATCAATGGATCGAAGGTTCGCCGTCTCAACGCAGAAAGTGCCGAGCAATAGGCCTCAGAATGAGGCTCCCGTCGAGATGGCATGAAGACCACCGAGCGGCACTCAAGGGCCACGACATGGCGCTGTTCGACAGCAATGATCCGGTAGAGAACTCGAAGGTGCGGCTCCATCCCCAGGGAGTCATACCGTGGGGATGAAGCTTCGAATCAGAGATCCGATGCGTGCTCCGAAAGATAGCTTGCGACACCGTCGGGCGTGTTCACCATGCCCGAGTCGCCCTCTTGCCAACCGGCGGGACACACCTGACCGTTCTCCTCGAAGAACTGCAGCGCCTCCACGATACGTACAACCTCGTCAATGTTTCGACCGAGCGGCTCATCGTTGACCACCTGATGCCGCACGACACCGGAACGATCGATCACGAACGTGGCACGCATGGACACACCTGGCGGGTAGTAGGATTCGGAAGGTTCGGCGAGAATGCCGTAACTTTCCGAGATCGAACGAGTCATGTCCGCCGCAAGCACGAAGGGAACCGGACCGATTCCTCCTTCTTTGACGTCGGTGTTGCGCCAGGCATTGTGTGTCCAGTGGCTATCCACCGAGACACCCACGACTTCACAACCAAGCTCCCGCAAGCGAGCGGTACGGTTGGCCATGGCCAAAATTTCTGAGGGACAAACGAAGGTGAAATCCAGCGGGTAAAAGAAGAGAACCGCATAAGAATTATCGATCGCCGCGCCAAAGTCGAAGGCATCCACGACATCTCCATTCGCTAGAACGGCCTGCGTTTCAAAGAGGGGGGCTTGTTTACCGACTAAAATACTCATGTGAAAAATCTCTCTTGGTTAAGCACGGTAGGCAGATGTCCTCGAAGTGAGAAAAGACACAAGAATAAAATTCTATCATTGATTCTGATGTTGAGAGTCATTATCAATAATACAAGGATCACTGGTCGGAGTATGTCACCATGAATACCCGTAGTCTGATCACCCGCTTGGAAAAAGACCGAGGACCGATTACGGCCTGTCACTTGCTCAGTACCCGATCGTACGAAAAACACAGACGCCAACTCTTAGACTGGGATCAAGGTTCGCGCCCCCAGCGACGTATCGCACTCGGACCCGATTTCACGCTGCTCTTTGAGAGTCGAGCGACCGTGTGGATGCGTATTCAAGAGGAGTTACGGTGGGTTCAAACCCCACCCAGTCCCAACTGTCTCAGTGACTTACTTTCCGAATATAATCGCCTGATCTCTTCTCCCGGCGAACCCAGGGGCTGCCTGTTTATGGACAGTGCGGACGGTCTTCGGACGAAAAAGTATCTCACCAACTCGTCCATTACAGAATTGGGACTCAAACTGCGGTTAAACGGTCGGAGCTATCGAGCGGTGGCCATGAACGGTCAGAAGAATTTGATCGAGCCAGTGACTTACATCCGATTCGCGGATCAAGGGCAACAGTCGCCAGGGCCAAATCAGCTGGAATGGCGCCTTCCCGTCCCGGAGTCCAAGGCCCTTCCAATAGATTTGACCGAAACCCTGATGAGGCGGCCTCGCCGACGCCAACAGCATCAATCAGTCGCTTAAACGACACCCAATTCTCTCTCGGCAGCGACCCTCCAAGGCCGGAACAGGTTCTCGTCCGCCCCCCCGTCCCGTTGCGTCAAGCGAATGCGATCTATTTTGGAGAAGAGTAAGCCGCTGTATCCTCGGAGGGGGCCGCAGGGCCTGGGGGGTTGGGGAATCCAAATAGCCTTCACTTTCACCTTCATGCCAAGTTCTGTAGCGAACGATCGCTAACGTTAGAATTAACAACCATCACTGAGGCTTAACGTGACCCCCAACCTTCGGCTTATCTATTTCGACTTCCCCTTCTGGAGAGCGGAGCCCAGCCGCATCGCTCTCTTTATGGGCAACATCCCCTACGAAGACCACCGGCCGAGTCGTGAAGAGTTTCTGCGCATGAAAAACTCAGGTGAACTCCCCTACGGACAGCTTCCGGTCCTCGATGTTGATGGTGTACGGATCGCCCAATCCGTAGCCATCGCCCGCTATTGCGGTAAGGTTTCCGGGCTCTATCCCGCCCAAGAGGTCGCTACGGCTCGCTGCGACGAGTTGCTGGATACAGCGAGCCAAATCACCCAAGAGCTCGGTCCATCCATGCGCAGCAAAGACCCCGTTGAAAAGGCACGACTGCGGCAGAATCTGGCAACCAAGATCTTTCCACGCTGGCTGGGCATGCTGGAGCAACGTCTGCAAGCCAATGGCGAAAGCGGCTTCTTTGTTGGCGATTCCATCACGATGGCAGATCTTATCATTTGGCGTCTTCTCGGCTGGCTAATCAGCGGCATTCTTGATGGCATTCCCACCGATCTCCTCGAGCCCTTTCCCGGACTTCTTCAACACCAAGAGCGTATCGGCAACCATCCGGGAGTCTTGGCCTGGAAGCGGCATCGCCAAGATGCTTGAACACCCAAACTCGGCCGGGAACAGACGGCGTCCCCACTGGGTGAACGTTCCAATGGACCGAAAGCTCTGCACAAGTTTCCGGGCAGCCGCCCTTCTAATCTGTTGCAGTTGCGCACTTCGGATCAGCCCAACTCAAGAGATGAAAACGGAGGTCATCGACCCAGACATTCAATTGGAGCTCGAGTATTGCCTTCGCGAGAAAACAGTACGCTGGCGAACAGCTGTGGGCCTGCGCCAGGGCGTCGACCTCAGCAAGGATTTACCCACCTGGCCGAGCGAGTATAACGGCTTCACACGGAGCGCCAATCATCGAGAAGGCCAGGGGATGGGGGGTGGGACGAGCCATA
>NZRT01000007.1 GCA_002696345.1 Myxococcales bacterium
CAGGTCAACCCCGAGGATCTCAGTGACCTCAGGAGTATCGCCCAAGTGGTTTCGTTCCTCGTCGCTGATTTGGGGGATGAGGTTCAACCTTCAGTGGTCGTCGAAGCCAGCGCACCCGCTGTCGATGACGGGTTGCCGGAGACCGTGGTCACCGGCTCGTTGGCCTGCCGGGCTGTGCAGCCCCGTCTCATTCAGGGGTCGGACCCCAGCGATGTGCCCGCTTTTCACTGCCTTCCCGATCACGAGATCTGGATCTATGACAACGGCACTTCCTTCGCCCAGGCGCTTGTTTCTGCCTTTGAAGCCCGGGGCGTCGCTGCCCGGGTCATCGATGACAAAGGTGAGGGGAACTGCAAGCCTTGCGGTGGACTGGTCCTTTTGGCCGGCTCAAACGAATCCAATCATCCCTTGTGGTCTGCAGCGACCGAAGAGCAGTTGAAGCGTTCGGTGATGTTGGTGAAGAACCTGGCTCCGGCACTCCGATCTGCTCAGGCTGCTGGTGGGGCACTGCTTTGCAGTGTGACCCAACTGGATGGACGTCTCGGGACGGGCCAGACTGATCATTTGGTTGATCCGCTCCAGGCCGGCCTCGCTGGACTGGTGAAGACGGCAGCCAAAGAGTGGTCCGGTCTTCATGGGCGTGTGATCGACGTGGCTCCCCAGTGGGGCGATACGACCTCTGCAGAGGCCGTGGTGGATGCCTGCTTGAAGAGCGGTCCTGTCGAACTGGGTCTAGGGCCTGATGGAGAGGTCACCCTTGATGTGCTGACCCAACCAGAACCCCGGCCTCGTCGTGCCCTGGAAGCGGGCTCTTTATTCATTATCACCGGTGGCGCCCGAGGCGTGACAGCCGCCTGCGCCATCGAATTGGCGAGTCGTCAGCCTGGTCTAGCCTTCGCACTCTGGGGCAGGTCTCGACTGGAGCCAGAGCCCGAAGACCTTGAGGGTGTTGAAGACGAAGCGAGCCTTAAGCGCTTATTGCTTGAGCGAAGCGGCGCCGTTCAAACCCCTAAGGAACTTCAGGCTGCATGTGCCCGTATCCTTGCTCAGCGGGAGATTCGAGCCACGTTGGCGGCCATCGAAGCGGTGGGCGCCAAGGCGGTTTACGCGTCCGTTGATCTTCGAGACAAGGATGCCGTGTCCACTGAGGTGACGCAGTTGGAGGCACGGTTTGGTCCGGTGCGCGGCATCGTTCATGGTGCTGGCGTGCTTCGGGACCGTCGAATCGAGGACAAGACACGGGATCAACTGGACGATGTCCTCGACACCAAGCTCGCCGGCTTGCGACATCTGCTGGGAACGCTTCGGTTGGAAGAGCTTCGTAGTCTGAATCTGTTTGCGTCCATTACCGGTCGAGTAGGCCGAGTGGGGCAGGTGGATTATGCGGTAGCCAACCAGGCCTTGGACAAGGTGGCATGGCAACTGGCTGCTCAACTGCCGGCCTGTCGGGTCCAGTCCTTTGCTTGGGGCCCTTGGGATGGTGGCATGGTCACACCGGCCTTGCGGCAAACCTTCGTCAATGAAGGGGTCGGCTTGATTCCTTTGCAGGCAGGGGCTCGGTGCTTTGCCGATTGGGCGCTGGCAGCGCCTGGGGCCTATGCCGAGTTACTGGTGGGTGTTGATTTGCCAGAGTTGGCGGCCGCCGATGCTCTCGGTGGGAAGGACGGTCGTGCCTTACGGCATGTGGATTTGCATCCGGAGTTGCCCGTCCTAACCCATCATCGCTTGGCGGGTGAAGGCGTCTTACCCATGGCTCTTGGCGTGGATTGGATGGTTCAGGAGAGCCGGCGTTTGGGACTTGGCTTGCAACTCAACCGAGTGGAAAATGCTCAGGTCCTCCAGGGGGTGAGTGTCTCGGAACCACTAACTCTATCGGTTTGTTTGGAGTCGAGCCGAGTGGAAGGTAACGACCTGCGCCAGACCATGAGTCTTCGGGATTCAAGCGGCCGCCAGCGCATGCGTGCAGAGGTGGTTCTCAGCAGCGAGGCACCCCGTCTTCAGTCGACGTCTATGGATGCGTTGCCTGCCTCGGGCGGGTATTCGTCGGAGGCCATTTACGGTGAAGCGCTCTTTCACGGTCCTCTTCTCCAAGCGATCGAATCCGTGGATGGGCTGAACTCGGATGGGATCGATGTCAGTCTGGTCCGTCCTGAAGCCGCCGGACCATGGCTCCAAGACGAGGGCGCCGATTGGGATCCGGAAGGGGCGCTTTGGTTAGATTCTGCCTTTCAAGCGATGATTCTTTGGAGTCGGGATCAACAGTCAGCACCGTCCTTGCCCAGCCGCTTTGGTCGCTGGCAGCGGTTTCAGGACTGGCCGGAGGTCGCGCCCCGGCTGCGGGCAAGAGTCCGCAGCGTGAAGGGGGCCATGATTACCAGTGATATCTGTTTCTTAGGTCCCGACGATGAAGTTGTGGCTCTGGTGGAGGATTATGCCGCGACCGCGTCTCCTCAGTTAGCTGATGCCTTTGAAGATCATGGGAACGAACCGGCGCCCAAGGGATGAAAAATTCCGTTCCGCATGTCCCCTGGGACATCGCCATCGTCGCAGCGGATGGTGCGTTCCCTGGTGCCGATGATCCAGAGGCCCTCTGGTCACTCATCGCCGCTGGCGCTGATGCGGCTCAGGAGACGCCAGCACGGCGATGGACACCAGGCCATCAGGACATGCTCAGTCCGGACGGACGGGCCGATACGGCATGGAGTTCCGTGGCTTGCCTTCTCGATGAATTCCCGGCTCTGCCCGAGGAGTTGGCTCATTTGGAGCCCAAACTAGAGACACTTGATCCCAGTTATCGGCTGGCGCTGAGCGTCGGCGCTCGGGTTTGGGCCCAAGCGCAAACTCAAGCCTTGGACCCAAGCCGTTGCCCTGTCATCTTGGCGAATATTGCCTTGCCCAGCCAAACCAGTGCTGAACTCTGCTTGGGAGTCCACGGTGCTTTGTTGAAAGAGTGGGCTTTGGGGCCTGACGCTGACGTCAGCAGCGAATTGGGTACTGATCCCGAGAATGTCGGCGCCTTTGCCGGTCCGGCTCAATTGTTGAGCCAGGCCCTCGGGTTGCAGGGCTCAGCATATGTTTTGGATGCTGCCTGTGCCTCCTCTCTTTATGCCCTTCATCTTGCATGTCAGGAGTTGCGCAGCGGTGCGGCAGATGCGGTATTGACCGGTGGAATGTCCCGGCCGGACGCGCTCTACACCCAAGTGGGTTTCAGCCAACTGACCGCGCTGAGTCGTCAGGGCCGATGCGCACCCTTCGACCAGAGCGCTGATGGTTTGTTGGTGGGAGAGGGCGCAGCGTTCTTTGTTCTCAAAAGGCATAGTGATGCGCTGCGTGATGGTGATGAAATACACGGTATAATCCGTGGCATTGGCCTTAGTAACGATGTGGCTGGGAGCCTGCTTTCCCCATCATCCACGGGTCAGGTGCGAGCGATGCGCAGCGCCTATGAGCGGGCCGGGTGGACCACGGATTCCCCCGATTTAATCGAGTGTCATGGGACCGGGACCACTCGGGGCGATCGGGTCGAAGTCGAGAGCCTTATGGAACTCCGACCTGGGGATGGGTCCCCTTGCGTGATCGGTTCGGTGAAGTCGAACATCGGTCACTTGCTCACCGGCGCCGGGGCCGCGGGATTGATGAAGGTGCTCTTGGCAATGAAGCACAAGACACTGCCGCCCACGGCTCACTTTCAAAAGAGCCTCGATATCATTGATGATCAGAAACTGCGGGTCTTGAGTCAGCCGGAAGCGTGGCCTGCCCCGCCGTCTGGTGGGCCCCGCCGAGCGGCCATCTCCGGTTTCGGTTTTGGTGGCATTAATGCCCATGTGCTCATCGAAGAGGCCGGAACCAAGCCGATGGACACGGACCGTCCCGTGACCCCGGTGGAGTTGGCGATCACAGGCATCGGTGCTCGGGTGGGTCCCTTGGAAGACCGCTATGGTTTTCGGCAGGCTGTGCTGTTGGGGCAATCCGCTTTGCAGGGCCGGCCTGAGGGGCGCTGGGGGCAAGCTGAGGCAAGCCAGTGGTTACAGCACCAACCCATAGACCGCCGTCCCAACGTGGGTGCGTGGCTTCCCGGCCTGGTATTGCCTGTAGGTCGTTTTAAGATTCCACCGATGGAGGCTGCTCAGGTTCTTCCCCAACAGCTTTTGGCTCTGGATGCGGCGAAACAGGCCACCGAAGACCCCGGTGCTGGTTGGCAGGAAAGTGCGGAAGACGGTCGACTTGCAACCGGCGTCGTCGTCGGTTTGGAATTGGATCCGGCCGCCGCCGACGAACAGTTGCGCTGGATGCTGCCTCGGTGGGTTGAGCGATGGAATGAAGAACTGAGTCTCGGGCTCTCGGAGACGGATCTCGAGACCTGGCGTGAGGAGTTGTTGGCTTGTCTCGGGGGACCCTTGGTCGCCCAACGGGTCACCGGTGCGCTTGGCGGGATCGTGGCGAGTCGAATCGCTCGAGAACTCCGACTGGGTGGACCGAGTTTTGTGATCGGTGCTGGCGGCAACAGTGGGCTTCGAGCCCTGCAGGTGGCTCAGCGTCTCATCGCTGCTGGTGACTGCGAAGAAATGATCGTTGTCGGGGTCGATCTCGTTGGTGAATTGCGAAGTTGTCTGGCCCGTGGAGCCCAGAGGCCTTGGAGTGATGGGAACACGGCCCGAGTGCTTGATGCCCAAGCCCAGGGACCCTTGCCTGGAGAGGGGGCTGTAGCCCTGCTCGTCAAGTCAATGAATCGAGCCAAGCGAGAGGGCGCACGGAGTTATGCTCGTCTGCAATCTGTTGCTTCGGGCACCGGCGAAGCCGATGCTTTGAACCGTTGCATGGGCGGTGATCAAGGTGCCGTGGCGACCCTTGGCTATTGGGAGTTAGGCGCCGACGGTAGCCCTGAAGGGGATCGAGCACTTCTGCAATCGCTACCCACTCCAGAAGAGCACGGAGGGACCAGCTTGGCCCTTGGTAGTGCCAAATCGGTCCTGGGCGACCTTGGGGCGGCAGCGGGGCTAGCCGCCGCGGCGAAAGCTTGCTTCGCGTTACACCATCGGATCCTCCCCCCCTTGCCGAATTACAGCCAACCGATCCATGGGCTCCCCGCGGGTTACCACGTGCCGGTTGAGCCCCTGCCTTGGTTGCAGGAACACGACGGACCGGATCGCCGGGCAGCCGTGAGTCAGAAGGTCGCGACAGAGGCCCTTTGTGCTCTTTTTACCGAGGCAGACACCTCTGTGGCGCCCTTGGAGGTTCCCGGCAACGAAGGCTTGTTTGTTCTCGGCGGTGCAGGAGAAGCCTTTGAAGAGCAGCGCAATGCCCTCACATCGTTGTTAAGGGAAGCGGCGGAACAAGAGTCCGCTGATGCCCTCGCAAAGCAATGGTTTGATCGTTCCGGAACGCCCGTTGGATCCCAGTGTGGTTTTATTGCGAAGAACCGAGAGGACGCGCTGGATCGACTTGCGTCTCTTTGCCCCGAGGAGCGGGACGAGGCCCAGCCGATGGCTTGGGTTTTTCCGGGTTCTGGCAGTCATTATTTGGGTATGGGGCGGCAATTAGGTTTGGACTTCCCGGCGACCGCTGCCCGTTTGGAAGCGGAGGGACAGCGGGGACCATCGGCTGCACAAGCCGCGCTCTTCTTCCCCCAGCGTCGCCAGTGGCCTGTGGGTTGGGAACAGGATCAACGACAGCGTATCCGAGAATCCGCCATCGGTATGATTTATGGCCAAGTCTCTTATGGTGTGGCGATGGCCGGCGTGCTTCGGGACTGTGCCCTGAAGCCCGATGCCGTGATTGGCTACAGCTTAGGGGAGACAGCGGGATTTTTGGCCACGGGTGCATGGTCTGACCAATCGGCCATGATGGCGGAGGCGGAAAGCGGAGAATTGTTCAGTCGCTGGTTGGGCGGCGACTGCGAAGCCATGGGTGAGCAGTGGGGCTTGGATGCACCGGATTGGATGGTGGCCCTGGTGCCTCGCCCAGCCGACGATCTCAGGCCTTTGTTGGGAGCCCACTGTCGACTCTTGATCATCAATGGAGCGGAGGAGTGCATTCTGGGGGGCCATCGGCCCGCCCTGGACGCTCTGCTCAGTCAGTTGAATTGCCGCGGTGCCGTGGAGTTGTCTGGCGTGATCACGGTGCATTGCGAGTTGTTGGAGCCAAAAGCTGAAGAATATCTCCGGTTGCATCATCGGGCGACTACGGTGCCCGAAGGCATCCGGTTCTACAGCGGTAATTGGGGCAAATCCTACGAACTCACGGCCGAGTCTGCAGCTCGATCCATCCAAGCCAATGCCTTGCATGGTATCGATTACCCTGCTCTGATTGAGCAGGCTTATGCCGATGGCCTTCGGGTCTTTGTGGAGCCCGGTCCCGGCAATTCGTGTACACGGATGATCAAAAAAATCCTCGGAGACCGCCCCCATATCTGTGTGTCCTTGGGCGCCAATGGGCAGCGACCATTCACGGCCGTTCTTCATGGTCTTTTTGATTTAATTAACGCCGGTTATTCCGTTGATCTGAACCCTCTTTACGGTGTGCGGGAACATCTAGCGGGTGAGGCGGGTCAACCCCCATCAATCCCCCTTGATTTGGTCTCCCTTCCGGCCCGGGATCAGGTGCCAGTCCGCCCAAGGCCAAAGACGTCTGCTAATGACGATTTGGTCACAAGCCCGCCAACAGCCCGCCCCCCCGTCACCAGGCAGCCCGTGGCATCGGTCGCGGCGCCCCAGGCTGGAGCACCAGCGGCATCCATGACGGAATGGGATGCTACGGCCCGAGCCCATGCTGCCTTTTTGCAGGCATCTCAGGAAAACACGGCACTGCAACTGGCGCTCATCGCTCGATTGCAAGGGCAGCCCGTTGAGTTGTCGCCGATCACGGGTCTCCAGCCCGAGCATCAGCCTGCGCCTGAATTGGCGCCCCCCCCAGCGCCCCAGCCATTGCATGACTACGAGGCCTGCCTGCAACTGGCCCGCGGCTCGGTCGCCAAGGTCTTTGGTCCTGATTTTGCCGAGGTGGATACGTACCCAGTTCGGGTTCGGCTCCCCGATGAACCGCTGTTACTGTGTCATCGGATCATGGACATCGAGGGCGAGGCCTTGTCCATGGGACCCGGACGCATCATCACCGAGCACGATGTGCTTCCGGATGCCTGGTATCTCGATGGCGGGCGCTCGCCCGTTTCGATTACGGTGGAGGCCGGGCAAGCCGACTTGGTCTTGTCCGGTTGGTTGGGCATCGATCATCAGGTCAAAGGGGGTCATGCCTATCGCCTCTTGGACGCGACCGTGACCTTCCATCGAGATCTCCCCAAGGCCGGAGAGACGATGCGATACGATATCCATATCGATCGCTTTATCCGCCAAGGGGACACCTGGCTGTTCTTCTTTCACTACGACGGCTTTATCGGTGAGGAGCGACTTATCAGCATGCGAGACGGCTGCGCTGGTTTCTTCTCCCCAGCCCAGTTGGCCGAAGGCCGAGGCCTGGTGAAAGAGGTCGGCGAGGCGCCGTTGCAGCGGCGTCTCGATGCGAAAGGACAACCCGCCGCGCCCTTCCGCCCGCTGGTTCCCTTCGATCAGCCGATGGCACTCTCCAGTGTACAACTGGATGCCCTCCGGTCTGGTGATGCAGAAGCCGCATTCGGCACCGCCTTTACGGGGCGGGAGATTGCACCGGGACTGCGCTTGCCCGATGATCGAATGCGATTGATCCATCGTGTCACGGAACTTGACCCCACGGGCGGTCGCTACGGG
>NZRT01000008.1 GCA_002696345.1 Myxococcales bacterium
AATAAACCAATAACGACGGCTGCAACCATTGTGGCGAGGAAATAAACGAAGGAAACACCAAGAATCCCACCGATACGACCTTGTGCACCCAGACGAGCCATCGAGGCCACCACCGAACAAAAAATTATCGGTAAGACCAGGGCCTTGAGGGCTCCCACAAAAAGGGTTCCCCCAAGGGCTAGGAAGGGCCCCGAGGCAGGGACGACAGAACCAAATATAGCGCCAAAGATCAGCGCACCGAGGGTCAAGAAAGCAAAACGCATCGTGTCAACTTTGAGATTTGTCTTTTTCGCTGGTAGAGCGCAGCCGGACACGAGGGCAACTCTTTCATGAAAGTCGCACTGGTCTCAGACCTGCATGCTAACCATCAAGCCGCAAAAGTGGTCTTTGATCGAATCACCGAAATGGATGTGGATCGGACGATTTGCTTAGGGGACGTGGTGGGTTACGGATCCTCGCCAAACGAAGTCTGTCAGTTGGTGCGATCGCACTGTGACCTGACCATTGTCGGTAACCATGATGCCGCTGTGGCCGGGCTCATGGACTACAGTTATTATTATCAAGCCGCTCGGGATGCCTTGGATTGGACGGTCTCTGTGATGGACGACGAGCACATCGCCTGGCTGCGAACTCTGCCCTACACAGCGAAGGCAGGCAGTGCCTGTTTCAGCCACGGCTCCCCGGTGTATCCGGAGAGTTTCGAGTACGTCTTCAACCAGGCCCTTGCCCGAGCTCACTGCGCTTTTCACGATCGACTTCAGGACGTGACCTTTATGGGACACACCCACCTGACACGCTCGTGGCGATTCGACCAGACCACTGCAGAGGATGTTCCCCCTGGCCCCATCGAGTTTGAGTCGGGTTGGAAATATCTCGTCACCGTCGGTAGCGTTGGCCAGCCTCGGGACTACGACCCACGGGCATGTTTTGTCATTTACGATACGGAGCGCAACGAAGCGGAGTACATCCGCGTGCCCTATGACATCGACAGTGCGGCAGCAGGTATTCGTGCGGCGGGCCTGTCTGAGCATTTCGCTCGACGGCTGTATCGCGGTGTCTGAGCATAGCCAACAAGCCCGACATTTGGCTGAGCAGATTGCCCGTGAGAAGGCGCGCCTGCGTACACTAACAACGTACACCCATGGCGTGCGGTTTTTCACCTGGCTCGGTCTAGCACTACTGGCCACAGCGGCCTATACTTACGGCGCTTCCACCAGTTCCCGTTTAACGCTCGCCCTGGCAGCGGCGGGGCTATTGGGTTGGTTAACCGGTTATTTCTTTGCGCCACTGGTTGCCTATTACCGCGAGCAAACCCAGGCTCATATCGACAGCGCCCGAACCGAACTCGAGGGAATGAAGCAGAGAAACCATGGATAGAGCCGACGACTACATCGAATTCTCCAAGGCAACCCCAACCCCGTTCCACGCGGTTCGAGAGATTACACAACGTCTCGAACGGGATGGGTTTCTACCCATCGAACCAAACGGTGCATGGTCATTCCGGGGAGGTGAACGTCATTATGTCATCGCTCCCGATCAGCGAACAGTCATCGCATTTGCGGTAGGACACAAAGCCCCCTCGGAAGCAGGATTTCGAATCCTCGGTTCTCACACCGATGCTCCAGACTTACGTTTGAAACTGAATCCCGTTAGCGAAGGGTGCTCCGTCACACGACTTCACACGCAGATTCATGGCGGCGTTCTCTATCGAACGTGGCTGGATCGCCCCCTCGACCTTGGCGGTATGATCTATCATTTAAAACGAGATTCGGATGGGCGCGTCCAGGATGACCCCGAAACAGGTCTTCCCGCCCTCGAGCGACATCTTGTCAGAGCCAATAAACCCATCGCCTTCATTCCGGAACTTGCCATCCATCTGGATCGAAAGGTCAACAGCGAAGGGAAAATCAATCCAGAGGAACAACTTGTCGCGGTTCTCGGCTCGGGCGAACAAGATCCGCTGCTGGCTCAACTCAGCGAACTGCTCGGGCATGATTTACGAACGGCTTCGGGTTTCGACCTGCACCTGTTCCCCTTTCAGGACCCTGTTCGAGTGGGCGTGGACGGCTCCATTATTCTGGGTCCACGGCATGACGATCTGGCCATGTGTTGGGCGAGTTGTGAGGCTTTACGAGCGAGCGTACAGCAATGCCCTGATTCCGACCGGACTCGAGTCGGCTACTTTGTGGATGCTGAGGAGGTCGGCTCCATGACCAGTTCGGGCGCAAAAAGTAGCTTCCTCCGGCACACATTGCTTCGGATCACTCGGCAACACGCTGCTTACGGGGAGAGCGGCCATCAAGCGGAAGCAGCTTTCCAGGCTTCACTCGTAGTCAGCGCCGACATGGCTCACGCGCAACATCCCAACCATCCCACCAAGCATGCGACCAGCCACGCGCCCCAAATCAATCATGGGATCACGATCAAAACCAACGCCAATGAGCGTTATGCCAGTACAGGCGAAACATCCGCTCTGTTCAGAGGTCTTTGCGAAAAAGCGGGCGTCGCCTTTCAGGAGTTTGTCACTCGCCAGGACATGGGCTGTGGCAGCACCATCGGTCCGATCGTCGCGGCGGGCCTGGGTGCACGGACCGTCGATGTGGGAATTCCCATGTGGGGTATGCACAGTACCTTTGAATCCTGTGGTGTGGACGACCTCAATGATGCCGTTCTCGTCTTCACTCAGCACTACTCCAGTTAGAGAATGCTTCCATGACCCAGATGACTCGAATCAACTCTGTTCTTTGGCTTCTTACCGTCGGTGCCTGTGTGACCGTCCCAGAGATGCAAGGGGGAGCGAGTACCATCACTGGCGACTTCACCCCAGAGCAAGCCAAGGCGCTCATGGCACAGAAGAAGGTTTTGCCCGCCAGTCAGATCACCACGAAACGGAGTCGAAGCGCTGCAACGAATCAGACGACTTCACGTGTCGTCCACAAACGACATTTCCTCACTCAGCAGGGACATCTTTACCCGCCGATGAAGTTTTTGCCGCTGCTGCGAGCTGAAGGCATCGCCGCTGATGTCGTTCTTCACAGCGAGGAACCCTCATTTGTGCCCACCTACGTTGGCTCAGGGATCGTTCTGCTCGCAGGAGGTGTTGTGTCTCATCTGGGCGTCGCCAACGAAAAAGTTGAGATGGAATACACTGGAGCGGGTCTCATCATCGCCGGTGCTTTAGGCTATGCCTGGGTGACCTACCTATCGATCATGGATACCCACACGATTTCAACGAAGCGGAAAGAATGGGCGATCCAGTGGAACAAGGCTTTGGCTGATAAACTCAAACTCGACTTCAACCCAGATACGGTGCGCTCAGTCATCTTCCTTGGAAATGAGCCCCTCGATTAGGGAGTTGGATCGGTTCTCCAAACTGGCGATCAAGCTTTCGAACTCAGAGCCCTTAAATTCGTCCCTATACTTGCACAACAAGTCTGCGACCGCTTCCCGTAGGAAGGCAGCTTGAGAGACACGAGTCCTTCGACTGAGAAAACGAAGTTTTTCCTTGTCTAGAACCGGTAACACAACGTTCGTGGGGACCGCTCTAACCTCTTTAGTTTCGGCAAAAACCATCGATCTGTCCTCCCCCTTAATCTTCCGCTCACCATCGTCGAAGCGCAAAAAATCAGAGGGCTTGGTTGCATCGAGGGCCATGACATGACGATACTGCCAGCGGAGAGATGGACGATGCGATTGTTGCTTTGCCTCAGTCTGGTGCTTGGTGTCGGGTGTGAAACCCCCAACGATATCGGTGAGGTGTGCAGCGAAATTCCTCGCATTGTCTCCGAAACGATGAGGCCTCAGGTCGGTGAAACTCGAGTGGTTCAAGACGTTGCCTTTGAGCGCTGTGCTCAATTTCTCTGCATTTCCGTAGAGGGTCACAACCCATACTGCACCCGACGATGCCAGGTCGATAGCGACTGTCCCGAGTTCTTTGTGTGTGAGCATCCCGTCGAATTCGGCCCCCTGAGCCGAGTCTGCGTGGATGATGGCGGTGACTGTGAGGATGCCAACTATTGCGTCCGCAAAAGCGAATGGGAAGAACCCGTGGGTCAAATCCCTGATGGTGGGCCTTTGACGCCGGCTGATGCGGGATCAGATCCTTGATCCTTCTCTCGCTGCTTCTCGCCACTCCCTGCCAACCGAGCATTAGCTTTGAGGGCAAAGCGCAAACCCATCGCATCCAAGTCGATGTCGCTCGTACCCCGAAACAACGAGAACAAGGACTGATGTTCGTTGAGGATCTGTCCAAAGATCAAGGGATGTGGTTTGTGTTTAACAATGAACAAATGCGTCAGTTCTGGATGAAGAACACATTGATTCCGCTTGATATAATCTTTGTTAACTCAAAGCTTGAGGTCATCAACATTGTGCATCGAGCACAGCCCGAAACCTTAACACCTCGTCGATCGAAAGCACCTGCTCAGTATGTTTTAGAGTTGCTCGGTGGTCAGGCGAAACGACGGGGTTTGAAGGCCGGCACGCTACTCAGCACCTGTGGTTTAGAAAGCCCTTAAGGAATCCCACAAGCTTCCAAGACGTCGGGGCAACTTCCGCGCAAGCACTCGATGTAGTTCACCTGACTTTCCTCTTGCGGAATTTGGCAAATAGCTTGGGCACAGTGAAGTATTTCTCCGACTTGAGATCGAGCGCCGGGCGCTGTCTGATTTGCGCAGGACTGCCGACACGTCTCAGAACTGCTATTACAAGTGTTGTAGCAATTGATGAACCCGATACAACTCAACAGTTTGTCGGACTCGAAGGCTTGGCGAAGTGACACAGGATCTGGCTCATATTCTGGCGTGTACTGCCGATTATCGGCGGCATTATCCAAGTCTTTGCATAGGCCGCGGTTTGTGCAGCGATAAGTGCCTCGGCAGTCTTGGTCCGACACACAATCCCGCCTGCAGACCCCTTGGTCCTGATACTTGGCTTGATGGGGATCGAGACCTTCTGGCGCCTCCGGATCATTCGGTCCACGGGGCTCAAGGTAACAGAAGGTGCCATCCAGACAGTCTTCATCTTGCGTGCACACGACCGGCTCAGTGGTGCACGAGACCACAGTCAGGAGAAGAAAAGCACAGAAAACTCGATGCATGCTGGAATCCTGTTCTCTTAAAAGCTAGTCGGCCTTGCCTACTGCTGCAAGATCGTCGCGCCGAGCGGAGGGGTTTAGTGGTTCCATGGAAGTGATTACGATTTCACCGAGGGGCTATTGCTATGGGGTTGTGGATGCCATGACCCTCGTGCGTCGAATCGCCGCTGACCCGGACACTCCACGTCCGATCCATGTTCTCGGCATGTTGGTTCACAATCGACAGGTTACAGAGGCCTTCGCAGACATCGGTGTCATTTGTCTGGATAAACCTGGCGCAACCCGGGTCGAATTACTCGACCAAGTCGAGTCTGGCACCGTTGTTTTCACAGCCCATGGGATCGCACCGGAAGTTCGACTCAAGGCGCTTGCTCGTGGGCTGCATGTGGAAGATGCAACCTGCCCAGACGTTGCGCACACCCATGGCTTGATTGAAAAGCACGTCCAAAATGGTGGGTCCGTTATCTACGTCGGTATCAGCGGCCACCCCGAACCTGAGGGCGCGTGCGGCGTGGCTCCCGGTGCTGTCCATCTGGTCAGTTGCCTTGAGGAAGTCGCCAGCCTTCCCGAGTTTAAATGTCCGGTACTGGTGACCAACCAGACCACCATGAGTCAGTGGGACATTAAGCCGATCATCAACGCGATCAAAGAGCGGTTTCCGTCGGCGTGGGTCCAGACTGAAATCTGTCTGGCAACTCAAGTCAGGCAGGAGGCGGTGGCTGAACAGGCGGGGAAAGCGGATCTCCTGGTTGTCGTTGGCGATGAACGAAGCAATAACTCCCGTCGATTGGCTGAAGTTGGAGTCGAAATCGTCGGCGTACCTGTGATGCAAGTGGCCTCGGTGGCCGATATCGATCCGTCCCGTCTTCCGGTCGATGGTCGAGTCGCCGTCACCTCCGGTGCCAGCACGCCCACAGCCGTCACCCGTGAGGTCATCACCTATCTCAAGCGCTACGACGGGCAGCAGAAACCACCAGAATTTAGCACGGCAGTGGGTAATCGGGTCCTGCCCAGTCTGCCTCGGAAACGTCGGACGGGGGGATCCACGTCGTAAGCCGTTGACGGGCGGCGCCGGCAGGACTATCGAGCGCCGCAGGTTTGGCGAAGTAGCTCAGCTGGTTAGAGCGACGGTCTCATAAATCGTAGGTCCGCGGTTCAAGTCCGCGCTTCGCCACCATCACCACGGAAATCCACCATGCGAGTCGCCTTGATCATCATCGGAGATGAAGTTCTCGGCGCCGAGGTGGAGGACCGCAACATGACCCCCCTACTTCGATGGGCAGCAGAACAAGGGCACACAGCCCAATCAGTCCAAGTCGTCGGCGACGAAATCCAAGAAATTGTGACGGCTTTAGACCGTGCGCGTCATGATGGTGCAGAGGTTATCATCACCACGGGCGGTGTCGGTATTACCCATGATGATCGTACCGTCGAGGCTGCAGGGAAAAGTTTGGGTCTCACCTGTTCTGAAGAGTCCAGTGAAATGATCGAATTGATCACCTCATGGCTTGGCTACGAACCCCAGGGTGTCCGTCGACGTTCCAGTCAGCTCCCCCCTGAAACCCAACTCCATTTCCCGATCCTTGAAGACGGTGGAAGAGGCTGGCCTATTTTTCAGGTGGCAGACTGCTATTGCCTTCCCGGGATTCCTCGACTTGTGGAACACCTGATCCCACTCCTCCCCGATGGCCCGGGACCAAAGCCTAAAATCGAAATCAGCTTTGAAGGTCGGGAGGCCGATAGTGCAGAGGTCCTTGAGGAAATGCTTGCGCGCTTTCCCAAAGTCAGCGCCGGAAGTTATCCACCGACCAAGAGGCGCAACCGCCGTGTTCGCCTGGTCATTAAAGGCAGCGATATGGAGACCATTAGCGCTGCTTGCGACTGGCTGGAGCCCGAATTGATGGCTCGGGGGCTGGATACCGAGCGCCGAGGTCCTTGACCCGCCCCAGTGGGCAAGGAATGGAGAAAGCGTGGAACGACTGTGGGCGGCATGGCGTTTGAGCTACGTGACCAACGATGACCGAACGGATCGGGAGTGCCCGTTTTGCGGCCTTGAACAGGAAGATCCAGCGGAGGACCAACGCCGACATGTTTTGTATCGCGGACATTACAGCGCAGCGCTCCTTAACCGCTACCCTTACAGCAACGGTCATGTCCTGGTGGTTCCCTACAATCACTGTGAAGCACTCGATGACCTGCCGACAGGGGTCGTCCAAGATCTTCATGAGACCTTGATGATTGCGGTAAAGGCACTGCGAATCAGCTATCAACCGGACGGATTGAACATCGGGATGAACATGGGGTCGGCTGCCGGTGCGGGCATCGCTGCCCACCTCCATTACCACGTGGTTCCTCGCTGGGCAGGAGACACGAACTTCATGCCCGTCGTCAGTCAGACCAAAGTCCTTCCAGAAACCCTCGACATGACCTGGAAGAAACTAAAATCTTCCTTTGAATCGCTGCAGACATGATGATTATTGCCCTACCACTCCTTCTGGCTTCCACACCGTCAGGTGATGCACCGATGCAGGTACTCCGACTCAATCGGAGGCCTGACTCCCAGCGAGTCTATCGAATCGAACAAAGTTCTCAGTTCGGTAACCGTGCCGGCATGACCCTCTCCATCCTACTGCGCGAACATGTACATGAGGTCTCCGAGGGACGAGCTCGTATCGAACGCCGGCTCGAACAGATCGAACTTGCTGAACCCGGTCCCCAGAATGATCTCATCAAAAGCCTTGCCGGCATCTCGTGGCGAGGCTGGGTGGATCGGCGAGGCCAGTGGGAAGGCTTGGTCTTGAGCCGGACCGAAGACAAGTCGAAACTGCTGCAACCCTTATTGAAAGAACTTCAAAAACTTCCGGCAGGAGGCGCCTTCGTCCTGCCTGAAGAACCGGTCGCTGTTGGCTCCACATGGAAGATACCGGCGACTGAACTTCTCAAACCGACGCGTCGTAATGCACAAACAACGGAGGGCAATGTCATCTGCACCTTGCTGTCCTTGCAGAGTCAGATTGCGACGATCCAGTTAAAACTGGACGCTCACTTGGGCACGGCAAAAGATCAAAGAAGAGGTAAAGCAGAGGGTACCGGGCAAATCGTCATTGATTTGGCTTCGGGCTTTCTTCAACGCTTCGAACTGGAATCGACCATGAAACTAAACGCCAACGTGGCTGGAAAATTAGAGATGCACCTTTTAAGAAGTCGCTTTCAATTGATTGGAGAAACCAGATGATCTCAATGATGCTCAGCCTGTGGATTGCACAAGCTCCTTCAATACTGGCTTCAAAGCAGCAGGCCAAAGGCAGTTGGCTGCACGGCTGCGTCGCTGCCCATCAGGCTCTGTTTAAAGGCGACACACGGCTTGCTGCTCAGTCACTCAAAGGGCTTCTCCTCTACAAGGACACCCCTGTAGCCGTTCGAAAGTTGATCGCATCGGTTCCAAAGGATCTTAAAAGTCAGCGTAATCTCTACAAAAGCGTTAGTGTTGAATGTCGAGCGCATTGGCAGAAAGTCCCTAAAGACCGAGGCGAATTCGTGGTCATGACATGTCCAATGGTTGACGCTGACTGGATTCAAAGGCGAGGACGTTTGGAAAATCCTTACGCAGCCGAGACGATGCCGCATTGTGGCTACCAACTGCTTCCCCGTAAGAAAAAATGACCACAACAAGGGTACCGCGTAGGGTTTCACGCCGGCGTCGCTGGCGGGTAGCACCGGTCGTTCTGGGCTGCCTCATTCTGCTCGTTTGGGGCTTGAGCCGTCTGGCTCCAGTGACGACTGCTCCCGTCGAGGATATTCTCATGGACAGCGGCCCCTCTGTTCCACCTTGCCCAATTCTTTTACGACTTGCTGAGCGAGAACGCCGCTGCGACAATGAGCCGATCCAACTGCCGGGAGAAAAGGTCGGTGTGGTGCTGCTCAGCCCAAAGTGGTCGCCCGACTGCCGCTTGCTACTCAGGGATCACAAGGATCGTTTTGTACCCTTTAACTTAACCGCAACTGGTGATGGTACTGCTCGGGGCTTCCTCGGCCCCTTCAAACGCCAAGCAGAACCCTACATACTCAGTTTCGTTGCGATCGACGAACGCCGTAATGTGGAAGATAGTTGTGGCGATTATAAGGACGTGCGTCTCGAGTTGACCTATCCATTACCCGAGGACACTGATCCGGCGACCAAAGCCCCCAAAGAAGGCGAAAGATAACGAGGCTACCAGAGACCCGTACCTTGTCCATCGGGGTCCAAATAGGGTGCAATCACCTTCGCTCGAGTTGCATGACGCAACTTACGTAGCGCTTTTGCCTCGATTTGCCGGATCCGCTCACGAGTCACGTGGAAGTCTTGTCCCACTTCCTCCAGCGTATGGTCGGATTTCTCACCAATCCCAAAGCGCATTCGAAGCACCTTTTCTTCACGGGGAGTCAGCGTTGCGAGCACCCTGCGTACCGAGGCTGCAAGATCATGACTCAGCGCCGCAGCATCCGGATGAATAGCGTTTCGGTCTTCGATGAAGTCACCTAACTGGCTGTCTTCCTCTTCACCGATCGGAGTCTCCAGGGAGATAGGCTCTTTGGTGATTTTTAACACCTTCAGAACCCGGTCTACCGGAAGCTCCATCTTTTCAGCGATCTCTTCCGGGGTCGGCTCTCTTCCCAACTCCTGAAAGAGCGTGCGCCGCACCCGAGCCAACTTATTGATCGTCTCGATCATATGCACAGGGACGCGAATGGTTCGAGCTTGGTCAGCGATCGCTCGAGTGATTGCCTGACGAATCCACCAGGTGGCGTAAGTACTGAACTTAAACCCCCGACGATACTCGAACTTATCGACGCCCTTCATGAGGCCGATATTGCCCTCTTGGATTAAATCCAAGAACTGCAGCCCTCGATTCATGTATTTCTTGGCAATACTGACCACTAAACGAAGGTTTGCTTCAATCAGTCGAGTCTTTGCCCGCCGAACCTCATCTTCAGCGAAGACGATACGGTCATACAAATCGGAGACCTCGTCGAAAGAAATCTTATTCTGTCGCTCAAGGCGCTCAAGGCGCTTCATCGCAATTTGTTGCCGATTAAGTTGCTCGCGCAACTCGTGCTGACGAATATGAGTCTGCTCGGGTAGATGTTTCTCCAACATCTTTCGATAATTACCAGATTGAGCAAAGGACAGTGCAGCCAAGGGCTTCATCTTCAGATGGAAACTCCGTGCACGAGCATCCGCTAAATCGTCTGTGTAGGTTGCGCCACGCTCCACAAAGTCACGGACCGTAATCGTAAGCGCATTCAGCGTGTTTTGATTGAGACGCAATCTCAAGAACGCTTCGAGACGGTTTTCTTTGAGTCGGTTCAGTTCATCCTCGACGCTTGGACGCTTGTCTGAGCGAACACGACTGAGACGAAGCAGGTTCTCCTCAATACGACGCTGGACCACTCGAAATCCCTCGAAGGTGTCCAGCGATCTGACGAGGCGTTCCTCGTCGGGCATTCCCTGCTCTGTCTCATCTGCGTCCTTAATTAAATCCCGCATCCGAAGATCTGCGTTTGCGAGTTGCTCAAAGCGCTCACGAAGGGCCGTCGTCGCGAGACGACAATCGAGCAGAACCCGATAAACGTTGTGCTCTGCTTCTTCGATCTGCCGTGAAATCTCGACTTCGCCTTCCCGATCCAACAAAGGAACGGCACCCATACGACGTAAATACGCTCGAACAGGATCCTGGCTGGACCCTTCTCGACGAACGCTCTTTTTCGCCGTCGACTTCTTGGTTCCGCCTGCTTTCGGCTTCTTCGCAGGAGCGTCCGAAGTGAGTTCAGCCAACATCTCAAGAGCGGCGTCATCGCCGCCTCCTGCGTCGTCATCCATCTCAGTGGCTGCAGCAAGCAGATCTTTTTCCGAAGGTTGAGCTTCCGCTTTCTGTGCCGCTTCCGCTTCGAGAGCCGCCTCTTCACTTGCCTCTAGGTCGACACCTTCGTCCGTTTCGCTACCCTGCAACGATTCCGAATCATCATCCTTCTTTGAGGGCGCCTTACGCTTCTTCGGCGTCGATTTCTTACTCGCCTCCTTCTGCACCGCAGCTTTCTTGGCTGCAGGCTTCTTCGCTTCAGCTTTCTTCGCTGCAGGCTTCTTCGCCTCAGCTTTCTTCACTGCAGGCTTCTTCGCCTCAGCTTTCTTTGCTGCAGGCTTCTTCGCTTCAGCTTTCTTGGCTGCAGGCTTCTTCGCTGCAGGCTTCTTCGCTGCAGGCTTCTTCGCTGCAGGCTTCTTCGCTGCAGGCTTCTTCGCTGCAGGCTTCTTCG
>NZRT01000009.1 GCA_002696345.1 Myxococcales bacterium
CGGACAGCGGGTTTGTGACACCAAATCAAGACACAGGGCCGGCGCCTCTCGATGCAGGCTCATCTGCTAACGATGGAGGTGTTGTCGCCGCTGACGCCGGCTCGGTGCCCTGCGATGGGGACGCTTTTCGTCTGGATCACCCCTTTGCCCAGATCGATGGCGCCCAAACCATCTACGTGCGCAGCGGTGCCACCGGTGATGGAAGCTCGGCAGAGACACCCGCCGGGGAATTCAACGCAATGCCGGCCAGCGATAGCCCGGTCGTGGTGCTGTTTGCTGCCGCCGAAGCTCACACCTGGAACCTCCAACTGGATGCCATCACGCGCCCTCTTGCCCTCATCGGAAGTTGTGCTGAGATCGTTCAACTTGAGGCTCAGGGAGCCCCCCTCATTCACCAACAAGGTGGTGAACTGCGCCTCGCCCGGCTAGGCCTGAGGGGCACCGCTGGGGACCAAGCCCTGATCGAGGTGAGTGGCGCCGGCAGTCTGTCGGCCGATCACCTCTCGATCACCACGACCGGCGACAGTCACGGTATTCATATCGAAGCGGGTGGTGATATCACACTGCAACATAGTCACTTTGCCGCCATTGGTGGGCACGCATTGAGCGGCGAGCAAGCGGTGGGGAGTTGGACCCTAGAGGACAACACCTTTTTGGGGCCTATTGGATTGGACGGTATCAGCATCGTCGACTTCGGTGGCTCGGGCTTCCGCATGACCGGAGAAAATACCTTTCAATCGATCACGGGGACCGGCCTCGCTGTTCAACGAGCGCAAGGCAGTTGGACATTGGAGGACAATACCTTTCTCGGTCCCATCGGCGCTGACGGGATCAGCATCGTGGACTTTAGCGGATCCGGCTTTCGAATAGCAGACCAAAATAAGTTTCAAGATATCAAAGGCGCTGCCGTCGATGTCCAGAATGCACTGGGTAGTTGGACACTGGAGGACAATACCTTTCTCGGTCCCATCGGTGGTGACGGTATCAGTATCGTCGACTTCTCCGGCTCCGGTTTTCGAGTCGCTGGGGTGAACACCTTCGAACAAATTGCTGGTTCGGGCATCGTCGCCCGTGATGCCGTAGGCAGTTGGACACTCGAGGACAACACCTTCCAAGGTCCCGTGGGTCTCGATGGGATTTCCGTCGAGGGCTTCCGGGGCGATGGCCTTGCCATCACCGGCAACACCATGACCGGTGTGGAGCGGGTCGGGATTCGCACCGTCGGTGGCATCAATACCACCATCAGCGGGAACCAAATTACCTATTCAGATACTGCCGCACCCGGCGGACCGGGTCTTTACGGCGCGAACTTTGCTACGGCAGACGACACGCTGGCACTTTCTGGTAATCGAGTGGAAGGCAGCTTTGAACCCGGCGTCTACATCGACGGCAATGCAGCCAATGTGGAGATGAACAACAACGAGTTCGTCAACGGTAGGACTCGAGAACAAGGTGGTGATCATCCTCCTTTGCCCCCCTACGGTATCCTCGTCACCGCCAGTGCGCGCGTCAGTGCGACCAACAATCAGCTCACCGGCAACAGCGCAGGCCCCCTCCTTGTGGATCTCTACGATTGGTCGACGCCCAGTGATCGCACGTTATCGGGAGAGGGAACCTTACGATTTGCTGGCAACACCCAAGACGGCGACACGCGGGTTTGGCACCGGCCGAGAGGGGTCTCGGTGATCAGTGACACAGAGGTGGACGATCGAAGTGGTCGCTGCCCAGACGCCCCCGAGGGGGTGCCCTGCTCTCCTACGCCTGCGCGACTCCTCCCCGTCCCCATCAACCGAGCCCCTATCGACGATGTTGGTTGTGGGGATGGCGTTCGTGTCGGTGCCTTCTGGTCCGGTGGCTCCGGTGATGTGTGCACAAGCTCATCGGACTGCCAGAACCCAAGGGAAACCTGTTACCTGGCCGGCGAAACGGGCAGCTGTCAGGGTTATGGTGAAGAATGCGATGACGGCAATCGGCGTAACGGCGATGGCTGCAGCGCCGACTGCCAGATTGAGACGGAGCGTGATCATGTGACCACGGCGGGCTGGAGTCTTCTGTTCCGAGGACCTTGGTACGAAGATGTGGGAGGAGGAACAGGCACAAAGATTTACTCCTTAATGGGACAAGGCCCTTCCATGGGTGGTGAAATCGGACGAGCATGCAACTGGAATCCGGGCGAGAACGAATGCACCGGCGGCGAAGATCCCGATCTGCCGAACCGACTCTCTGATGCGGGCTGTTCTTTGTTTGGAAATCTTGTCGTCAAGCCCGGTGACCGAGACGAGCATTGTGTAGATCAAGAGATCATAGTCAGTCTGCATGGTGGCGCCTTCGCAGCTCAATATTTTGCCATCTCGCAAAACCAAAGAGTCTATGGCTGGGGCAGGAATGATGAAGCTCAAACCATAGAAGCCGTCGGTGGGGCACAGCCTCTGGGTGTGGCGGAATGCAGTAATGGTCATGGACCACTACGGGAGTGCCTGACGGAGCCTCGACTCGTGAGTGCAGACCTCGAGCGGGGCTTACAGGCTTCTGCCGGTGGAACCCATAGTTGCTTCTACGGCTGGATGGCCGACGATATCGAACCCAAGATTTACTGCATGGGCCGGGCCACGGATGCAATCGGTGAAGAACATGGCTTAAGTCCCATCCCACTCACGGCCCCCTCCTTCCCAACGACAGGCCCGTGGCGTGTGCTAGCAAGCGGACAAAACCACAACTGCGCGCTCAACGAACGAGGCGAAGTCTGGTGTTGGGGGCGCAAAGATTATGGGCAGTTGGGTGATGGGCAGATCCGAGTCGCTAGCCCCCCCGTCTTTGTGCTCGGTCCCACTAATCTAGCCGGTGAGGAGGAGGATTATGTTCGACCTACAGGCTACTTCACACACCTAGCGGTTGGACAAAAACATTCCTGTGCGATCGATACCGAGGGCAAACTTTATTGCTGGGGAGACGGAACTTATGGCGCGGTTGGGAGACGTTCAGATGACAGCGGCAGTAGGCCTCGAAGGGTTTTATTGTTTGCACAGACTCAGCCAGGCTACGACCTCAGGGATGCTCATTTTACGGATGTCGCATGTGGCGAGAAGCATAGCTGTGCTGTGACGAGCGAGGGCTCCGTCGCTTGCTTTGGGGCCAACGACAATTCCGCGCTGGGCGCTTGCGTTGAGGGTGATCAAAATTGCCCAGAAGGAGGTGCCGTCTTCACATGGTCCGAGGGCATGAGCGGCTTCGTCCACGCGCCTCGTAACGAACGCCCATACGTTTCCGTCACAAGCGGCGCAAAACATACCTGTGCTCAAGACAGCGTGGGTCAATGGTTCTGCTGGGGCTCCAATGGTACGGGCATCATCCACCCACAAAATCGGCGCCTTACGCCAGCGGTGAGTCCGCCCATGCCACTGCCCGCCCCGCCCCCCCAATGAGAACATTTTGCCGCTCTGCGAACGGACAGCACTCGATTCACGCCTCAGGCAACCTTACCCTCAACTTGATTGATGGTGACTCGGTAAGGTAGCTATCAGCGGTGCGATCACTTCCAATCCAAATAAGCTGTTGCCTCTGCCTTCTCGTCGGTGGCTGTGAACCGGCCGTCGCACCAATAGATGCGGGCTTACCTTTGCCGATCGATGCCAGCGTTAACTCCCAAACTCCTCCTGGGAGTGCCCCTGACGCTGGAGGGATCACTCCCGACTGCACACCCCATGAATTTCAAGTGAATCATCCTTGGGCGCAAACTTCAGGGGTTGAGGTAATTTATGTTCGAGCCGGTGGCACCCATGATGGCCGAGGCCCGGAAACGCCCCGTGGCGACCTGCCCCCCCTCCATCAAGGGGACACGCCCCTCCTGCTTTTGATGGCAGCCCCCCAAGCCCATGAGTGGCAACTCAGCAGCCCCCCGACAGAACGCTCCATCACTCTGATCGGCAGCTGTGAAGGTCATGTGATCCTTCGCAGTGCGAACGGGGCTCTGATTGACCAGCGGAGCGAAAAGCTGCGCCTTGCCTCGTTGCAACTCCATGGCAGCCCCGAAGCTCAAGCGCTGCTGGAGGTGAGCGGGAACGCAAGCATTGAGGCGCAAAAACTCAAAATTCAGACTACAGGCCGAGGGCATGGCATCCAGATTAGAGGCGGAGGCGACATCCACATTGTCGACGTTGAATTCGGCGCCATCGATGGCCATGCCATACGAGGATGGCAGGCTACCGGTAGTTGGACGTTGGAAGACAACACCTTTCTCGGGCCGATCGGTATGGATGGAGTCAGCATTGTCAACTTTAGGGGCTCCGGCTTCAGCTTAACTAGAAATCAGTTCGAAGCCATCAACGGAAATGCTGTAGATAGCATCGATTCACTGGGCAGTTGGACCTTAGAGGACAACACCTTCCGCGGACCCATCGGTACCGATGGAGTCAATATCGTTGACTTTAGCGGGTCGGGTTTTCGGGTGAGTGGAAGTCATTTTGAAGCCATCAATGGCAAAGGCTTAGACAGCACGGGCTCCTTGGGCAGTTGGACTTTGGAGGACAATACCTTCCGTGGACCCATTGGCAATGATGGGATCAGCGTCATCGACTTCGGTGGCTCAACTTTCCATGTCGCCACCTCGACCTTTCATCACGTCGACGGAAGCAGTGTCGACAGCCAAGGTGCCGTTGGGAGTTGGACGCTGGAAGACAATACCTTTCGCGGGCCCATCGGTGATGACGGCGTGAGTATCGTTGACTTTAGTGGCTCCGGTTTTCGAGTTGCGGGCAATAGCCTCGAAGTCATGGGTGGCTCAGGTGTGTCTGCTCGCGAAATCTTTGGAAGTTGGACGCTTGAGGACAATACGTTCCTCGGCCCGATCGGAACCGATGGTATCTCCATCGATGTCTTTTACGGTGATGAACTGACTGTAACAGGCAATACTATTTCCGGGGTGACGCATCGAGGCATTCGCGTGGCTCGCAGCAGACGAGTGACCATCGCCAACAACAACATCAGCTACGGTGATAGAGTCTCGCCGGGTGGACCTGGCATTCGGGCGGATAGCTTTATGGAACCTGGCGATACACTCACCCTCTCGAACAACCAGATCACAGGAGCTCGGCACGCAGGGGTGCATGTGGATGGTATGCTGGCGGCCTTCCTCGGGGAGGGCAACACAGTGACTATGACCCGAGGTAGAGAGCAAGGAGGACTGCAGAGCATGGCTGAAACAGGGTTCGGTGTTCTGGTGACGGCTAGTGCAGCGGTCTCGCTGCAGAACAATTCCCTTTCAGGCAATGCATCGGCTCCCATTCTCATCGATCTCAATGATTGGGGCCGCAATGAGGACCTGACCTTAGCTGGTGAGGGCCTCATCGCGCTTCGAGACAATACCTATGAAGCGGAGCGACAAACCTTGATCTGGTACCGACCCCCGGAAATAACCGTGGATTCCAACGCACCAGTTCAGGATCTGAGCAATCGTTGCCCACCGGCGCCCGACGATCAAGACTGTGAAGACGAGCCAGAAGAACTACCGGCTCCAGTACCACGGGACGATCGAGACCGACTCGGCTGTGGCGATGGCATCCTCCAAACTGGAGAGTCCTGCGATGATCGGAATGACCGTCGAGGTGATGGTTGTGATGGAAGCTGTCGCCAGGAAACCGACCGGGATCAACTCGTTCCCGGTCAGTCAAGTTTACTCTTTCTCGGGCAGTGGCCTGAAAATGACTTTCCCGCTGAAGAAAATAGTAGCTACCGCTTTCAAATGATGGGCCAAGGGCCCTCCCTTGCCGGCGAACTGGGCGTTCTTCCTAACGCACGAAATACTGAACGCCCTCTTCCCTTCCCGCACCTCACCCGAGATGAAGAGGGTCCTGGGCTTCGAGCGGCGGACGTCGTGAGCCTTCACAGCGGCATTGCTGGAGAGCAAATCTTCACCATCACCAAGGACCAAAGGGTCTATGGTTGGGGCCGCAATCAACTTGCTCAAACCACCAATACGGGCGTCGCCGAGGGGCAAGACTGCCCGGAACAGGTCATCATTCACGATCTCGACATCTGCGCCCTCGGAGCCTTTAACGAAGGCTGCGATGCGCCCTCTTTGTGCCAACTCGAACCCGTGCTCGTTAGGGGCTTGAGCGATGTCCTCCTGGCTTCGGCCGGCGCCAATCACAGTTGCTTTTATGGGGTGTTGGAGGGGGCAGATCCGGGACGGCGGATCTACTGCATGGGCTTGACCCGCTCGGCTCTTGGTCAAGTCCCCAACCCGGAAGCGCAAACCGTCATTAGTCCCCTGACTGAGGTGGCACTTCCACAAAATCGGGCGTGGATTGCTCTGGAAAGCGGTGTCCACCACAGTTGTGCCCTGAACGATCGAGGCGAGGTTTGGTGCTGGGGGCGGAACATGCACTTTCAACTAGGCTACCTGGAGTTGGGCGGGGCTCCCAATGCAACCTTTGTCATCGGTCCGACAGCACTGGGTCCCGTTAACTGGGACGGTAGCTCTGAAGCCACAGCGCAAATCCGGCGTCTCGCCGTTGGCGGTGCCCATGCTTGCGCCATCGGTGGTCCCGGCGAATTGTATTGTTGGGGTACAAGTTTAAGTGGAGCCAACGGAACATCCCCAAATGCATTTGGGGGGGTGGATCCAAGGCGGGTCAACCTACGTCATGAAGCCGTCGACCTTAGGGAGGAGGTCCTGATCGATGTTTCGTCGGGAGAACTCCACACCTGCGCCGTCAGTGCCAATGGTCCTGTGATCTGTTTCGGGGATAACCAACTGGGTCAGTTGGGGACCGAAACCCCCTTCACTTGGCAAAATACTCCCGGCGTTGAAGGCGCCATTATCGAGCCCCCCGAAGGTAAATGGTTCACAAGAGTACGAAGTGGGGCGAACTACAGCTGTGCCCAAGTTAATACCGGACATTGGACTTGCTGGGGAGACAATCGACAGCGAGCTCTTGCCCCACATCGGCAAGATACTCGCATCAATGAACCGATTTCTATCCCTGCCCGCAACTGATGGGGTGAATTCGCCACGTCCGATGACGCCGGTGACCTTAATGCTCGCTATCAACTCCCGGTGCGGGGAGGGCTCGAGGCTGCCGGCTGACGGCGAACTGGCCCGACATCCCCACCCCAATCTCTAGTCGATCGCTGGTGTCGGACAAGCGCACGCGATGGAGATTCAGCAGATCGGCGGGCAGGAGGTTCTCGGAGGCAAGGGTCTGAAGCCACTCTCTCGCCTTGGCCAAATAGCCCCGAGCCCGAGCCGGATCTCGCTCCTGCCAACGCCAATAATGTTCCTCGGCGGTAATCATGTGCAGTAAACCCATTTCCCGACGCAGTTGGCGGGCGGCGACCTCATCCATCTCATCCACCCACTCGATGGGCGCAATGGCAGCTTCTTTGCCGGCTAGCCCCTGCCAAAACAACTTCACCGAACCCATACGTTGGCTGCGATCCGATTCGACCCGACCGAGAATCACTCGGGGCACACCCGCTGCGATCGGTCCCAAGTGAACCACCAAACCTTCCGCATGGGGCGCGTTGCTGTAAGACTGTAATAAACGGAGGCTTTTGAGCCCGGGACCAACCTCCACATAAAGTTCGGCGCTCATCGCAATGGCGGAACGGGCGGCGTCCAGTTCCGCGGCCAAAGCCCCTGCTAAACCGCCGCTGTCGTGAACCGCGTAAAAATTACCGCTTCCCGGACCGACAAGGCTCTCCAGAATCGCATGGTTCGCTTCTTCGCCCATGGCGACGGTGGAGATACTGACGCCCTGATCTTCCATCAGGCGATGCCCCAGGTTGCGGAACTGCCCGATTTGCGTGGCTCCCTGGCTGGGAAACCCGTCGCTGATCAGCAGCACTCGGCGCTGTGCGCCCCGCACGTACTGGCCCTCAAAACTCCGAGCAGCCAACACCAAAGCGCCTTCGAGATCGGTCCCCTGCCCCACCCGAATCGGCCCGATCCACTCCTCGAGTCCCTCGAGATCGGACCCATCCAAACGAGTCATGGGGAGAACCTCTTCCGCCGTCTCATCGAACAGAATCAGAGCCAGGTAATCACCCGCTTGCAAACGAGCGCTCAGGATCTGCACTGCCCGTCCAACCAAGGACAGCGGACGCCCAGTCATGGAACTGCTGCGATCGATGACCACACACAAGTGCATCGGTGAGCGCTCTTCGGCGACGAGAGTTTCCGGCCGAGCTTCGACCATGAGGAGCTCAGCTCCTTTTTGGTAGGGCGCAGGAGCGACCACTGCCTTCAATTCCACGACTCGACTCTCCAAGCCATATGACAATGCTCCAGCCTGAAACTGTCAAGGGATGGTGATTGACCTTGAATCGCTAGAAGCATAGACCGTTTTGACTGCCAACGGAGGCGACATGGCACGACCAGCGCTGATCTTATCGGTTCTCTTGCTGGCTCCGGCCGTGGGGGCCACTGGACCGCAGGAAAAGAGTGTGAAGAAACTCGTCAAACTCGTTCGCTATGAACGGGATGCTAAAGCGCTCAAGCTGCTCTCAGGAGAGGACCAAGGAAAGCGTTTGCTTCAGGGTCATTGGGCGAAAGCGTCTCCAGCGGAGCGCAAGCGCTTTACCCGCAACTTTCAAGGCCTCTTCGCAGCCCTGGCATTTCCCAAAGTACGCAAAAATTTTGAGCACCTAAAATCCATCGTTTGCTCCAAGGCAAAAGTGGAAGGCCGGATGGTCGATCTGCCCTGCAATGTGGTGTTGATGCATGCACTGAAAAAGAAAGAGATGAAGGTCGTCTTTCGGCTGACCCAAAAGAAAGGCTGGAAGATTGTCGACGTGAAGGTCATGGGCGACTGGATGCTGGAAGGCATTCGTGAGCAACAAATCCAACCGCTTATGAAGCGCGGTGGCTGGAACTCACTGCTTGAGAAAATGGAAACTCGCCTGGCGAAGGTGACGGTCAGCAAGTGACCCTACTTCACCGCCTGGTCGCCCGTTATCTCGGGTTGGTCTTGAACCGCCCTCTGATGACGCTGGCTTTCTTAGGTGGTCTCGCTGTGGCTTCTGGAATCACGGCAAAAGCACTCATCACGGTGAATCACAACCAGCTGGATCTCATCGATCCTGATTTCCAAGAGGTCAAAGATGTCCGACGTCTGATCGATATGGTGGGTGGCTCTGGACACTTACTGATCGGCTTGAGGGGCTCCGATCGTAAGCAACTGAAAGAAGCGACCGCAGCACTGGCGAAAAAGCTCCTTGCTGACCACCCAGAATTCCGCAGCGTCGTTTACCAAATGCCAGCCTGGTTTATTCGAGACCGTGCTCCCTTGTTCATGGCGACAGAAGATCTGAAAGAAGTTCGTCGGCAGGTGAGCGCCAAGCTCAAAGATGTCATCCGCCGAGCCAGTCCTTTCTTCTTCGAAATCGAAGAGACCAAGCCCTATGAAATGAACCTGGATCCGATCATCGACAAATACCGTCGAGTCGGCCGCAAAAGCATCACGGATGACTTCTACATCAGTGATGATGGCAAGATGGTCCTGCTGGTCACCCGACCGAAGTGGGACACCAATGAACTCGAGAAAACCGAAGGGCTCATTCGCAAACTCCGGAAAGACCTCGCTGATTTCAAAGGGCCTGAAGGCAACCTGCAGTTCGTCGAAGATTACGACGGTCAACCAGCCCCTGAAAGCACTCGGATCGAATATGGCTTTGCGGGCTCGTACAAGATCAACGCCGACAACGCCGCCCTGATCAACTCTGCACTTATCCCCACCAGTTTTGTCGCCCTCGGCGGGATTGCCCTCGTGCTTTTGCTCTTCCTCGGCCGGAAAGCGGGCAGCATCTTGGTGGTTTTATCCGGTCTCGTCGTCGGCGTCGCCATGACCTTCGGCTTTGCGGCCGTCGCGATCGGTGAACTCAACATGATTACCGGAATGCTCGCAGCGATTCTCATGGGACTTGGGATCGATTTTGGTATTCATTTTCTCTACCGACTTCGAGAGGAATTCGGTCACGAACAAAGCATCGAAGAGGCGATCCAGAAGGCGGTGATTGGATCCGGACAAGCTTCTGCTATTTCAGCCATTGCCACAGGCTCTGCGTTCTTCATTCTGACCCTATCGAGCTTCAAAGGATTTTCGGAGTTTGGCCTGATCGCTGGGGTGGGCATTTTACTGGTAATGCTCAGTATTTATGCGTGGTGCCCGGCTCTGCTGATGGCCTTAGAGCGCACGGGGGGAGGACGAGCACGTCGTGTCGTCGGTTTCATCCCCTTGGAGGAACAGAAGGAAACCGGATCTGAGCGACGCATTCCGCGCCCCAAACTACTGCTCACCTTGGCGACGATCGTCGCCATTGTGTTGAGCAGTCAAGCCCATCGGATTGGCTTTAACTACTCGAGTCGCTCCTTGTTGCCCGACCGACAAGAGTCCCTGATGATGCGGGACGAAATCGATCGGCGATTTAGCATCAATGCAGAACCTTTGGCGATCTTCACGCCCAACCTGCAGGAAGCGAAGCGGATTTTCGACTACTTCACCCCCCTCGATCGAGAGAAGTTCGACAGCTTCGAGCAGATCATCTCGTTGTTCACTTTTGTCCCTCCCAAAGAACAACAAGAGGCAAACTCGGCGATCCTTGCCGAATGGGGACTCGAACTCCAAGAACTGGATCGAGACCATATTCCAGAGGAACATCTCGAACACTTCGACACCTTGTTGAAGTTCACCCAACTGAAACCCTTCGATCACGGGATTCTCCCCCCCGTTCTCATCGACCAATTCAAAAGCTTGCCGGAGGCGAAACCTGAGAACCAAGGCTGGCTCACCTACATCTACCCGAGCGTCGATGTCTTCGACGGCCAACAGTTACTGCGCTTTAATGAGCAGGCGAAGGTGATCACCCTCGAGGATGGAACAGCTTATCGCTCGGCAGGCGTCGGCACCCTCTGGGCTAAACTGGCGCGCATCGTCATCGAGGATGGGCTCGTGTTGTTTATGCTGACCGCGGGCATTCTACTCGTGATCCTGATGGTCGACTTGAAGCGGATACGGCGTACGGTAGTCGCTCTTCTACCTCTTGTGATCGGGCTAACCAGCGCATTGGGTCTGATGGCGATCGCTGATTGGGACCTCAACTTCATGAACGTCGTGGTCTTCACCATTTTGCTCGGCTACGGCATCAGTCATGGCGTCTACCTAATCCATCGATTCTTGGAAGGTGCGAGCCCATACACAGCGATGCGCTCCGTCGGTGCGGCCGTGGCTTGCTCAACCCTGACCAGCCTCGCCGGATGGGGAGCATTACTCACAACGAATCATGCCGGTTTGCGCAGTGTGGGGCTTTTAGCCGTGGTCGGGATGTCCATGGCTTTGGCTGTAAGTTTCACCATTATGCCCTCCCTTCTGCAAATCCTTCACGACCGTCGGGTCGCAAATCGCACCGACGATGAAGCTGAGCCGGCTTCATGAGAGCAATCGTCCTACTCGGTGTACTCGTCAGTGCCTGCTCGCCGATTCGATCCGCCTGGCTACGGGGTGATTGGGACATAAGACAAGCGGATCGAGTGAAGCGAATTCAGGTGCTCGTGAGCCCGCTCCCAGAAGGTCGTGAGGATCTCGGTGGACTGTGGGGCACCATGGCGAGGGAATATATTAATGAACACTTAGACTTCCTGGTCTACAGCGCCCAATGGACCGCCGAACCCAATCGGAGCGCTTCATGCGTGGCCCCCCTCGAGGGCCTCCTGATCCTGCAGCCAAACACGGAACCGAGAAACCAGTCGATTCGGGTTCGAGTCGAGGCTGAACTCTACAGTTGCAAGGAACAACAGCCTTTATGGAAAGTCTCAGCCCAATTGACCGCCAAACGTAAGGACCCCCTTTTTGAAGCCACTGCAGCGGCCTATGCGGAACGTTTTGGCGAGCCGGTGCGAGACTACGTGGCGGCGAGCTTCCGTCTCCTGCAACAGGTGGCGGATCGATTGCCCAAACCCCGCCTCACCGAAGCGGATATCGACGAAAAAATCGACCTAGACTAACGAGGCCAGGTTTCGGGCAAAGGCTGCCTGCCCTGCTCAACACCGTCGCAATCTTCGATCACAACGATATCCTCTTCGACCCATGGGACTCGTTTGGGCCGCATGATCAAAAGAAGGTCGTCCCTGGACTTGGCACGCTCACAGAACGCCCAAAACAATCGACGAGCGACACGAGCATCCGGCGGAATGGTCGCCCCCAAATCGGTAACAGCCCAATCGTGAACCCGCATCAAGCCCCAGCCTTCGCCTGCACGTTTTGAAAGCGATTGCTCCAAAACATCACGTAACGGTGGCGGAAGTCCGGGAGCTAAATAGTCTCGTTGGCCGCCTTTCATCACCACAGGAGCACCTGCTTGGAGAACCAAAAATCCAGGCTGCGCATAGTTTCCTGCGTACAGTGCGTGGCTCAGGTTCGCCGGCCACCAAGCCCCCAAATGGAGTACGGGTACAATGACGGCGATGATGAGGATCGCCTTCGGCGCCCGCTGAAGAATTCCAAAACCCGATTTCCGCTCCGGCCAAAAGAGCAGCCAGAGGAGCAGGGCTTGACCCACATTCCAGGGCCAAACGTTAAGATCCCAATCGTGCCCCCAAGGACCCAGAACCAGCAAAACCCCAAGATGGGTCGCCAACAACACCAACACCGCAACTCGGCGAAGAGGAGGCAGTAACAAGGCGAGTCCACCGCCCGCCTCAGCCACAACAATCCCAATCCCCACCACCAAAGTCGAAGTCGCCGACAACTCAAAATCGAAAGGCTCGGCGAACCAAGGCACAACTCGATCGATAAATTCCCCTTGTGCCTTGTGAAGACCAGCCCAGAGATACAGCCCCACCAGATAAAGTTGCATACCGGCTCTCGCCTTGGCTGGAGCACACAAGGCAAGTAGGATGAGGAACACGAAGATCTCGAAGGCCCAGGGCTGCAAACGCAGTTCATCGGTCGCGATGCAGAAACCAAGCAGAGCGGTTGTCACCCATAACAAGCGCCTGGATCCACCGCTGATCACCACAAAAGTAGAGGCCAACGCCAGGAGTGCCGCTATCGACAAATGAACGATGTCGGGTATCTCAAAAAGACCCAGGTGAGGAAATGCTCGGGCGGTAAACAGAGGCCAGCAGGTCAAGATTAAGCCCAGCAGGAGACCGGCAATGACTCGGCTTAAAAGGTCGGGGCCGGAGCCTTCATCGATGATGGAATCAGCCATTGGTGCAGGGGCGGTGTCCGATCCCGCTTCCCCGTCACTCACCGGCGTCGAACCCAATGATACACTGTTCGATTCACCATCCCGTACGGACCATCATAGTCTTCAGTCAGACTACCAGCGCAGGCCCGATCAGGGTCGTAAGGACAACTGGAACGCTGATAAAGATAGCGCCAAACCCCCGGGAAGTCGCTGGAAAGCTCCTGTGCAAAATCATCGGTAAAGCGCTGCAAATCCGTGCCGTAGAACAGTCGGTCGCTAGCCCCACACACCCCACCATCGCAGCTTTGACGCCGCCACTTTTCCAACTGCCCGTCGGTGTTCATGAACTGACCGCAGTCTCCCGCCTCGCCGCAATATTCTGCGATCCAGAAACGGTACAGTGGATCCCAGCGTTCCGTGCCGGGCTCAAACTCTATGGCGCCATCAAAGTCCGCCGCGGTCACCACCGTATGAAGCGTGTTCGTCGCCAACTCCTCAGTACTCAAGCGATAATCTGCGGTTCCTCCCCCCGCAGTCACTGCCGCCTGACAATCGATCCCGAATGAAGCTCCCTCATCTTGCGATCCCCAGCGCTCACTGGCGAAACCAGGGCGCAGATCCGGCAATATGCCAGCGCACCGGGTCCATCCCCCATCGTCGGTCTCTTGGTCGCAGCGAGCAAGGATCGGAACGTCACCGAGACGCAACCAATAATCCCCCGTTGCGGCATCGGGGCGTCGAGATTTCAGATCGGCACAATCCTGCGCTGGCACCATCAATGAGTCACCAAGAAGCTGAGGTGTGCAGTCCGCACGGCACAGATCCTCATCATTGAGATTACCGTCGTCGCAGACCTCCCCGGGCTCGAGCTCGCCGTTGCCGCAGACATTGGCCTCACAATCTCGAGTGCATGTGTCTTCATCGACATCATTCCCGTCATCGCACTCTTCACGTCCCGCCCAAGTGTATCCATCACCACAAAATGATCGCAAACAGCTGTTGATGCACCCATCATTCGAATTACGATTCCCGTCATCGCATTCTTCGAACTGATAGCGAAGAATTCCATCACCACAGCGTCCTGCACGACATGCGTTGGTGCAGTTATCACCCTCGATCGGGTTTCCGTCATCGCATTGCTCGCCCGGATCTGTACGACCGTTGCCGCAATGCTCCAACAGACAGTGTCGAGAGCAACCATCCCGGCTCGCACCATTACCGTCATCACATTCCTCCGGCCGATCGCGGCCAATGCCGACAATGCCATCGCCACAGATCGCCTCCCGGCACGCTGCCGTGCAATCATCCTCATCGAATCGGTTTCCATCATCGCAGACCTCGCCAGGATCGAGGCGCCCATTGCCGCACGCTTCTGTCAGGCAACGGTCCGAACAACCATCTCCAGCTTGAGTATTGCCATCATCACAATCCTCAAACCCCTCGTCTTCTGGGGTTCGGTCGTTGCGTACGACGCCATCACCACATCGGGCGATCTGACATGCGTTCGTGCAGAGATCGGTCTCGACCAGATTGCCGTCGTCACAATCCTCGTGGTCGATGTACCGAAAGCCATCACCGCAACGAGCCGGTGCACATGCCGTAGTACAAGCATCGTCATCAGCTTCATTGCCATCATCGCACAACTCACCCTCCTGCAAACGGCCATCGCCACAGCTTGGCAACTGACATTCAGCACAGGCGTCTGTCGGGTCTGCGTTCCCGTCATCACATTGTTCGTCGGGCCCTTGGATGCCGTCACCGCAACGAGCTCGGCGGCAGTTGCTCAAACACTCATCTCCTTCGATGGTGTTGCCATCGTCGCACTCCTCATAGCCTGCTCGCCCCGGAAACGGCCCCTGCCGACGGACACCATCGCCGCAAGTTGCTCGCTGGCAAGTACTCAAACAGGCGTCGGTATCATCGGTGTTGCCGTCGTCGCAGGCTTCATACCCCTCTTCACCCTCCGCCTTGTCCAGACGAGTGAAGCCATCGCCACAACGAGCCTCCTGACAACCCCGGCTGCAGGCATCGTTCCAATACCGGTTCCCATCATCGCAGGCTTCGTAGTTCGGATCGTCTGGACTCAGACCTGCCGGGAGGATTCCGTCGCCACAAATCGCCAACTGACAGTCCGCAGTGCACGCATCCGAGTTGTCCAAATTACCGTCATCACAGCCCTCACCCGGCTCCAATAACTCGTTACCACACACGCTGTTGACCTCGAGCGCCTCACTGTTTCCACAGGCGGTCACCGCGAAGACCAGTACAATGTAAAGAAGGCGCATCATTGCATGACCAAGTTGAGTTCAGCATGAACGCAAAGAGAAGGGCATTCCGCACCGCCTGCTCGAACCTCATGGTAGAGAAGTTCATTAAATCGATGCTCTGCCCCCCAGACACCGGCTTGAACACGCAACTCCACGCGCTCAGGGCGTCCGGGCAATTGGAATCCATCTTGGTCGCAGGCGACCGCGCCATCGCCATCGACGACGCCTTCGCTGCACGAGAAGCTAAATGTACCGGCTTCCGTCATCAACTCCACCTGGTAGGTACCTTCGATGGGCGGCTCCAATCCGACGTAGACGATATCCTCGCAAACCACCTCCGGACAAGTCTCAGCCCCACAGCCCCAAAGGATGGCGGCAAGGAGGATGACAGAGCAGCGACGCATTGACTTTCTAAGCTCCGTTGTGTTGGGCGACTGGACCATACACGGACTGTAGCCTGAATTGTCTGTTCTTTCTGGATCCAAATCAAAAATGTCGCCCGAAAAGCCAAAACTGCTGACCCGCGACTTTGTCTTCCTTGTGGTTGCACACTTTCTCGGAGCGCTCGCCTGGACCACGCTCCTGTTGCTACCGGTCTCCCTTGAAGAGATGGGGGCCAACCGCCGTACGATCGGTTGGATCATCAGCCTGTCCCCCCTGATCGGCATCTGTGCCCAGCCAGCGATCGGTTGGGCCCTCGACCACGTGGGTCGAAAGTGGAGCTTGGTTCTCGGCACGCTATTCACCGGGAGTAGCTTAATTCTCCTGGGCCAAGCAGATCACCTCGGGCCTGCCCTATGGACCTCCCGGGTCCTCTTCGGCATCGGCGGTGCCATCGCATTCACCGGCTTCTTCGCCTTCATCGCCGACAAAGTTCCCCCGTCGAGAAGGGTTGAAGGGATTGCCCTCTTCGGAATCTCGGGACTTCTGCCACTGGCGCTGAACCCAATCATTGGCTCCTATGGTCTAACCACGCAGGATCTTCAAACCATCTATCCAGTGGCTGGTATCTTGGTCCTCTGCAGTCTCTTCTTTCTTCTGCCGGTCCCCGATGAACAAGACGTCGTGGAAGCCAGACAGCCTCACAGTCTACGACAACGTTGGGACGCTTTAACTCAGCCTCGCCTTCGCCCCGTCTGGATTGCTGTCGTTACATTTTCAGGCATGACCGCCGTCTTCATGACCTTCTCCACCGTGGCAGCGAAAGCTCAAAATCTGGAGAACCCAGCGATTGCCTGGTTCACCTATGCCGGCGGCTCAGTCTTGGTCCGGCTGTTTGGTGCTCGATTGCCGGAACGAGTGGGTCCGAATCGCATCCTTTTCCCAGCGCTTCTCTCCTACGTCCTGAGTCTAATGGTGACCGGTTTTGCCACCTCGACCAGTCACTTCTTGCTCGCAGGACTGCTGGCTGGTTTCGGTCATGGTTATGCATTTCCCGTGATCACAGCAGCTGTGGTTGACCGCACAAACATCGCATTACGTGGGACTGCGATGGCCAGTTGCATGGGCCTCTGGCAACTGACCGGTCTCGGCACCCGACCGCTTTTCGGTTGGCTTGGCGATGTGGAGGGCCTTCGGTGGCTCTTTTTAATCGCTGCGATGGTTGGACTCGCCGGAGTGACCCTTTGGGCTGCGCTGGAAAGGCGACAGCCCAAAGAGCCCCTACCATCCTGACGTCACTAGGGCGCCTCACATCGCATGAATGCCAAGCGGCCGCCCTCGGTGGCGATCAGCACGCCTTGACGATCATTCACAGTAAAGAATGCGGTATCTTTCACGGCATGCCCACCAGCCACTGACAGAGTGCGAGTGGAATAACCGAGACTATGATCAAAGACGCTGACTTCGCCAGGGCTCTCGTCCGTGCGACGCGCAACGATCAGGCCGCTATCATCGAGCACCAACCACGTCGGGGTCCCCGGCGTCACCACGTCCTCACGAATCAAGGACATGGCTTCTGGGTCTTCAACAGGAGGCTCGTCGCCAGGCTCGCCGCCGCCGGGTTCGCCACCGCCGGGCTCACCGCCGCCGGGTTCGCCACCGCCAGGTTCACCACCGCCGGGCTGACCACCGCCGCCAGGGCCACCACCTGGGCCGCCTCCGCCACCGCCTTCGCCGCCGCCCTCTTGAGGGGGAATCAGCCAATGCATCCCGGTGTTGCCATTGGGCCGAGCGATCGCAACCACCTCAGCACCGCTCCCAGCTGCCACTCGAGCACCGACGATATCCGAATCGGCCATCGGCTCGTGGAGATCTGTGTAGACACGGAGAATCTCAGGATCTTCGCCAAGGTTGTACCGCAGATAGTAACCTCTTCGGGACACCGCAAGCAACGTCGGTAGTGGGCTGTTGGCATCTTCCCTTAGCGAAGTGGACTCCGGGTACGCAGGCTGATCATTCTCCATTCGCACGGTAAAGATCCCCGGCTCATTGTTCACCGGTGCGATGTAACCCATGCACAACACGTCCTCACCACAATCGGCATCTTCGCGACAGGGGGTCCCACCGTCGTCCTCACATTGCCCCATCTCCTCGGGGGCGGTGTTCCCCGTTACCTGCATGACCCAGGCCCCATCGAAGCTCCAGCTTCCCATGGTCAACTGCCGATTGTCCGGTAGGTAATAGTAGCCGTCCTCGGTGACCTGCATGTCATTCCCCGAATAGATTAAAGCTTGGTCTTCGTGGAATGAGGCATAGTGCGTAATTTCATCGCCGGGTCGGATACCAACGTCGACGACTGGCGAATCCGTAAAGACGGTGCTCATGACCGAACCCGGTTGGGACAGGTCGAGAACAGCGACCAGACCATCCTCGAAGCCTACGATCGCCCGGTCATTGCGAGCATCGAGGGCAACGATTTCGTACTCCCCTTCTCGCATGACCACCAAGTCGTATTCTTCCACACAGTAAGGGAAGGGTTCCGACTGACATAAGGCGTCGCATCCATCCAAGTTGGTCCGGTTACCGTCATCACAGGTTTGACCGGTATGAATCTCCCCATCACCACAGGGCATGGGAACACATGCAGGGGTACAACCGTCGTCATCAAGGTCGTTACCATCGTCGCAATACTCGTAGCCCTCGGGACGACAGAAGCCCCAAAGACAAACTTCGTTGCCAGGACAAGGTCCTTGGCCGGCACCGCAAGCCCGTCCTGTGCCACCACCAAGATCTTCACGGTGAACCCCATCGCCACACGAAGCATTTTGGCAGTTCAGACAACTGTCCTCGAAAATCTCATTGCCATCATCGCATTGCTCGACGTCGATCCAAGTGACGCCATCGCCACATCGGGCATCCTGGCAGGTGTTGCGGCACTCATCGCCATCGACTTCATTTCCATCGTCGCATTCCTCATGCCCCTCTTGACCGGCGGGTATATCGGAGCGCACCAAACCATCGCCGCAGTGAGCGATTACACAGGTCGTTGGGCAGGCGTCGTCGTCAAACTCATTGCCGTCATCGCAACTCTCGAAGCCCTCTTCACCCTCTGCTACGTCCGTACGAACGATCGAATCACCACAGATCGCAGCGACGCAGTTGGTTCGACAACCGTCCTCGTCCACCTCGTTGCCGTCATCACACTCCTCGTGACCCGCAACACCAGCGAGTACGTCGAGTCGCCGGATACCATCACCACAGGTCGCAGCCATGCAACTGTTGCGACACTCGTCCTGATCGTCTTGGTTACCGTCGTCGCATTCCTCTGGGTGCTGGACGATCATATCGCCACAGATGGTTTCTTCCTGTTCGCAGGTGTCCGTGCAGCCGTCACCGCTCACCAGGTTGCCATCGTCACATGATTCACCTTCATCCTGGACACCGTCTCCGCAATAGGCCGCACGACAGCTGGTCCGACATGCATTGGCCTCGTCATCCGAGTTCGCTTCACCTTCATCGCACTCTTCACCCCAGCCTTCGCATGTCCCAGGCTGTTCCGGATCAAGGATGATACAGGTTTCACGGGGATCCGGACAGTCGTCGATGGTGAGACATTGTGCTCCCGAACCATCGGCGCCTTGGCGTTCACCATCACCGCAGCGATCAAGGGTGCAATCCGCCTGACATGCCGCCTGACCGTTTCGTTCACCATCGTCACACTCTTCCACGCCGACGTGAACGATTCCATCACCACAAGCTGCTTCTGCTGCGCAGCCGGTCAAACAGGCATCGTTGTCGAGATCGTTCCCGTCGTCACAGACCTCGCCCGTATCGGCGACTCCATCGCCGCACCGGGGCAACTTACAATCGGTTCGGCACTTGTCTGCCACCGTGTCATCATTGCCTTCGGGGTCATCGCATTGCTCCCCAGCACTTTCATGCAAGACGCCATCACCACAGGACGGCAGCCGGCAACTGTTTGTGCAGGCATTGGTGTCATCATCATCGCCATCATCGCACTCTTCCCACTCCACACTGCCCGGCAACGCATCCTGATCGAGGTCTCCATTCCCGCAAAGGCTAGCGACACATTGATTGGCCACACAGTTATATCCCTTAAACTCACTGCCGATGACCTCCGGCTTGCAGTCATCGCGGGTATCGCAGGCAGGATTGCCGACACGCACCTCGTTAATACAACCCAAAGTCAACAAGGGCAGAGAAAGTATAAGAAGGTGTCGCATCAGATAAATCCTCCAGCCAGAGCGGCGAGAACCGAAACGCCCGCGACGCCAAAGCCGAGATAGTGTACCACAGTCATCGTGTTCGTCGTGCCCTCGAGAGAGCC
>NZRT01000010.1 GCA_002696345.1 Myxococcales bacterium
CACCCTAGAAGCTATTAACATTACGGGAGGCCGCCAGCACGCCTACGGTCACCACGGACAATGCAGCGGCTGGAATGGCTGTGGAAATGCTCAAACTTGCGCCAACTGGGCTTGCCAATTGGAGGGTCGCGGCACGGCGGTCAGTTTCGATGTGGCAACCCATAACTGTGCTGCAAACATCCCCAACTGGCACCTCTTTCGTAACCAAGGAAACATTCATCGCAACTGGACCGACAATTGTAACTGGTGCCCTCTCCAAGGCGTGACCAATATCATGTGTACGCCTTAAGACGGCTACGGAACACAGCACGATGGTCCACAAAGCTCGACATAGCCGAGCCAAATTAATCCTTGGACTGATACCGGTTTTTCATAGTGTTTCGTGTGGTCAGGATCCCTTTGAACCGTTGGAGACCCCCACGGCACCCCGAATCGAAGTCCAGCTGGACCCCGTCGTTGAGTCGCGCATCGGTCAATCCCCGAAGATCAATACAGCGACCTTTGAAACTGATGGGTCTGAGCTAAATCTTGAAATCCAGCGTGTAACGGCAACGAGCGCCGATATTATGTTTACAGTCCCAACCAACACCGCAGAGGTCTACTACGGTATTCGTGAGATCGGTGAGGATCCGTTCCGGTGGCTCGTCGAAGCCTGGCAAAACGAAGAAAATATCGCTTATACCTTCGCCCCTCTAGACGCTGGACGAGACTATGCAGTCCTGGTCAAAATCCGAACATCAAACGGTCAAGAACTTTCGAGTAACGTGGTTGAAATCAGGACCCAAGAACAGAACCCAACGAACCCACTCCGATTTCTCGAACCGCAAAGCTGGGGACAGATCCCCATTGCCTGGAATGAAATACCTGGAGCGTCTCAATATCAAATCTATCGAAGCCAACGGCGACAAGATGGAATCGATTTTTACAACCCCTGCCCAGAATCCTCACCAATGAGTGAACCGTTCATCACGGTGTTTGGAGAAACTGAAGCAGTCGATGAGGCGGTCGAAGCAAATTATTTCTATGGCTACACCGTTGTTGGCTTGACGAGGGCTGGAGTGGAGGTTGATCGGCTCAGTTGTCGATGGCGCGCATCGCCGCTCGCTCCTCCCGTCAATTTGCAAGCCGCTGGGCTCGACGACGGTCGACTTGAGGTCACGTGGCAGCCCTCAGATCACAATGAAGGGTCAATGCATGCAGTGTGGTTCCATATTGAATACCGAGCGGGACAGAATGGGATCAACGAGGTCGTTCCGATCAACCAAAGTGAACCAGAATCGATTTTTATCCCTTCGCTTAACCGAGAAGAGACGCACTTTATTGAAGTCTCCGCCTATCCATCGATTTCGGGAGAAGGCGTTGATGACGCCCTTCGATTCCAACAAATGGGTTGTCAATGTCGAGATTTTTGGAGTGCGCGTATTCGGGTGGAAGTCCCGCCTTTTTGAAGTTGAAGCCATCCGTTACTCGACACGACCATTATCAATTTCAGCAACAATTGTTTCCATAAGTGGCAGCAATTCGCCCTGGAGCGACTCCACTTTTTTGGCGCCAAAACCGTGGATGGCTGTCAACTCCCCCACCGTCGTCGGCCGAATTTTGGCCAAGTGTGTCAAACTTCGATCCGAAGCCACCACATAGGCAGGCTTGCCCCAGGACTGAGCCAACTCTCGACGCCAATCACGAAGCCGCTCAAAAATTTGCTGCTCAATACCGCTCATACTGACCTTCGTTCGGAGCTTCGAACGGGTCCGAACGCGCAAAGTCAGGGGTTTGGATAAGGGGGGGCAATTCGTTGCTACCACAGGACCCAATTGAACCACGGGATATCCATTATGTTCGCCAGTGATCAGAACTTCGTGTGTCATCAATTGATCAATTAACTCGATCACACCCTTCTCTCCATAACTCTTTAAAGCACCGTAAAATCCACTGTTTTGATGACGCCATTTTAAAATACGCTCTGCCTTCGATCCCGCAAGAACTCCAGCGAGATGTCCTCGACCAAAGCGCCCCCCCAATTCGGCGACGAGACCGGTAGCCACACGGGCAACAATGGCCGCTTCATTGGACTGAATCACCTCGGTCTCCCCCCGGCACACATCGCAAGACGTTCCACAATCCCCTCCTTCAATCGACTGACCAAAATGTTCCGAAATCTGACGATGTCGACACCGCGGGGTACGCGCAAATTGACCCATTCGTTTCAAGGCCTGTTCCAGGCTTCGGCGTCGATCAGGCGGTGGATTTTCCTTGTTGATGAAGAAGTAGGCGAGACCCACTTCGTCCTGACCAAAAAGAAGAATACAGTCTGCAGGAAGACCATCTCTACCGGCTCTCCCCGCCTCTTGAACGTACGCTTCAAGGGAATCCGGTGAGGCTGCATGAATGACGAATCGAACATCGGGACGATCGATTCCCATTCCAAAAGCGACCGTTGCAAAGACCACATCCAACTGATCCCCCAAAAACCGCTGGAGGGTCTCTCGTTTGACCTCGCTGGGTAAACCCGCGTGGAAGGGTGCACAGTTGATATCTTGATCGGCAAAATAAGCGGCTAGCTCTTCCGCCTGCTTTCGCTTTCGACAATAAACGATGCCACACATGCCTCGTCGCTCACCGAGTAACCCGCGAAGTTGCGCTTTCAAATCATGACGAGCTTGCGCCCGAAAGGTAAGGTTGGACCGATAAACGGGTGCACGAATCTGTTCGGGTTGTCGTAAATCTAACTGCCGAGCGATGTCTTCAGCGACTTTGGGTGTGGCTGTCGCGGTTAACGCCATCCTTGGGCAGGACAAGTTTCTCAAAAGAGCTGCGAGTTGCCTGTATTCAGGTCTAAAATCGTGTCCCCACGTGGAAATACAATGGGCCTCATCCACAGCGACGAGAGTCGGTGGGTTCCCCTTAAGTTCCTCGAGTAGTTTCGTCTGCACCAAACGTTCGGGCGACGTGTAGAGTAGTCGAATGTGACCTGCCATATAATCTTGAACGATCTGCCATTGCATCGAGCCGGGTTGTTCCGAATGCAAAGCGGCAGCAGACACCGCCTGTCTTGCTGCTTGCACCTGATCTTCCATCAAAGCGATCAGGGGACTGACCACGAGCACGGGGCCGTCTCCAAGCAAGGCAGGTAACTGGTAACAGATGGACTTGCCACCTCCTGTCGGCAAAACCACCAACGCGTCACGACCGGAGAGAACCGTCTCGATCGCCAATCGTTGGGGAGGACGCAAGGATGGGTAACCCCAGCCCCACCGAAGGGCATCATTCAGCCGATCCATCACTTCGGTTACTCCCCGGGCACCGGTAGCATACGGGGGGCGTCTGACAACGACTCATCCAATGGTCGATGGGACGGATTCGTCAATCATTCACGAAGAACTCTGTGGCTCCAGCGGCGTTCCCAAAACCGCGACGTAGGCTGCCTTCATTGAAGTTCCTGGCGCCAGCTTGAGCAATCTGCATTTCACCCGCGCTCGGACGAACCATGGCAATGTGACCAATTCCCCCTGGATTACGCCAACTTGCCACGACAGGGTGCCCCGTGTTGGCCATCCGTTGCGCCTCAGCAGCACTTACTTTGCGCCAACCTTGACTCCTGCCCTGGTTTTCGAGCCAACGATGGGTATCGTTGGCATCCATCTCCCAAGCGCCTCGGGCACCCACTTCAGCGGGGCGACCTTGCTGATCGACCCAGTGAGGTATTTCAGCACCCATCGCCCTCGTCGCATCCCAGACGAAGATATTACAATATGTATTGCCGCGTCGACGGGCATAGCGGGGATTATTACCCACACTGAACTGATCGAGGACCGCGTTGTAGTTGGCGGCACTACGGTTCCCGACTTGGTTCGTGCGCGGAGCATTTACGGGCAACCAAGCCCGAGTATCGGTCGTCCCCTCGGCCGCCTGGGTACGATTCGTTCTGACTTCAGGCTGGGGCGGTGTTTCACCGGCGAGGGCTCGACGCAAAGCTCCTTGTGTTTGTGGACCGACGACCCCATCGACACTCAAATTCCAAGCACGCTGAAAGGCTTTGACGCTCCGATCCGTCAGGCGACCAAACATCCCCGTGCCGCGATTCATCTCCTCGGCGGTCATGTAGCCCGTCTCCACCAGTGCTTTTTGCAATCCGGCCACATCGGGACCGACATTGCCCCATTTCAAGGTACGATTCGGAACGACTGCTTCAGTATTCTCTACATTCGCTGGCGTCTCTGGAGGCGCTGCTGCCGGTGCGGCTTGCCTCGCCCCCAAACTCGCACGAGTCTGCGGGCCGACCACACCGTCCACGGTCAGTCCGTGATCTCGCTGAAATCGAGTTACAGCCCGCTCCGTCAGCGAGCCGAAAATTCCCGGTCCGGTTTGACGCTGAGCCTCGGTCATGTATCCCAACTCGGTCAATCGTCCCTGAAGCGCTGCGATGTCGGGTCCTCTTTGACCTCGTCGCATCAACCGTTGGTTCGGATTGTTCTGAAAACGATCCCAATCAGAAGCGCGTCCATTCCCTGTCGCTTCCGTCAACCCACTCAGCGCATTGCCACGATGGGCTGGTTGGGTCCCATCAACTCGAGCTGGCAGATTGAGCATCTGACCTGCGTGAATGAGATTCGGGTTACGGATCTGGGGATTGGCCTCGAGGAGTTGCTGGGTCGACACACCATGCTGACGGGCGATCCTTGCCAAGGTGTCGCCGGCTTTCACCATGTACTGGTTAGCCTGCGCTTGATGATGGTTTAATCCTGACCCAATTCGATTGACGTGCGGCATGAGCAGTTCACTCCTTTTGCTGAACTGTATGATGCTGGGGCAACGCTCCCACCCCCTATCGGAACAAACGCGTAGCAACCGGACGGACCGTTCACCGATAAACCCGGTCGCCATAAAATTTACCGCCTTTAAATACCTCTCTTAAAGACCAACTAAAGATCTGATCTTTCGATAATTTCAGCCCTCTTGCCGATGCCCCTCAACGATCGCTTCCACAACGGTTGGGTCGGCTAATGTTGAGACATCGCCCAGTTCAGAATATTCGCCCAGGGCGACTTTTCTCAGAATCCGGCGCATGATCTTGCCGCTTCTCGTTTTCGGTAAGCCCGGCACCAATTGAATTCGATCGGGTGTCGCGATGGGGCCTATTTCCTTTCGGACTTGGGCTCGAAGGGCTTCCACCACCTCCAAGGCATTTGCATCACCTGACGTGGTTTGAACGTAAGCGTAAATACCCGTGCCTTTGATCTCATGAGGGAATCCTACCACCGCTGCTTCCGCCACTGTCTCGTGCGCCACCAACGCACTCTCCACTTCGGCCGTTCCCATCCGATGTCCACTCACGTTAATCACATCGTCAACTCGACCCGTGATCCAATAGTAACCATCGTCATCACGGTCACAACCATCGCCCGTAAAATACAAACCTGGAAAATGGCTAAAATAAGTCTCACTAAACCGATGGTGGTCACCATAAATAGTGCGTGCTTGACCCGGCCATGGACGTCTCATGCAAAGGTTTCCAGAAACCCCATTCCCCTCGATCTCAAGCCCCTCATCGTCCACCAGCAAAGGCTCGACCCCCGGCAAGGGTAAGGTTGCCGATCCGGGCTTCGTGGGCGTTGCACCTGGTAGCGGACTGATCATGATGCCGCCGGTTTCTGTCTGCCACCACGTATCAACGATGGCGCAGCGCCCTTGGCCCACCACATCATGGTACCACTCCCAGACGTCCGGGTTGATTGGCTCGCCAACGGTTCCAAGGACGCGCAAACTGCTTCGGTTGTGTTGATTCACCGGTTCATCGCCCTCACGAGCAATGGCTCTAATCGCTGTTGGCGCTGTGTAAAACACGGTTACTTCCAAGTCTTCGACAACGCGCCAGTAACGGCTTGCATCAGGATAGAGCGGCGTAGACTCGAACATGACCGTTGTGGCTCCGTTGGCTAGGGGCCCATAGATGATGTAGCTGTGACCGGTGATCCAACCGATATCAGCGGCACAAAAGTACACATCATCCTCATGAATATCGAAAACCAATTCGTGGGTGTAACTGGCATAAAGCATGTAGCCACCCGTGCTGTGCTGGACACCTTTCGGTTTGCCTGTGGAGCCTGAGGTATACAGGATAAACAAAGGGTCCTCGGCATCCATCCAAACCGGCGGGCTGTGGGGACGCTCAGCCGCGACTAAAGGTGCTAGCCAGTGATCTCTTCCGGCGGTCATGGAGACATCGGCGCCCGTTCGCTCGGCCACCAGCACAGTCTCAACGCAAGGGCATTGGGACACCGCCTCATCGGTGGTGAGCTTCAACGGAATTGTCTTTCCTCCCCGCAAGCCTTGATCGGCCGTCATCACGACCTTGCAATCAGCGTCCAAAATTCGATCCCGCAATGCACTGGCTGAGAAGCCCGCAAACACGATGGAGTGGATGGCGCCAATTCGGGCACAGGCCAACATCGCGACCGCCAGTTCCGGAATCATCGGCAAATACAAACAAACCCGATCCCCCTTCTGGACACCGAAGCGAAGCAAGACATTCGCCATTTGCCCCACTCTTCGGTTCAGCTCTGCATAAGAGATATGTTCATAAACCCCCACTTCATCAGCAGCCCAAATGATGGCTGTCTTGTCTCCCCGGGTGGTGAGGTGACGATCGATGCACTGGTAACTAGCGTTGAGTTTTCCGCCCGCAAACCAAGTAAAATCTAAGTGTTGATAGCCCCCCTGCAGGGCAACCTCAGGCTCAACGAACCACGTCAACCGCTGCTTCGCCTCACCCAACCAATAGTCATCAGGATCTGCAGCACAACGATCGTATCGAGCCTTGTAGGCAGCCATGCCAGCGATATGGGCATCTTTCGCAAGACGGTCTTTCACGTCATACATCTTGATTGTCTCCCTGTTGCCGGCGAAAGAGAGCACCGGCACAGAAGTGTCGTCAACGGGCGAAAAGAGAAACGTTGTGAGTCTGCGGATCCGAATCGAAACGAAATTGATCGACCAGCTGAGTCCTTACCACCTCGAACTTGTGAATGAGAGTCATCAGCATTCGGTTCCAGCCAACAGCGAAACCCATTGGCGGATCATCCTGGTGAGTGAAGCCTTTGAAGGCCAGGGCTTGGTGGCTCGACATCGGCTGATCTATGCTGCATTGGCTGAGGAGATGAACGATGGCGTGCACGCGCTCACCATGGACCTCATGAGTCCTAACGAGTTCAAGGCGACGGGCGGGCAATTACCGCCCTCTCCCCTTTGTCGGGGCGCTTCAAAAACATCGTAGTCGAGTCGCTTTCGCTCTGTCTTCAGACTTCTTTCGGTTCAGAAGTACGCCTCTCCATGGTGTCATGGATCGGTATCATCCTCCCACGGGCAGTCCGTAAATCCTGGGATTCGTCCCATACTCCCGAAGCCAAAGGTCGCCGATCCATGGCGACGGACAGGCAGGACCTTGCACACACAGGCGGGGACGACCTAGAACGCCGACGGAGTCTAATCGTGAGCGATCTCGAATCCCGCATCCTCGAAATTGGCGCGCCTCTTGTTGCCGCAGCGCAGCGAGGTGGTGGTGGTTTCGGTCAGGGCGGTTTTACGGGGAAACTCGTGGAATCGGTCATGGCTGATCCTGCCTTCAAGGTGGAAGCTTTTCGCTTTGTTGATGTGCTGCCGACCCTCCGGGATGCGGACGAAATCGCTCGACATATCGATGAGTATTTTAACCGCCCCGGCGGGCCACCGATGCCGACGTGGATGACCATGGGAGCAAAAGTCGCTGGCAGCGGTATCGGTGCCGGTATTTTTGCGGACCAAGTGGAACGGAACGTGAAAGCGATGGCCCGTAACTTCATCGCCGGCGAGACGGGCGCCGACTGTTTACCCTCCCTTCGCACCCTGCGGGAAAAAGGCATGGCGATTACCGTGGACCTACTGGGGGAAAAGACGATGGGAATGGCCGAGGCTGGTATCTATCGAGATCGCTACCTTGAGGTTCTCGATGCCCTCGCCGCCGATGCTGCTCAATGGCCTAGCGATTCCCTTGAAGATGCCAGTTGGGGCCGGGTTCCACCGGTCAATATCTCCATCAAACTCTCAGCCCTCGATCCCCATTTCGACTGTCTCGACCGAAAAGGTTTGATGCGCACCGCCGAAGCAAATCTCGTCCCAATCCTTCAGCGGGCTCGAGAACTCGGGGCTTTTGTCAATGTCGACATGGAAGACGATGCCCACCGGGAAGCCACACTCTGGTTATTTGAAAAGATATGTACGGGACCTACCCTGGGAGATTACCCTCATTTGGGGATCGTCAGTCAGGCCTATTTAATCGATGCCCAGCAGGAAGCAGAACGGGTTCTAGATTGGGTGCAGCGTCGCGGCACGCCGATCACCGTGCGGCTCGTTAAGGGTGCTTATTGGGATCAAGAGGTGATCCAAGCCCAACAAGAAGGCTGGCCAATTCCGGTCTACACCCACAAAGCTGACAGTGATGCCAACTTTGAGAGCATGACCCGATTTTTGATCGATCACGCCGACGCTCTTCGGCCAGCCATCGCCAGTCATAATGCCCGATCCATCGCGGTCGCCATGGCCTACGGTGAAGCCAAAGGGTTGCCCCCCAGCGATCTGGAGTTTCAGATGTTGTTTGGTATGGCCGAGGGGCTCATGGAAGCGGTTCGAAAAAAAGGCTATCGGCTCAGGGTCTACACCCCCGTTGGCCAGTTGCTTCCCGGAATGTCGTATTTAGTCCGTCGCTTGCTGGAAAATACCAGCAATGAGGGCTGGCTTGTCGCGTCTGCAGCGGGTCATTCCACCGCTTCACTGCTCGCTTCACCGGCGTCGGTAGGCGGTGCCGCTGACCGTGAGAAAAGGAAAACCCGAGAGCAACCTGGCTCGCCAGAGGATGCACCTGGCCCCTTCGCGAACGAGCCTGTGGCGAACTTTCACCACTTCGACACCTATGAAGTCTTCAGCAAAGCCGTCGAGACCATGAGCGCACAACTACCGATAACGGTTCAGCCCTGGGTTGATGGCAGTTGGCGAACGGAAGGGGAGTGCCGTTGGCATCGGGAGAACCCGAGCAACGTGAGCCAGATCGTGGCGGATGTTGTGGGCGCAAGTCCGGAACAAGGTCAGCAGGCTCTACGAGCGGCCGAAGCGGCTCAACCGCTGTGGGCTGCGCAAGGCGTTGCGTTACGAGCAAAGCTACTGCGTCGCTTGGCAGCGAACATGCGTCGGCGTCGTCACGAACTCGCCGCCTGCATGATGCTTGAGGTGGGTAAACCCGCCTGGGAGGCCGATGCCGATGTGGCTGAAGCCATCGACTTTTGCGAATATTACGCCCGGGAGGCGATCCACCTGCAACAGGGCCAGCCCTTGCAGGTCCATGTCCCGGGAGAGGATAACCTTCTCTCCTTTCGGGGCCGTGGAGTTGCGGTCGTCATCGCCCCTTGGAACTTCCCGCTGGCCATCCTCTGCGGCATGAGCACGGCAGCGCTGGTGATGGGAAACAGCGTTCTCATCAAACCCGCGGAGCAAAGCTCGGCGATCGCCAAGATGTTCTTCGATCTCCTGCTCGAGAGTGGACTACCACAAGGCGTTGCCCACTTTTTACCCGGACGCGGCGAGACGCTGGGCGCAAGTCTCGTTGCCGATCCCCGTTGCAGCATCGTCGCCTTTACGGGCTCGAAAGCGGTGGGACTTTCCATCATTGAGACGGCTGCAAAGACGACGGAAGGTCAACAACAGGTCCGG
>NZRT01000011.1 GCA_002696345.1 Myxococcales bacterium
CCTCTTACCGAGTTCCAGTGCGGATAGCGGCGAGCTACGCTTCGATCTCGGTGGCGAGAGTCCTTTTTCTTTCGGTCTTCAATTCAACAATGGTTACGGCAGACTGCTGGCGCAGCCCCGCCTGCTCGCAAGCAGTGGGCAGCAAGCGAACTTTTTGGCCGGAGGCGAGGTGCCGATCATCAAACGAACGCTCCAAGGTGTGGATGTGGAGTATAAAGAGTTTGGTGTGCGACTCGGAGTTTTGCCGCAGACGGACCGACTCGGAAACATCAATATGGACATCACGGCGGAAGTTAGCGCTCCTGACGCTGCCCTCGCCGTCGACAATATTCCTGGATTTCGAACTCGCCGAGTTCAGACGAATGTGAATGCGATCGGCGGTGAGACCATCGTACTTTCTGGAATTTACAACAACGATGAGCAGAAAAACGTGAGTAAGTTCCCTGGATTGGGCCACATTCCCATCGTTGGCGAACTTTTTAAGAGCAGAGCGTGGCTGGAGAAAAAGAGTGAACTCGTTATTCTTCTCACACCTCGGCTCGTTGGACCTGGAAGCAAAAGAGTGCGGCGTTTAATCGACGACGCACAACGCATGTACGAACGATCGGGCCAAGAGGTCCGGTTCAATATTTGGGACTGATATGCTGCGCGTAGTGATCCGAGATAATCAGGGAAAACAGTGGACGAAAGTCAGCGCTGGGAACGAGATCATCGTTGGAAGAGTCACCCATGACACGGAAGATGAGATTGTTCTCGCCAAGAAGAACATCTCTCGTCGCCATTGTCTCATTTTCCTCGATGGCGATGTGCCGATGGTTAAAGACCTGGGGTCGGTGAATGGCACCTGGCTCAATCGTGAAAAGATGCCGGCCGACACACCCCGTGCACTTCAAGGTGGCGATAAGGTTCACGTCGGCGATTTCGTGCTCACGATTGAGACAGGTAATGCCAGTCAAGTTCCCGATGCACCGCCCCCTCCTCCTCCCCCTGGAGTCGGTGGGCCTACCGTACCCGCCCAATCGGTGGATCTGCCTTCTGAGGTTCCTCCAGCCCCGCCGGCGCCACCAGAGCCTCCTGCTCCACCTGCGCCCCCTGCTCCGCCTGCGCCTCCTGAGCCTCCAGCGCCTCCTGAGCCTCCAGCGCCTCCTGCACCGCCTGAGCCTCCAGCGCCGCCTGAGCCTCCTGCGCCTGCGAAAGCACCGGCGCCACCAGAGCCGCCTGCACCGCCCCAGCCTCCAGCGCCTCCTGAACCGCCAGCAGCTCCCGCAGCTGCACCCTCGGCAGCGCCAACGCCGCCGGTAAAAGACCTTCCGGACGCGCCGCCAGGCGCGACCGGACAGATGCCTGCTGTGCAGGCGGATTTGAGTTCCGATTATGACATGATGGCAGAGGCTGCCCTCCGGCAGGATCTTCATGATCGATTGATTAAGGTTCTCGACCTGCGGAATCTGGAAACTGAGAATCTAGGTGAAGAGGTTCTACGGGCTCGGAGTCATGACGCCATCGTTGCGATCGTTGATGAGATGGAAGCGGCTGGTGAATGGGTTGATGAGCTCGATCGGGAGCGAATTATCGCTGACGTCCTCGATGAAGTGCACGGTTTAGGACCTCTTGAGGGTCTACTCGCAGACGATACCGTCACAGAGATTATGGTGAACTCTCCTCGACAAATTTATGTGGAGCGAGCGGGGAAAATTACCGCGGTCGATCGAATCTTCAGCTCGGATCGAGCGGTTCTCCAAGCCATCGAACGAATCGTGTCGCCTCTCGGGCGTCGCATCGATCAGAGTTCGCCGATGGTTGATGCGCGGCTCAAGGATGGTTCGCGAGTCAACGCTATTATCCCACCTCTGGCTCTCCGTGGGCCCTGCATTACGATTCGGAAATTCGCCAAAGACCGGATGACTGTCGAAGATCTGATTCGACTAAATACGTTGACGCCGGGGATGGCCAGCTTCTTGAGAGAGGCTGTTCACGCTCGTAAAAATGTCGTGATTTCTGGAGGAACAGGCTCTGGAAAGACGACGACGCTCAATATTATCAGCAGTTACATTCCGGCGAACGAGCGAATTGTAACGATTGAGGATGCCGCCGAGTTGCAACTTCCCCAGGAGCACGTGGTCTGCTTGGAATCTCGCCCTGCGAACTTGGAAGGTAAAGGGGCCATCGGTATCCGGGATTTGGTTCGCAACTCTTTGCGTATGCGACCCGACCGCATCGTCGTTGGTGAGTGTCGGGGCGGAGAAGCCCTTGATATGTTGCAAGCCATGAATACGGGGCACGATGGCAGCATTACCACGCTGCATGCCAATTCGCCTCGAGATGCGTTGTCCCGGTTAGAAACCATGGTTTTGATGAGTGGGATGGAACTGCCGATCCGAGCGATTCGGGAACAGGTGAGTTCAGCGGTGGATATCATCGTCCACCAAGCCCGCCTCAGCGATGGTACCCGTCGAATTACGCACATCTCTGAGGTGCTCGGCATGGAAGTCGACGTCATTACCCTGGCTGACATCTTTGTGTTTGAGCAGGATGGGATTGGTAAGGATGGAGCTGTTCTGGGCGGTCTCAAACCCACGGGTTTGATTCCCCGCTTCTATGAAGAGTTAAAGAAGCGGGGGTTACCCGTGGATATGTCTCTCTTCTCAAAGGACTAAACATCCATGTGGGTTCTTGTTCTCACAGACCCTGAAGGTCGAGTTCGGGAGATCTCTTTTGAGGGTGAGAGTTTAAGCTTTGGTCGTTCTGCCTCCGCAGATGTAACGGTAGACGACCCCCGAAGCAGCCGGATGCATTTGCGTTTCAATCGGACAGGTCGAAACCTGACGGTTACGGATCTGGGTGCGGCAAATGGTGTCTACGTTCAGGGGCAACGAATTCAAGGTGAAGCCACTTTGGCTGTGGGGGACCAACTCCAATTCGGTGGCTGTCGGGTCCGTGTCGCAACGCCGGTGTCAACCTATGCACCGGGTATGAGTCAAACCTCGATGCCCGTCCTCGGAGCTTCTGGTGAGCCCCTCGAAGTGCAGTCCTGGAAGCTGCAGATCAAAGAATACGGAATTTCACTGCGTCTGGATCGCGCCGCAGTCCTCGGTCGAAGTATTAGCGCTGATATCGTCGTGGATCACCCCTCAGTGAGTCGTCGCCATTTGAGCTTTACACCCACCCCGGACGGGCTTCGGCTGGATGATGTGGGGGGTACCAACGGTAGTTACGTCCATGGAAGGCTGATCGCAGGTAGTTCCATCGTCAATTCGCCTTGTGAGGTCGTTTGTGGCGAGGTCGCCATCGTTCTTAAGCCCATTCGGGGGCGGCTTGGGCACGTTTTGGAGCGCTTTGATGCCATTCCAAAGACGTCGCTGCTGCGCCATGGAGCCGCAGCCCTCCTTGCTGTTACTGGGTTTATTCTTTTGCTAGCGAGTCCATCCGTGACCGCCGAGAGTTCCTACAGTCGGCGGCAAGCAGAGTTGGAGGGGCACCTGACGAAAGCAAACGAATTGGTGCGCTCGAAAGCTTGGTCTGATGCTTTGCCGAGCGTGGATCGGGTCCTACAGGTCGACCCCCTGAATAAAGAAGCCGATGCGTTGCGGGCACTCATTGGGCGAGAAACGAGCGCCCAGACACAATTTGAAGGTGCGATCGAAGCCCGAGATACAGGGGATTACGATAAGGCGGTGAATGCCTTTGATGCGGTGGCACCGGGTACTCGTTATTACAACCAAGCTCAGTCGGAGCGGGTCAAAGCGCAAGGGCGATTACTCGCACAATATCGTGATCGGGCGGAACAAGCCTGTCGAGAGAGTAAGTGGAAGGTCTGCCAGCAGGAGGCGTGCAATCATCTAGCCTATGAGTACAACCGCCAGATGGTGCGCGTGCTGGCGCAAGCGGAAGCAGCCCTTAAGAGGAGGGGGAGAAGTTTCAATCGCTGTCCTGCGGAACGAAAAGAACCTGAGGATTTGTCGGGGGATCGGCGACGTTTGCGAGAGGCCTTAGCGCTACGGCACCCAGATGCACGCATGCTCCAAGCTGCTGAGCAATATGCCATGGGGGATCTATCGGAAGCGAAAAGTCGTTTAAAAACAGTCCTTACCGACGAGCGTCGACGTTCGTTGCAGGGCGCTGCAGCGAGTCTTCGGCGTCAGATTCAAAAGGTGGATCAGCACCTCAAAGCCATTAAAGATGTGGACCGGAAAAAAGACTTAGCTGCCGCATTGCAAGAGTGGCAGCGGCTGTCCGTGATCGATCATGAGATCGTGGGCAAACGAGTGGAATCCAAGGTGCGACGGGATGCTCGAGGAGTGGTTGCAGGTTTCTTGAATCGACGAGCCACGACTTTCAGTGACCAGGGGCGGTGGGCTGACGCTTTGGAGGACCTCGTGCTCATCATTGGCTTGGAGCCAGGCAACCTTGCGGCTCGACAAAGCTTAACCAAGTTGATCAGTAAGACGGACAACCCAAAGGTGAAAAAGCTCGCTCAGCAAGCTTTGCAGGGAAAGTCTGGTGTCAAGGACTCCAAGGCATCGGATGCGAGTCAATAAATCCGCTGTTGCCCATCGTCCGCAAGCGAACACATTCCTCAAAGACCAGATGCAGATCGATCCCCGTGACGGCACACGATGGCGATGTCGCCTTGTGTTCTGTTGTCAAAAACCCCTCTTGATTCAATGGTGAGCAAAGCGGGTCTAAGATTGCTTCACTCGGCTGGCCATGTCTTTGAAGAAAACATCAGGTTTCGATTGCCAGGCGGTCATCAGGGCATAACTGGCGAAATTGCCAGAGAGAATAGGAGTGATTCGATCGACCGTGAGACCGCCCATCAGATGGATACGTTCCCGCTCTTGGCGCTTGAGAGCCTCAAGACCTTTTCTGTCGAGTAAAGTTCCTGCCCACTCCTTGCTGAACGGTCGATAGAGTGGACTCAGCATGACCTCGATTTCAGGGTTTGCCAGAGCGATACCCAGTTGATCGAGACCATGGAGGCTGAGGATGCGGTGGTGTTTTCGGTAATGTTGATGGGCTTGATGCCGCAACTTGGGGACATCCGGGACATGCAGTACATCGCCTGAGTTGATCAGATGAGCGTGATGTAAACTGATCTCAAAGCGCAATCCGTGCCGGTCGCAAAGCCAGCGCCAGCGATCGGCCCACACAGTCGCCTCGGGAGGCGTTAGCTGTTTGTCACGCATCCAGAGGCTGATCGCAAAGGGAAGGTTAGGGACACTCTGAAGAGCATAATGCAGTCGTTTGTTGAGATCAGGGTATCGAGTCACATCGGTGACGAGGGTGATTCTCATCGCCCGTAGACACCGATGTTCAGGGCTTTGGCTTGGGCTCGAAATACCTCGGGCTCCAGGATGAGACAGCCTGCTTCCAGTGCGAGCCAACGAAGTCCTGCTCGTTTCATCACCATCAGGGTAGCGACTCCGACCGTCGGTACATCCAAGCGTCGGTCTTGCTGAGGTTTGATGGCTTTCACGACAACGGCGTCCTTTTTTGCCAGTGATCCAGCCCGCTCGAGCATGGCGTCGGTTCCTTCCACCGCTTCCACGGCGACGACGCAGCCGCGGCAAACGACGGCAGTCTGGCCGATTTCCAGAGTGCCGATCCCCTGGGCGATGTGAAGCCCAAACACCATGTCTTGTATCACCTCATGACTGGCTTTCGGCCCAGCCAAATGTCCTTGCGGAGCCAGACAGTCTGGCAGCCAATCGATGGGGGCACCGACCTGGAATCCTTTAGCTTCGAGCATGTCACTAACCGCTCGTAAAATTCGATCGTCTCCACCGTCCGGTAAATTTCGGATCAGCTTCAGTGCTTCGAGATCTGGTCGCAGGTCCCGATACCAAACCGTCTTGTCCACATTGCCAGCAAAGAGCACCTCGTCAGCTGACTGGTCTTTCAGAAACCGAATGGCTTTGCTGACCGCACCGACCGGTAAGGTCGTCGATGCATCCACCAAGGGGGGGTCGATGGGAACTTCATTGTGACCTTTAAGGTTCACAACACAGAGCCGATGGCCTTTGGCTTTGATCGCGGTCACAAGCATGGGTGGCAAGGCTCCCTTGCCCGCGATCAGGGCGATGGTCTTCACCCGGCTTGCCGCTCCAGGGGAATGCCGCGCTCGCTGGCTTCAAGGAAGGCAAAGAACCCTTGGACTTCATCGTTTCGAGCAAGTTCTCCCAACTGTTCTTTTGCCGCTGCCGGCTCTAGACGTTGGCGAATACAACTTCGATAGACAGCCATGAGGGCTTTCCGAGTGACCTTATCCAGCTTCTCGCGTCGCATTCGCTCGACATTGAGTCCGACCAGCCGGGCCCGGTCACCTTGTGCGATACACCAAGGTGGAATGTCTTGGGTGACCTTGGCTCCCCCTGCGAGGAAGGCTCTTCTTCCGATGACGCAAAACTGATGTACGCCAGACAAAGCGCCTAAAATTGCCCCATCGTGGACGGTGACATGGCCCCCGAGCTGGGCGCCGTTCGCCATGATCACGCCATCACCCACGACGGAGTCGTGCCCCACGTGACAGTAACTCATGATCAGGCAGTTGGAGCCGACAGTGGTCTCCATCCGACCGTGGGCTGTACCGATGGTGAGTGTCGCTCCCTCGTGGATTGTGGTGTTGTCACCGACCACCAATCGGGCGGGCTCTCCCGAGAATTTTAGATCGGGGGGAATCTCGCCCAGGCTGGCAAAGGGCAAGACTCGTACGCCTGTACCCAAAGTGGTTCGACCGGTCACGTGAGCGTGGGGACCCAAATGGCAATTGGCTCCAATCACCGCATGTGCACCGATCGTTGTGAAGGGCTCAATGACCGCGGAAGGATCGATTTGAGCGCCCTCTTCAACATGAGCCAAGGGCGAAATACTCAAGGTTTTTCCTCCATGAGTTTCTCCTCCAGGGTTTGGATTCGCTCCAGCAGCGCGGGCAGTTGTTTGAGTGCCTTCTGTTCTAAAGCCACATCCCTCGCATCCCGCGCCGGAACCCCCCGGATCACTTGGTTTCCATCGATGGGGCGAGTGACAGCAGAATAAGCCATGACTGTGGTTTGATCCCCGACGTGGATGTGACCAGCGACCCCCGCTTTCCCAGCCAAGATGACATGGTTGCCGATGCTTGACGATCCAGCCAGAGCATTGTGACCGACCATCAGGCAGTGATTCCCCGTGACTGCGTTGTGTCCAATCGCGCTCTGATTTCCCATCTTGGTGCCCCGACCTAAGCGCGTTTCTGTCACCGCACCCCTGTCGACTGCGATATGAGATCCCATCTCCACCTCCTCCTCCAAAATGGCGACGCCCACCTGGGGTACAGCATGGTGTTGGCCTTGGGCGTCCGTTGCGTAGCCAAAGCCACGCACGCCGATCACGCAATGGGGCTCCAGTTGACATCGGGCTCCAACGATACAGCCGGAGCGTACGACGCAATAAGGCGCTAGATAAGCATGAGCGCCAATATGAGCCTCTGAATCAACGACGACACCGACATCGAGGACAACGCCTTCATCGATGCGGGCGCCTTCGCCGACCACAACGTAAGGACCAACGCTTGCGGAGGAATCGATCTGTGCAGACGGATGAATCACCGCCGTGTCATGGACTCCGGGCGTCGGTTGTGTCGGAGGTACAAGTAGATTCAAGGCCTTGGCCCAAGCCAAATAGGGCTGCTCGTGCATCACCAGCCCAAGTTCGGGCGGAGGCCTGAGATCGCCAAGCATGGCAGCACTGGTGATGACTGCCGTCGCTTGCGTCTTCATGACGCCGTCACGATAGCTAGCATTTGCAAGGAATGTGAGGTCGCCTTTGGCGCCTTTTTCAAGGGTCGAGACCCCGACCACCTCAAGATGACGGTGCGCTTCAGCGACATGGCCACCGAGTTGTTGGGCGAGTTCCGAAAGCCTCATCTGCTTTCCTTGTCGTAGGCTTCCACCAATTTGTCGGTAATATCGAGATCACCCGGATAGTAGAGTGCCTGGGAGGCATCGAGCACCACGGTATAACCGTTCTTGCGAGCCAGTCGCTGAATGAGCGGACGCATCTTTTTGAGAATCTTCTGGGTCATTTCCGCTTCCGACGCGGCCAGTTCCTTCTGCAGGGTCATTCGCAGCTGTTGAGCCTTCATCCACTCCTGTTCAAAGGCTGCCAGATCCTTGGCTAGGCTCGCTGCCTTTTCACCGCCTTCTTTGCGCTTTTCGAGGGCCTGATAGCGTCTCTTTAATGCCGCTTCTTTGTTGCGCAACTGATTCTGTTTGCCGGTGAAGTCGGCCTCCAGTTTCTTCTTTGCAGCTTTGCCTTCCCGGCAGGAAACCAAGGCATCCTGGAGGCGAACAATGCCAATTCGGCCGTCACTCGCTTGGGAAAAAGCGGGCATAGGCGCCAGAAATGCAGTCAAAAGGGCGAGGTAACGAGTCGTTGAGAACATTTTCACTCCTGTCTCGAGCGGGGGGCTCCTCTAGAGGCCCGTCTCTGCTGGGTCAACGAATAGCCGGGGGAAAGGATTCAGGGCATACTTTGTTTGTTGCCGGAAATGGGAGTCCTGTGGTCAACCTGCCAAATAAGCGATAAGACCCCCTCAGCCTAGATTCTGGAGGATCCTGGTGTTGCACAAAACTGTGATGTTGATCGCCCTTGTTCCAAGTCTTGCTCTGGCTGGCCCCAAGGAAGCCAATGAGGCATTCGTGAAAGGTCAGGCCGCGTACAAAGCGAAGTCCTACGCCGAGGCGGAACGTTTGTTTCGTAAGGCCGTCAATGAGGACTCTGCCAACGCTCAGTTCCGGCTGCCTCTAGCGAAGTCCATGTACAAACAAAAACGTTACGATGAGGCGATTCATGAACTGAAACAACTTATCAAGATCGCGCCAACGATGGCGGCTGCTCGGTATCAAATGGCCTTGGTGCAGCGCAAAGCGGGTATGGCATCACCCTTGCCCGCCGATCAAACCGCCTATCTGAAAGAGGCGGTTGGCTTCTACAAGGGCTACCTCGCTGTCGAGCAGCAGGATCCGGATGGTTATTATGGCTTGGCAGAGACGTACCGTTTGCTGGGGGAAGCCCGTCTTTCCATCTCAAACTACGAACGTTACGTGGAGTTGGAAAAGCGCCCGAAAGAGCAGAAGTACGTCAAGAAGGCGAAGCAGAAGATAGCCGATCTTAAAGCAGCTCTCGCCGGCGGAGTGGTTGCTGGACAGAAACCGATTCTCTCGAAAGCAGCGGCACCTTATCACCGCAAGATTGCTGCCCAGAGCATCGTTCAGGGGGATAGTTTCCGTGCGGCTGGAAATGCCTCGATGGCTGCCGACTCCTATCGGGATGCAACCCTCCGCGACCCCAAAAGTCTCGAAGCTCATTTCAAGCTGGGCGGTGTCCTTGCAGAGACAGGTGATCTCAAAGGAGCACAAACCGCCTTGCTCGCAGCCAACAAACTCGACCCGACCAGTGAACCCATCAAGGGGAACTTGAAGAAAGTCACCGAAACACTGGCCAAAGTGGGTGAGAAGAAGAAGGAAGAAGAGTCTGGAGATTTAGCGACAGGGCTCGATTTACTCTCCAAGAGTCAGTTCGAACAGGCGCTGATCAGTTTGGCGAAGGCTGCAGACGCAAAACCTAATCACCATGCTGTTCACCTTGCCCTTGGAACCTGTCAGCTCGCCATGGACAATCGGAGCGGCGCATTGAAGAGCTACGGTCGGGCGTTGGTCCTGCGTCCGGATCTTTCCTTAGCTCATTTTGGTCTCGCCGAGGTTTACCGTCTCGAAGGGGACAGAGATCGGGCGAAGAGCCACTACAACAGCTACTTGGCTAGCTCCGGTGAAGATCGCAATGGCGCCTACGACGACCAAGCACGCAACCGGCTAGGGGTCCTCGGCAACTAAGCAGTTGGGGGGGCGAAAACCCCATGGAACCCTGGATGAAAACCGGTTTGGCGATACTCGACATCGCCCTGGTTTATTACATTTTTCTCCGGCTCTTGCGGTTGGTTCGTGGCACGAGAGCGGGGGCCGTTCTCGTCGGAATTTTGATCGTTCTGGCAGCCTGGCTGGTGGCTCGGCAACTCGGTCTGGTTGCGATGGGCAACCTGCTGGATCGTTTCATCGACAGTCTGGTCATCATTTTGGTGGTGGTCTTTCAGGCGGACATACGCCGCGCTTTGGCGCGCGTGGGCGGTGCCCCGAGGCGTTGGGGACGTGATGGCGCAAAGGCGATCGTAATTCCCGAGGTGGTCGCGGCTGCCGTTCGGTTGGCTGAGCAGAAAACGGGGGCTTTGATCGTTTTAGAGCGGGGGGCGGAACTCACGGATCGTCTGGAGGGGGCCGCTCCCATCGATGCCCTGGTGAGTCGATCGATGCTGATCAGTTTATTTCAGGAATCAAGTCCATTGCATGATGGAGCCGTCGTCATTCGAGGGGATCGAATCCTGGTCGCCGGGTATTATATGCCTTTGGCTATGGACACCCAACTCCCAAGCGATATGGGAACCCGGCACCGAGCAGCAATCGGACTGACCGAGGATGTGGATGCCATCGTCCTTGTGATCAGTGAGGAAAGAGGCGAGATCTCATTGGCCATCGGCGGACAAATGCTTCGAGGCTTGGACAGCGAAGCACTCGAAGCGTTGCTGCGTACGGAGCTGGGGGGTGATTCCGAGCGCCGCGCCTGGTGGCGACTCTGGTTTCGACCGAAAGTAGGTTCCCGTGCCTCCTGATCGTCGACAAGTCGTGAAACGAGTCGGAGCGGTCGTTCGAGCTGCATTCCTGAAGGACCTCGCGCTGAAGTCGGTGGCCCTTTTGCTTGCGCTCCTCTTTTGGGGGTCGCTCCAACTGGTGGAAGATACGAAAGAGACCATTGAGTTGGAGTTGATGGTCGCTCCCCCCCCAGGCCATGTGGTGGTTGGCGACGCGCTCAGACGCTCGCAGGTGACCGTTACAGGGCCGGTTAATGACATTAAGAACTATCAACGCTCGGTGGCGGAGCGACCGATTCACCTCAACGCATCGGAGTACGGATTGGGGCGTACATCCGTTTACTTGAACAAGGAGTTGTTGGGCTTGCCGAGACACCTCCGGACGGTGGCGATTCGGCCCAGCATGATCACTTTTTTCGTCGATAAAGAAGCGACACGAGTCGTTGCTGTAAAACCCCAACTGCAGGGAGATCCTTCTGCGGGTCTCACGGTTACAAGCGTCCATGCAACACCATCCCGTCTGACGATACGAGGGCCCGCATCGAAGATCGAAACGCTCGACCATGTGGTGGCTGGTCCAATCGATATTGCAGGTGCCGTTAACTCGATTAGTACGACCGCTGCCGTACGAACGGAACAGCCTGGGGTCAGCATCGTCGACTTGGCTGAGGTGCAGGTGGCCGTGGAGATCAATGCACCCTTGAAAGAGCGTCGTATGGCTGGACTCGTGGTGGAGCCTGGTGAGCGGTTTCAACCCAACGAGACCATGAACCTCCGACTGAAAGGCCCCAAGGACAGTCTGACCCGTTTGCGGGCAAATGACCTTCGTTTGCGTCTCGACGAAAGCAGCGTGCAAAAAGGGGCTGGGGGGCGTTGGACGGCACGGGTTCTGGTTGAAGGCTTGCCGCAAGGGGTGATTCGGTTGGGCAGCGTTCCACGGGTAGATGTTCGCAGGGGAAGTCCGTGAAAACAGGAGCAGGAAGATGACTCGAGAACTCTTTGGTACCGACGGTATACGTGGAAAAGCCAACCGTTTTCCCATGACGGGTGAGGTGGCCATGCATCTCGGACGAGCGCTGACGCGCCGTCTTCAAGGACGTCACAGGCCCCGGATTATCATTGGCAAAGATACCCGTCGTAGTTGCTATTTGCTAGAGTCTGCCATTGCCTCTGGAATTTGCTCTGCTGGGGGTGACGCCCTTTTGCTCGGACCCATGCCAACACCCGCCGTGGCATTTTTGGTGCGGTCGATGCGAGCAGACGCCGGCGTAATGATCTCCGCCTCACACAACCCCTACGATGATAATGGAGTGAAACTGTTCGGTCCTGATGGTTTCAAGTTTAGTGATGAGGTCGAACTTGCTCTCGAAGCCCAGATCCTCCAACCGCCCGACGAGAGTCAGTGGGCAGATGGGGCAGCGATTGGCCGAACGAAACGCCTCGATGATGCCCTCGGGCGCTATGTGGTTTTTGCAAAGACAGCGTTCCCCGATGGGATGACACTTGATGGCGTCCGGGTGGCGGTGGATTGTGCCCACGGTGCAGCTTATCGTGTTGCCCCCCTGGCCTTGGAGGAATTGGGTGCTAAAGTCGTGCCTGTCGGCATCGCTCCCAATGGAATCAATATTAACGATGGCGTCGGATCCTTGTATCCAGATCACCTCGCCAATGTGGTTCGAGAAAACGACTGTCACATCGGTATTTGCCTTGATGGGGATGCAGATCGCATCATTGTCGTTGATGAGAATGGAGTCGCCGTTGACGGTGATCAACTCATGGCAATGCACGCGGTGAGATTGATAGGCGAAGGGCGTCTGCACGAGAACACGTTGGTGGCGACTGTAATGAGTAATCTGGCTTTGGATCACTGCATGGCAGATCATGGCGGGCGGGTTCTGAGGACTCAAGTCGGGGATCGATATGTGGTCGAAGCAATGCGGTCCGGCGGCTACGGTCTCGGCGGTGAACAGAGCGGACACGTCATCTTTTTAAGTCACGGCACGACAGGCGATGGGCTGGTGTGTGGGTTAGGTGTGATGGGAATGATGGTGCGTGAGGGCCGTTCAGTTAGTGAGCTCGCCAAAGTGTTGGAACCATTACCCCAAGTGCTGGTCAACGTGAGGGTCGCCAGCAAGCCGCCCCTCGACAGCCTGGAGCAACTCCAAGCACAAATTCGGAGCGTGGAGTCAGAGTTGGGGACATCGGGTCGGGTTCTGGTTCGGTATTCAGGCACGGAGCGCAAGGCTCGGGTGATGGTCGAGGGGCCCGACATCAAACGGATTCAAGGGCTTGCCGATGAGCTGGGTGCAACCCTCGTTCGAGCGACTGGGGGATAACGTTGCGCCTGGGGGTTAACATCGACCACGTCGCCACGCTGCGTAATGCCCGTGGCGAGCCCTATCCGGATCCAGCGAAGGCGGCGTTGGAGGCGGTTCGTGGTGGAGCGGATTTGATCACCTGCCACCTTCGGTATGATGAGCGCCACATACGGCAGAGTGACCTGGCTTCAATTCGGGCAGCCTCACCGGTATTAAATTTTGAGATTGCAGTGGAGGAGGGGGCGCTGGAGATCGCCCTCGATTTGCAACCGGATTGGGTCTGTTTGGTGCCTGAACGTCGGGAGGAGTTGACCACCGAGGGGGGATTAAATCTCAGCGCCGTGCCACAGTTGGAAACCGTCGTTCGGAAGCTTCGTGAGGCAGACATCAAAGTGAGTCTTTTTGTCGAAGCGGACCTATCTACCCTCGAAATCGCCTCCCAGCTTGGCGTCGATGCCGTTGAACTGCATACGGGTCGTTATGCCAACTTGTCTGGCGAGCAACGGGATGCGGAGCTCATTCGGCTACGTACAGCCGCTGCCCGTTGCCATGAACTGGGGCTCGGAGCTCATGCGGGTCACGGGCTGACCCTGGACAATGTACAGGATGTCGCAAGTATTCCGCAGTTGGAAGAACTCAACATCGGTCACGCCATCATCGCCGATGCCTTGTTCCGAGGCGGACTGACCCAGGCTGTTCAGGATTACAAAGCAAGCATGCTCCAAGCCCGGCGTCACCTTGGGTAGTCGTTCACCGCATCTGGCCTTGTGGCGTCGGGATCAGTTGCAGCGGATGGATGAAGCGGCACTTAGAGACCAGCCTGAACTGATGGAAGTTGCCGGTGCAGCCCTCGCGAGGAGTATCCGTGCTGAAACGTTGACTCGAGTTGAGTTATGGATCGGGCCTGGCAACAACGGCGGCGACGGTTTGGTTGCCGCAAAGCATCTTCTCGAAACCGGTCATGAGGTGAGTCTATGGATGCCCATGGGGCTCCCGAAGGCTTCTGACTCGCTCACTGCCTGGCAGCGTTTAGGGATTGGCCATGATTTGAAAATCGATCATCCGCTGCAGGGAGATCAGCCGAGGATTATTGTCGACTGTTTGTTCGGCACTGGACTTAGGCGAGCTTTGAGCGGTGATGTTGCAATGGCTGCAGATGCCACCCACCATCTGCGCTGGCCCGTCATTGCGTGTGACGTACCCAGTGGACTTGATGCGGACACCGGTCAGGTCTTAGGACCCACTGTTCGTGCCACGAAGACGGTGACCTTCGGAGGTTACAAAGTGGGTTTCTTCGGTGATGTGGCCACAGCGCACCATGGCGACATCGAATGGGTTGGCCTTGGATTTACCGATGCACATCGGCGGGCAGCGGGGCCTCCGATGGCCTGGGTTGTTGAAGGACTCCCTCCGTTGCCTCCACAGCCTGCAGGAGGGGGTTCCAAAGTCAGCCAGGGCCGTGTGCTTGCTCTGGTCGGGTCACCAGGCATGGAAGGTGCGGCGATGCTGGCACTCTCGGGACTGGAGTTAGGGGGAGCAGGTCTTGTCCACCTACTCATTCCCGAGGTGGAGCGTCATTTGCTGCCAGGAGTGGCCGAAGAGGTCATGGTAGCCGCCGATGAAACCCAGGCTCTGGCAGCGCTGAAACGTAGTCATTGTGGAGTCGCCGGTTGTGGTTTGGGACGATCGGGCGACCGGTTGTTGACCTTGAAAAGGTTTCTCTCGCAGGGGCAGAACCTGCCGTGGGTGCTCGATGCAGATGCTCTGTGGCACCTCGCCGAAACACCGGACTTAGGTCTTCCCGATACCTGTCTTCTGACCCCGCACGAGGGGGAAGCCTTACGCTTGCTCGACGATCCGTCGATCACAGGGCGTGTCCAAGTGGCTCAAGCCCTTCAAGCTCGATTTGGTTGTTGGGTTCTCTTGAAAGGTCCGGGCAATGTCTTGGCCGGCCCGGATGAATGTCGGGTCTTTCCAGGGCATCAGCGGGCATTGGCTCGCGCAGGCTCAGGTGACCTCCTTGCAGGGATGATCGCTGCATTTCTCGGGCGTGGGATGGCGATGACCGATGCAGTTGAGTTGGCGATTTATCTGCAGATGAAGGGGGCGCAGAACCTCCATTCCGGTGAAGAGGAAGTGGTCGGACAGCGTGAACTGAAAGTCGAATTTGCGAAGGTTTGGAGGCAGTTGAAAGATGCAGATCGATCTTCCTGATCTAGCAGCAACCCATGCCTTGGGTGCAGAGTTGGCTGCGGCGGTGAGTACGGGAACCGTGATCGGACTCGATGGCGATTTAGGTGCAGGGAAAACTGAACTCGTCCGTGGTTTCGTTCGTTTTCTTTCGGCGGAAGCAGGCGCCGAGGTTGCGAGTCCAACCTTCGCCTTGGTCCATGAGTACGATTGCCAGCCGCGAGTTCGCCATGCGGATCTTTATCGTGTCGAGGTGGCTGAAGAGTTGGAGGCCATCGGTGCTGACGATCTCTTCGACCCCCGTGACGGCGTGAGTCTCATTGAGTGGTCGCAACGTTTTGAAAGCTTATTACCTGTCGATGCCTGGCGAGTGTGGATTCATCGAGAGGGAGATCGGCGTTGGGCTGAGGTCACTAAACCCGCATCGCAAACGGGGCATAGCGTTCGCTGAGCTCTTGGTGGCTCTCTTTGAGGATGCGGTGGCGGTGGAATTTAAAGTGAGCGTCGATCGATAAAATCTCCCCCTCATCGACCTGTTCCCAGACATCGTCGGCAGAGATCGGTTCGGAGGCGATCAGAATGTGATTGATGACGCTCTCGCGCAGCGGGTTCATGCAAGGAAGTTCAGCCCCTTGTTGCCATTTACCGCACTCTTCCATCTTACCGCAGAATCGTTTCTGAGTTGAGAAGAGCAGATCTCTTCCAAGGCGAGAAGCGGCCATCGTTCGGCCATCGGTCACGAGAAAGTTGAGAATGGGCGGGGGGCATCCTTTTTTCTCCGCCAGTTGTTTCAGCCATCGGACGGTCTGACCCAGCACATCTGCTGCGAGGTTTCCTGGAGCTTGCTCGTGATATTCCACGCCGGCTCGACGTAAAAAACTTAAAAACAGGTGAAACATGCGTTCGCTGTCCGTGTTGCCGGCGATATGGATTCTCAGGTCGGGATCGATCCCCGCGAGCACCTCCGCTTCAATCTGGTCAAAGTTCTGAACCGTTCCGTTGTGTGCGAAGATCCAACGACCCAACTGAAAGGGGTGGGCATTTTCGATTGCGATGCGGCCAACCGTTGCCGCACGTATATGGGCAATGACCGTTGGACTGCGAACGAATCGAGCCATTTGTCGAAAGTCCCGATCAACGAATGCGCTCGACGCTGACCGACGTAAAATTGGAAAGTCAGCCTCGTAGTAGCCAATACCCCATCCATCGGGGTGTTTTTGGCTCTGCATTGCCAAAGCATTCTCGGCGAGCACTAAGCTATGGTGCACACCGACGTCCATACTGCTTCGAAACCCGAAGAGGCGACACATGGTAAGTTACTCACTTTCCGACCGAAGCCCCTTAGCAATGAGGTGTCGCCATGACAATCACTTGAGAATTGCTTGTTGAGGGCTTTGCGGATGATGCACAAACGTGTAAGCCCGCCACGCTATGGTGAAACAACATCAAGGTGATTGCTGGCGTCGACTGAGCCATCGAGAGGGGCCGCCCCCTGTCTTGAACCTTTGGACTCGCTCGGAGTCGGGATTCGAACGAACGTTGACGCGCGACCTTGAACCCCAAATTGCTGCCCGAGATATCGGGCGTTCAATGGCCGGTAGAGAACGCATACTTGTGATTGGTATCGGCGGCTCTTCTGCGGGCGCCAAGGCGATTCTCGATGTGGTTGGAGACAGTGCGCAGCGACGCCGTCTTCAGTTTCTGGACAACCTAGACAAGGAACTCTTGGAACGTTCTTTGGAGGGGATCGAGAGCGCCAAACTCGGTGTCTTCGTCATCTCTCGCTCTGGTAGAACCCTTGAAGTTCTTGCCCTGTTAAGAGAAGTCTACGCCCGTCATCCCAAAGCCAGTTACGTGCTCATCTCACAGGCAATCACGAGTCCACTACGGCAGTTTGCCCAGGAATTGGGTTGGCCGCAGTTACCCATTCCAGCGGACGTTGGTGGTCGGTTCTCTGTCTTTACTCCCGTCGGCCTTGCTCCGTTGGCGGCGGTCGGAATCGATGTGGGTTCGTTGCTTCAGGGGGCGAAAGATGCCGATGAAGCGATGGCTCGAACCCTCGCTGTGGAACTCCACCATCTTCTTACGCAAGGCTTCAACCACCATCTTCAGTTTCTCTACGGCGATCGGTTTCGAAGTTTGGGGGAGTGGTGGGTTCAACTTGTGGGTGAGAGCCTCGGCAAAGAGGGGCAAGGCGTCTTTCCTCAGTGGGCGATTGGAAGTCGAGACCAACATTCAATTCTACAACTGCTCGCAGAGGGGCCTCGGCAGGCTGTCATGCTCTTTGTCGCCGATGAGGATGAACACGAGCCTCCAGCGGATGGTCCGGATTTCGGGTGTCTAGGCCCCCAGGGCTTAACGGAGTTGCGGCATGTCCTTTGGTACGCCAATGCGAAGGCCCTCGATGACCTGGATCGACCAGTTAGTCGATTTCTGCTGGAACGGACACCAGCCTCTGTGGGCGCTTGGATGCAGACTTGGATGCGTACAACTGCCGATCTCGGCCAACTCATGGGTATCGATGCCTTTGATCAACCCGGTGTCGAAGCCGGAAAGCGAGTCGCTACCGATTTGCTAAACAGAACGTAACAACATCACTGATTGAGATCTATGATGAGACCTATTCTCTATTTGACTGCTGAAATTGGCCTTGAACCTGGCTTACCCACTTACGCTGGTGGTTTGGGCGTTCTTGCCGGCGATCATGTTCGAAGTGCCGCCGATCTGGATTTACCACTGACGGCTGTCAGTCTGTACTATCGAGAAGGTTATGGTTTGCAGAATTTGGATGAGGAGGGTGCTCAGACGCTCTCATTTCCCCGCCTGGAGCCGGACCGCGTGCTCGAGCCAGGAGGTTTTGATCTCAGCATCGAAATCAATGGCGAATCGATCCAATTGGCGACCTGGAAGAGAGAGGTCACTGGGCTGAATGGCCACACGATCACGGTGTGGTTTCTCGATGCTGGGTTGCCTCAAAATGATGGGTCTTGGCAGCGAGTGAGCGAGCGATTGTATGGTGGTGGGCCAGAGAACCGTCTGCGACAAGAGTTGATTCTGGGCTTCGGTGGGCTGGCTCTCGCCGAGGCTTTGGGTATGACCGATCAGATGCAACTGCATCTAAATGAAGGACACACGGCATTTGCTGGATATGGTTTAGCCAAGCGGTACAGCTTGGAAAAAGTCCGCGCTCGGTGCCTGTTTACTACCCATACACCGGTCTCAGCGGGGCATGATCGTTTTGATTGGGAAATGGTCAGAAACATTTGTGGTTCGGATCTGACTGAGGCGCTGACAGCTTTGGTTCCGGGCGACCGGTTGAACATGAGTCATCTGGCCGCGGCCCATGCACGAGCCATCAATGGGGTGTCGGTCACCAATGCTCAGGTCGCCCAAGATTTGTTTCCCAATCGAGACCTCGAGGCGGTCACGAATGGCGTTCACTTGGAAACTTGGTGTATGCCTCCCATGCTCCGACTTTTCGATGATTGCCTTCCGGGGTGGCGTGAAGATCAGAGTCTGCTTGCGGGGGCGGTGGATCTACCGGATGAAGCCCTCGGCGCTGCTCGGGAGCAATGCCGTCGAGAGTTGGTGCAGTATGTGAATGCACAAACACAGGCTGGTCTTCGTGAAGATTTACCAGTGTTGGGTTTTGCCCGGCGTATGACAGGTTACAAAAGAGCCAACTTAATTCTGCGAGATTCGCAGCGTTTGGAAGCGTTGGCTGAGCAGTTTGGTGGTCTCCAAATCGTCTTTGCGGGACGGGCTCACCCCAGGGACACGGAGGGCCAAGGCATTATTAGAGCCCTGACTGCTGCGAGCAAAGCAACCTCTCCTCGTCTCCGAATCGCCATGTTACCCAACTATTCCATGTGGTCTGGACGGCTGCTGACGGGCGGAGTGGACCTGTGGCTGAACAATCCCATCCGACCACTGGAAGCCAGCGGAACCTCTGGAATGAAGGCAAGCTTTCAAGGGGTACCGAACTTAAGTATTCTGGATGGATGGTGGGTTGAAGGCTGTCGTGATGGCGAGAACGGATTCGCCTTTGGCTCGGAAGAGCCATCTCGCGATGATCCTGGCGATGCAGAAGCTCTTTATGATTGCCTGCAGAAGCGCGTGCTTCCTCTTGTGACCGCAAAGGATGTGGGACCGTGGCGGGCGATGCAAAAACAGGCGATTCTAACGGCTCAAGACTTCTCAAGTCGACGAATGGTTAGTGATTACGCCGAGCGTTATTACCGTCAGGCGGTGTAGTGGCGTAGGCGACGGGAGTCGAGATCACTTGTCGTTAAGACGACCTGTGAGAAAATCGGCCAACGCATCGCTTCCTGCCTGTTGATCCTCAACCCCCGCCGTTTGGAATCCACCTGCATTCAGATTTGCGCCGCCAGTGCTGATACCCGTGCGAAGACCACCGGTAAATTCCGCCTGGCGGAAGCTTACACTGTAGCTTTCGGGTCCTCCGTAGATTTCCTGCTCGATCGCTTCTTGACGCTCTTGTTGCTTCTCTCGAATCGTCTCAAGAGCCTGTTCTCGATCTTGGTCGAGTTTGAGTTGTTGTTTTGCTCGTGCGCTCTCGCCACGAGCCATGTTGGCAATGACCCGATCAGCCGAGGAACTGTTGGCTGGCGCTAGCGCCGCCCGTTCCAGAACCTGCATCTTCTGCACGGTCGCAGCCGGGTTGTTTGGGACGGGCTGCATGTCGATCGTCAACTGCCCCCCAGCAATGTAGATTCGACCATCAGAGCCTCGTTCAAAGGTGTAGGTCGGAGCCCCAGCATATCGGCCGGCATGGGCTCGATGGGCGCTTTCATGGGCTCTGACCGCACGATCTCGTGCTGCAAGTCGTTGGTTTGCGC
>NZRT01000012.1 GCA_002696345.1 Myxococcales bacterium
CGATTTGATCAACTCATCGAGGAATGCGGTGTGGAGAAGATCAAGACCATTGGTGACGCCTATATGGTGGCTGGGGGAGTCCCCGAAATGAGACGGGGGCACGATGTGGATCTGGCTCGCTGTGCTTTGGGGATGTTGGAGATCATGAAGGACTTTAGTGAGCAGTCTGGGCATGCCTTGCAACTGCGAGTGGGCTTACACCGGGGGCCGGTTGTCGCCGGCGTGATCGGCTCCACAAAATTCGCCTATGACTTGTGGGGAGAGTCTGTGAATCTCGCCTCTCGCTTGGAGTCCAGTGGGTTGCCCGGTCGAATCCATGTCTCCGAAGCCTTTCGCTCAGGCTTGGAGGAGCACATGCGATCTCAGGCTCGTGAGCCTGTGGAACTTAAGGGGGTGGGTCGCATTCAAACCCATTGGTTGGTCGGCTCCTATTGAGTTTCATGATCGCCACTGGCTTGGGTGGTCGCCCCGACGTAGGGTTATCCTAGAGCAATGCACCAGCGGCGAAAGCGAGTTCTCGGGGGGTGCAGCGGGGACCATTGAGCGCCAGTTTGCTGTAGCTCGAGGATGAGCCATTGTAGATTTTAGTACCGCGCACGTTGGCGATGAGCTTGCTGTAGCTTGAGGACGAGCCTCGATAGATCTTACTGCCCCGGATGTTCGCCACCAGTTTGCTGTAGCTTGACGAGGAGCCTTGGTAGATTTTGTCACCGCGCAGGTTGGCAATGAGCTTGCTGTAGCTGGAGGACGAGCCCCTGTAGATTTTGTCGCCACGTACATTGGCGACGAGTTTGCTGTAGCTGCTCGAAGCCCCCCGATAGATCTGACATTTTGCCTGGGCGATGGAACTGTCCAGCAGTCCCACAAAAAGGAGACCGACCATGGCGAGGGATCGATTGATAAGGACCATTGCGCAACTCCCGAGTTCGATCTCTTGTACGGGATTATACCGGCGTTGGGGAGAGGGGGGTGTCGTCGGACATCGTTGCTCTTCGAACGCGGTTCAGGCTTTAAACGCAATCGCAGGTGTAAGGTTGATTGCGCCAAATTGTCGGCCGGCGCCGAAGACCTAAAGATCAAAAGGGAAGGACGTTGGCTGGCATATTTTCTGCCGGCTTGAGGGCTTCGATCATGAGAATTGTTGCCACACCGAAACATGCGCCTGAGAGGAACAGGTTCCATTTTGCGTGATCTCCACTCAGGTACTTATTGTACACCCAAAGCGCCCCCATCAGCAGGATCACGATAAAGATTTGTCCAACCTCGATGCCCAGGTTGAACAACAAGAGGGGCATGAGGATGCTGTCTTCGAAGAGAATGACCTTAAAGTTGTTGGCGAAGGCTAAGCCATGGATGAGGCCAAAACCAAGAGCTGCGCCATATTTCAGCTTGGTGTCTGTTCCCCCCGCTTCATGGTTATCTCGGGCAACGTTGAGCAGGGCAGTGACCATGATGGTGAATGGAATGAGCAGATCCACGAGGGTAGGGTTTGTGGGAATCACATCGATGGCACAGAGGATCAGCGTACCGCTGTGCCCGAGGGTAAAGGCCGTGATGATGATGACGATTTGTCGCCACTGAACCAGTCGATAGGCAGCGCACAAAGCCATGACAAAAAGCACATGGTCGTAAGCGTTGATGTCAACGATGTGGTCCCAGCCAGTGATGAAGAAATTGGTACTGCCGCTCATTTTTTGGGACTTCCCAAGGTGTAGGAAATGGAATGGTCTCGAATCGTACTCGGGTGACCATCATCGATGTTGAAGGAGGGGATGCGGACAACGGTTCGGTTGGTTTGAGCCGATCCAAAGTCTTCAAACATGACCATGTTTTTGATGGTCAGTTTACTTCCCCTACGCAGTCGGATGGGGATCTTTTTAAATTGAATGATCAGGACATTCTCTCGGTACAAGGGTTGGACTGCGTTGAGCTTCCATGTCAGCGCTTTCCCGTTGTGCTTCACCCGGTAGTACTTTTGAAAATACTGTTCGATGAGCGCTGCTCGATCCGCTCTTTTGACCGTGTTGGGATCCCGGCCTTTCAGGATTGAGTTGGAGAGACTTAACTGAAAATCATCAATAAAGACCTTACACTCCATTTGAAGGATCTTTTGCTTGCTGTCGTGTTGGATCAACGAAGCGGACAACTTGAGGGGATGAGCCGATGCCGAGAGGGGCATGAGCGAGATGAGCAGGGACGTCCAGAGGCCGAAGAATCTCAAATGAAAACCCCGTAAACCTCGCCTCGAGCATTCGAGTAAGACAGCGAAACCCCCTTGAATTACAGCGGAGTCATGGCTGTGACGAAGCTGCTCTTATTGAGAAATGAATCGCAATAGCAATGCCTTTTTGGAGATCCGATGGTATGGTCTTCGGAGGCCTAAGGGCGGTGCTTTGATTGAATGTTGGTGTTCAAGAAGCCTAGGACAGATGAGGGTGCGACCTCGACTTTTCCACAAGCGGTGCATTTCCTTGGATCAATGCCTGATCTTCATTGCGATGTGTTTGGGAGGGGTTAGTGGCCGTGAGTGGCTGAAGCCCATGGCAACTTTTGGGGCAGGAGGCAGATCTAAAAGTCAAAGCCGCTGTAGGGTTGCGCTGAGCCGACTTCCTCCTGTTCGAGTTCGATCCATTCGCCGTCGTAATAAACGTCCACGATGACGGTGGCGTTGTCGTAAGTGGGCTGCAGTGTCAGTTCCAGTTTGGCGTAATCGAAGGCATCATCGACTTCGATCGTTGCCTGGTAGCGAAACGCGTTGCTGTCGATCCAATAGACAGCGATCTCGCCCTCTTTGGTTTCAAATGGGAGCTCATCGTTGGTGGTCTTTTTGATTTGACGTTCATCGCCAACGGTCGGGCCGACCACTTGCCAGCCTTTCTCCAGAGGGCCGGAGACATCATCTTGATTCCCACACCATTCTTCGGCCAACTCGAACGTACTCATTCCGGTGGCATTGACCACCCCATCAAGAACCTCCTCAGCGGACTGTTCCCAGTCGAAATCATCGGGCAGGACATATCGATCTTGAAAGGCTGATTTCAGTTCTGCCTCCGTGAAAAACTCCCAGTAGGCATCCAGGCTGTGGGGGAAGTGCAGCGTAATGGTTGTTTTTGCCATGGTTACCTCGGTCTCTGTCGTCGCCACATGATCTTCGGTCGGTGAGAGCTTAAACGGCTCCCAACGGGCTGCCAAGACCGCCGGTTTCCGGGGCGGTTAGCGGGGCCTTAATGGTACGCTACAGAGGGGGCGTCCTGAGCGCACAACGAGGAACACGCAACGGGTGTTCGCAGTCTCGGAGTCGCTCTGCCCTAGGTCCCATCGTCGGGGGGCGTGCCTTCGCCTTCCGTGGTTTCTTCCTGATCAGATTCATCGTCGTCTTCGGATAGAAACGAGGCTGTCAGCAGCCGTTGAATGCCCAGAACGGTCACGGTCAAGATGGACATGTGTTGAGGCGCCTCGAGAAAGTCTACGATGAGGGCGGGAATCAGACTGAGGAGCAAGAGACGGAAGCTGAGCAGCACCACGTACACGGGAATGCTGCCGCTGGGGGCATCCTCGTTGGTGAAGACGGATTCTCGCCATGCCATCAACAGAAGACCGAGGAGGCAAAGGCCCATGAACCAGGGCGCTTTTGAGCGTTGAGTTGCGGTGCATGATCCATAAAGGAAATCCTGCTCCCAGCGTTGGTTGAGTGCCACCGCCGGATCGTCCACTTGGCACTGGCTGAAGGTGAACTCGGCCTCGTCGTTGAGTTCTCGTCGTGTGGGCAGTGGTTGGCGTAGACAGTGCGCTTTCAGGCGCATCATCTGGTCGTGAATCGCTTGATAACTCTCCGGACCGTCCGCTGCTCGGATCTTTTTGCCGAAGCGATTTTGGTACTCGCCGGTGCCGCTCACTTGGAGGGCGGAAGCGATCGCTGCGTAGCTCATGAATGCGAAGGTAAACAGGGTGAGGCAGGCGATCACCGGGTGAGCCAGAGCACCGGTGATGGGCTTCGGCCCCCCAAAGTAGGCATAGAGTGAAGCAGATTTGCGAGTGGGACGGTCTTGCTTCGGTTTTTTTCCGGTGAAGTGAGCGAGGATTTTCCCGGGTCCTGCCGTGAGGACCCCAAAGCTTAGGTGGAGCACGAAGACCAGGAAGTAGACCACGAGTTCCAGAACGAACACGAACATGGCCTCACCGAATTGCAGAAACCCGAGACCGAACCCGATGAAGGGCAAAAGCACGAAGAAGTGGGTGAAAAAAGCCAGCGAGCCCTTTTCCAACCTGCGGACTCGCAACAGAACGGCGGCGATGATGCCGAGGGTGAGCCATTGGGTACCCGACATGGGCGTGGCGGCGTCGAAATCACGAAGCCATTGGGCATCCTGGTCTTCAGGCCATTGAAAGAGAGGCAGGAAGGCATTGGCGAGCCAAACCCTTAGGTCTTCGAACATCATGGAGGACTTTGAACACGCTTCGACACCGCCGCCAAGACCGGTAAGGAAAGCGTGTGCGAAGCATTGATCAAATCACCTGATTTCCGGCTGAGCGAGGGGCTATTGCCTTGTGTAAAGAAGACACGAGGTCACTGATTTTCTAGAGCCTCGATTTTGTGCATGCTCAGGTTGGGACGTTGGTGGTGATCGCTCTCATGGTGGATCCGATCACCGCAAGAAGCGGCGATTTCCTGGCCTAACGTTTGCCGTATTTTGAGTCCGCTGGGACTGGCTGAAGGACGATCTACATTGAGCAAATACAAGTTTCTAATCGCCACCGTTGCCCTTGGCTTGGTGGTGGCTGTGTCGCTGATGATCCACTACGTCCGGCAGGCCAATGCGTGGCCTTCTCTCGACGATCAGCCCCCCTTGGCGGTGCCACCGGTCGCGTCTCCGACCGACTCATGGTTCACTTTAAAGGCGCTGATGGCGACGATCCCGATGGAGCATCAGAATCGAATCAAAGAGGCCCTTAAAGAGGAGGGCCTACCTGCGGAGCGGGAGGTTTGGATCCTGGTCGCCGACAAGTTGGAGGCGCTCTCGGCGGTGGTGGCATCTTCCCCCATTGTCTCGCCCACGAGGGAATTCGGCAGCGAGGGCAGTAAGACCTCGCTGGTCCCGCTTCTGTCCCTGGCGGGGGGGCAGATCCTGCGTGGCTGGAATCGCTACGGTGAGGGTGATGGCATCGAGGCTGCGGAGGACATGTTGCTGGCTGATCGGCTGGGCCAGCAGCTTGTGGATGGTAGTCAGTCCCTGATGATGAGTCTGTTCGGATACGCCATTCAGGCAGAGGCGCTCAAAGAACTGGAGGAACTGCTTTTCCTCGTGCACGAGCCCTCCGTCCATCGGCTCGTGGCCGAACGGCTGCCGCGGCAAGCGCCCAAGGAAGGGGGTCTGCGGGCGATGTTGCTTCGTGAGTGCGCCGATACCGAGGCGCTGCTTCTGGACCCAGTCCAGTCCGAAGCGGCTGTTCGTGAGGCTTGGGGTTCGAAAAGCCTGCCAGGAATGCTGTACGACATGGACGCCACGGTGGCTCAGCATCGTTGGTGGTGCCGCGCCGCTATTTCTTGGGCTGAGCGTCTTCCGACGCAGCGTGGGGCGCCGCCGACTTACCTTCCGGAAGGACTTTCTGAGGGGCTGCCCTACAACGGCATCGGTATCCAACTCCTGAAGGTCGTGTCCGTGGAAGGAACGCTCGGGAGCCTTGACTCTCTCCGTGAGGGGCAGCTTCACCGAGAGGTGCTCCGCTTGCTAACAGCAGCCCGCTTGTATGGATTTGCCCATGCCGGGGAGCCGCCTGCACGGGCGGATCTGCTGGTGCCGGAGTATTTGCCATCTGTCCCCCTGGATCTGTTCACCGGAAAGGCTCTGAAGATCGAGTCTGAGGAGATCAAGTCGAGCCGGGGTGAGCGGGTTTGGATCACGCTTCCGAGGGCGCCGAGCGAGCCGTGACGGGGCATCATCAAGCGGGCTTTGATCTCCAGCAGGCTGCTTGGCGCCCCGTGCGCTGGGGAAGCGTTCAGTCGAGGTTCGTCTCAAAGCTGCTGGCTGACTCTGGCTCCACCAGCAAGAGGGGGCGATAGCGCGCATCCTCCTCGAGAAAGACCTTCAGCCAGGAGAGGGCGAATCGGCCCACGTCACCATTGCCGCCGCCAGGGCTGTTGGCCACCCGATGACCGCCACCTTCGACCTCAAAGAGGAGCTTCTCTGTTGTCTCCGGGGTGTTGTCATAATGCCTGCGTCCATGCTCATCGGTGGCAGCGATAAAATCCGACGAGCCCCCAAAGATCAACACCGGGACGGGGTGATCGAGCGCATTGCCCTGGAGCCAGGGACAAAGCCCGATGATCGCTTTGAGCGTCGGATCCGCCACGGCAGCGAGTTGGGCGCCACCGCCGCCCATGGACCAGCCGCTTAAGGCGATGCGCTCCACATCCAGCTGGCCTTCGAGGGGCGAGCCTTCTCGATCGTTTTCCGCCCGCAGGGTGACGATGGCATCGAGCAGGGCGTCTCGGCGCCGGTCCACAGAGTCTCGCAGGGAGTTGGTCCCCAGGGTCATGGTCACGATGCCGTGGGATGCGTAGAAGGGCCCCCAGGCTTGGATGGTCCTCTCGGCGCTGACATAACCCGGGATGACGATGACGCTGGCGAAGGGGGGGCGAGCATCTGTAGGGTAGTAGATGGTCGCCTGGGCATAGTCCGGTCCGTCCCGTAATCCATCGTCCTGTTCGTAGGTTTCCACATCGTAAGGTCCCGGCTCCGTGGCGGAGGTCGGCGTCGGGTCGTCGCCTCGGATCAGTGGGTCGCCCAGTTGAAAGCCGGCATCCGTTGCCGAACCGCCGTCACCGGTAAGTTCGGGGCTGTTCGGGGTCGGCGGCGAGCAGCCGATGGCGAGGATCAGCAGCGCAGGAAGCCAGAAAATGGGAATTCGTTTCACGATGTGTGTCCTTATCAAGCGCTCTTCATAGGGTGTTGTCGGCGCCACTTTTTGCGATCCCCATTCATCCACCGGTCGTTAACGACGTCGGGAGTTACCGTGTTCCGTACTCACCGGGAGAATAGCGGTAGCCAGCGTGGAAACGCAACGGCTGGGACAAAGAGAGCCTTCCGGAGTACGCGCCCTAAGGCTGTAGCGATCGTCAGGTGGCTGGAGCGGCTTTCGAAGGCCCCTGCAGTTGAATCGTCTCGGCCCCTGGGGGGCGCAGGTAGGTCCATCCCAGACCGGCTCCTGTGCCCAGGGTCTCGGTGAGGAAATCATGCCCCTGTCTCTCCATTCCCGCCCTCGTCTCTCCCAGATCCTTCACGGTGATGGACGGGACAGGGTGAGTGAAGCCGGGGGGACGCGCGGGGTTGGGTTCGACCACTTCAAGGACCACGCCATTCGGCGCTCTGAGGACCCCGTAGCGGCGGAATTGCAGATCGTTCACCGCCGTGCCGCTCTGCTCAAGCGTGAGCTTCATGACTCTCTGGAAGAAGTCCAGCGCCCTCTCAAAGTCCGGTGATGGGATGAGGATCCACTCCACGCCCTCCGAACCCTCCGTCACGGGCGCTGGCTCGTGCTCTGTGAGGAGATAGGGGGTTCTGCCGGGACCCCAGAACCCCTGGCAACTGCTCGGATTTTGGCTCAAAAGGTCCACCTCCTGCGCTTTTAGGTGGCTCTTGGCAATGGCCAGATCCTCGACGGCAAAGCAGATCACGGGGTAGGTGTAGAGATCTGCCCACCCCGGATCGGGGGCGACCACCTCCAGGGGGATGCCGTTAAAGGGCATGTAGACCCTGGAGTTCAGCACCCCCTGGTCGACGAGGCAGTCGCCGCCTTGAACGAGGCCCAAACCCTCCTGGAAGAAGCGTGTCGTGGCGTCAAAGTCCTGTGATGGGATCACCACACGTTCGATCCCCAAGATCATGGGCCCCAGCATGCCACTCGGTCGAAACTCTCGGATTAGACCGCCATGCCGACGCCAAGATAGCCCAGCACCGTGCCCACGGCTGCGGCAACCATTCCGATGCCGCCAGCCACCTTTAATTGAGAAGTCTCGCCCATCAGTTTGTGTCGGGTTAGCGAGCCACAAATGGCCGGTGCGTACATCGCTAGGGCTGAGATGGAGACAACGATTCCCAGGAGGGTACCGGTGGCAAAGCCGACCAGAGTGAAGGGCTCGCTGCCGAACATTGCGATGAGAAGATCCACAGGGATGAGGAGAAAGCACAGCAGCGACGCTTGGCCGGTGAGCCGATTGAAGAGCGTTTGCTCGCCCTGTGAGCCAAAGCCAAAAAGCCGCGGATAGAACATGATCGCGCTCTTGAAATAAGCAACGAAAAACGGGTCGGGACGGTTCTGATGGTAATAGGAACAGAGGAGATAATCCCATTCGAGCGCTGCTCGACCCAATCGGGTCTCCGCTTTCGCCTCGAAGAAGCTGGTGAAGGCGAGCACTGCGCTAACACCGATCATCAAAAGCCCGACTTCGATAGCACCAAAGAGTGCCGTTATGTAGGCAGCCATACCGGTGATCAGTCCAACTTGGACCTGCTCCATGTAGCTATAGGACTTCTCGATGAGCTTCTCTTGAAAGCCGAGGATGAGCGCGTAGATCGGCCCGATGACGGGGATTTTTCCCAGTCCCTCCTTCATCACGTTGAACATCCCCAGTGAGAGTTTTATGGGTCCGGTCGTCATCAAGGTGATGGCTTGTTCCGCAAGGCTGGGGGCCTCGGCCACCCAGGGGGGCGGCTCTTCGAGGCTGGCGGGCTCGGCCAGGACCAAGCCCTCAATATCTTGGGGCGCCTCGGCCTTGGTCTGGCGTTCGCTCTGCTCATCGTTCCAGGCCTTGGTGAGACCACTGAGTTGTGCCCGCTCCAGCAACCACCAGATGCCTAAGCCGCCAAAGGTCACCGCCATCAGTGTTCCCAGTAGATCGTGACCGAGGTAGGATCGATGACCACCAAAAATGCCCATGAACTTCCACTGTCGAATGACGTCTTCTTCTTGGCGCTGCGGGTAGTCTTTCAACTCGTCATGAAGACGTTGTCGAATGGTCGTTAAACGTTCCATTTTCTCGACTCCTTGTTGGCGCTTCAATAGGTCAGGTCAAAGGAACCGTCCACCGGTCGTGAACAGGGCATTAAGCGCCTTCGAGACGCAATAGAGCGAGACAGCAGCGCCATCGATCAAGAGCCGATGGCGGCTCAAGACGTTGAGTTGCCTACAGACAAAGGACTGAAGCGTTTTCTCACAAGCCAGCCTATTCAGACTATGTAGATCATCACCGGTGAAGCGGTCACACCATTTTCTTCGTCGTCTTCGTAATGGGTTGATTCCAATTTGTACGTCGGGTCATGATCGGGTCGATGAAACCCTGGTCTCTTTGTTTTTTGCTGTTGGGCTGTACGAACGCTTTACCCGAGCTTTCGGGGGCCGCCGCACTCGGGCGCTGCGGTGATGCACAGCAGCAAATTGGAGAGGCTTGTGATGATGGCAATCAAAGCAATAGTGATGGGTGTGTTGGCGATAATTGCAGCTTGGCGGCTTGCGGTGACGGTTATCGGCGCGCCGATCTGAGCCTGGGCGTTGACGGTTACGAAGCCTGTGATGACGGCAACTCGATCGACACCGATGGCTGCCGCAATGACTGCAGTCTGGCGCGCTGCGGTGACGGCGTGTTGCGTACCGATATTCTGGTCGGTCAAGCGGGCTATGAAGCCTGTGATGATGGCAACGACAACAACAACGACACCTGCTCAACGGCTTGCCAGGCTGCCTACTGCGGCGATGGCTTTCGTCAGAGCGGCGAAGAATGCGATGACGGTAATTCGAGTGATGTCGATGGCTGCCTTGTCACCTGCCGGACAGCCCGCTGCGGTGACGGATATCGGCGCGCAGACCTTCAGGTTGGGTCTCGAATCGAGTGCAGTGGCGCTAGCCCGTGCCAAGCTTTGGGTGAAGTTTGCCTGCTTGGACACTGTTTTACGGAGGGGTTTGAGGCATGCGACGACGGCAACAATGACGATTCCGATGCCTGCACCAACAACTGCTTTGACGCCTATTGCGGCGATGGCATCGTGCGAGAAGACGCTAACCCTGGCGAGCTGGGCTACGAAGCCTGTGATGACGGCAACCAAGTCAACGAAGATGGTTGTCTCAACACCTGCATCGCTGCCGCTCGCAACGACGGCGTGCATCGCCAAGACATCAGCTTAGGCAGCGCCAACCCATGCACCAACAACGATGCGCAATTCTGTGATTTGGGTGAAGAGTGTCGATTTTATCCAGACCCATGTCCAGAGGACGCAACCTGCAACGGCATTTGCGCCGACCCGCGCTTTGAGGCCTGTGATGACGGGGACCAAGATCACACGGACGGCTGCACGCCCAATAATTTGCCGATGGGTTCCTTATCCGTTCTTGCCGGTCAGCACTGTCAGGAGATCGCTGATCCAGTCGCAGGTGCGGTTGATGGTGAG
>NZRT01000013.1 GCA_002696345.1 Myxococcales bacterium
GTGGTCTCGCCTTTCTAAGTCCCCGTCTTGATGAATCGGGGACGCGTTCAATGTACGCTCGATACAGTCAAAGTTATCCTCTGTCCTATTTGCTCAATCCAGCAAACAACTACTGGCAAGCAGCTCTGGATCGAAGCGCTTTCATCTCCAGTCATGTTGAGTCAGGTAGGCTCCTTGAGGTGGGGTGTTCTTATGGTCACTTTCTCAACTGTATGAAGGAGCGGGGCTTTGAAGTCACTGGCATCGAACCCTCGGCGGAGAGTATCGGACTTGCCGCAACCCATTGGGGAGTAGAGAACATTCATCATGGCGTGTTCGAAGACGTTAACCTGCCTTCCGAGGGCTTTGAATTGATCACTTTTTTTCATGTTCTTGAGCATGTAAGAAGTCCGATGACATTGCTAAAACGTGCCCATGAACTACTTGTTGACGGTGGAATACTCTATTTGGAGGTTCCTAATGCAGACCATTTACCTCCCACCGTGATGGAGTATCTCTACATGGTCACCTGTCAGCATTTATTTACCTTTGGTACCGATACGATGAAGTCTTTGTTGGCGGCATCTGGATTTGAAATTTTAGTCTGTAAAAATCACCCAATTTTGCCCGTTTACGCTTCCAATATGCGGGTGGTGGCGAGAAAGATTGAGACCCGAGCAACACCAACTCAGCACTTTGAAGTGAGCCGAGAGCAAATGACTCGATATCACAAAGGGATCGATGAACTTGGTCTGAGCTTTCGAAAGCAGGTCGACCAGTGGTTGAAAGCGGGGAAAAAGATCGCAATTTATGGTGGTGGTTTACATACGCAGGCCGTTCTTGAGTGGACACAAATTGGAGATGCTGTGGCTCTTATTGTTGATGATGATGCCGATAAATGGGGGTGTTATTTAGCGGGTGTCCCCATCGTGAGTTTTGCCCAACTCCTTGAGAGTGATGTCGACGCAGTACTTGTGAGCTCATTGGGTGCAGAACAAGTGATGTATGAAAAGCTCGATACCCTCGCTGATCGAGGTGTCGAGCGCTGCCGGATTTATGGCTCATGAGCAAGCACCCACCGAGTCTTGTCGTGGTGGCGGCTGGAGTCATGCAGGTTCCAGCGATTGAAACAGCCAAACGCATGGGATTGCGTGTCATTGCGACCGACTGGAATCCGAACGCACCGGGATTTGAATTGGCGGACCATCATGTGATTTTAGACATTCGGGACGCTGAGGCGCATCGTCAATGGGCTCGACAGCATGGACGGGCTCAAAACATTGTTGGCGCTTTTGCAGGTGCAGATTGTGCCATGGCTGTGGCGGCAATTACAGATGAACTGGGTTTACCTGGGATCTCCTTTGAAGTCGCTGTGCGGAGTAACCAAAAAACTGCGATGAAGCAGGTTTGGCTAGCGGATGGCGTGCAAACGCCTTGGGCGGAAGAAGCCGACTCTTTCGAAGTCGCTAAAAATCTCGTGGAGTCTCATGGCTGTCCAGTGATGGTCAAGGCGATTGACAATGCAGCCTCCCGCGGAATTCGGCGTATCGACTCCATCGATGAGCTACCGGAAGCCTACTCGGATGCTTGTCACCATTCCAGCACGGGGACCTGTCTAATCGAGGAGTACATTGAAGGCGATGAATTTAGTGTCGAGACAATCATGGCTGAGGGCATCCAGAAGCGCTTTGGGATCATCGATCGACACTTCGACCTCCCCGGCTTACCCATCGAAACGGGTTATACCAACCCCTCTCGTCTCTCACTGGATGTTCAAGAGGAAATTTATCGGGTGGCAGCTCATGCTGCTCAATCGCTAGGCATTCTAAACGGCCCAGCGAAGGGAGATATGATTATTGCCCGGGATGGTCGAGTGATGATTCTCGAAATGGCAGCCCGGCTGTCGGGGGGGTTTCACTCTCAGTACTCAACTCCCTTGGCTTTGGGAATTGAACCGATCAAAGCGGCTATGCAACAGGCGATTGGTCAGCCGTTTGATGATGCGTGGAGCCAACCTCAATGGTCAAAAGTCAGCTTGATGCGAGGTATCATGCCGCCGATCGGCCGTATTACAGCGATTGAAGGTATCGACGTCGCTCGGAACATGCCCGGAGCGGCACATCTGATCGTGGCAGCTGAGGTTGGTGATACATTTGCAGCCTATCGTCACTGTGCTCAACGGGCAGTTTACGGCATTGTTCTCGGTGACACTTACGAAGAGGCGGAAGAGCGCTGGCGACAAATTGAGGCGGCGGTCACCATTCGAGTTGAAGCACTTTCAGGTCAATAGATCGAGTCTCTTCCTAAAAGGAGCTACGCCATCATCGTCGACGAATCCCTCAAGCTTGCAGTCGGACAAGTTGATGGCGAGTGTCAAAAAACTGATGAGCGACGCAAGGCTTGAGGCAAAGCTTAAAGCAGGCGCCGAGGACCTATAGATCCCTGACAAGCTCGCCCTAACGGCGGCGCTCTTTCGGGGGCAGCAGCCCAACATGAGCTTCTTTGAGTTCACGGCTACCCCAAGTTCAAGGCGCTGGAGATGGTGAGGTGTGGCTGGCTGTGTACACCTATTTCCGTCGTCATGGCAGAACTTGGATTGTTTGTGGCTTGCAAGTCGGCGGCAATATAGTCTGCTACCAAACCTGACGATTCGGGGCATCGGGGCATGAATCGCACTTGCTGCCCCGGCTGTCTCGGGTGCCCCACTTGCTCGCACCGTACGGAAACAACTTAGTCATTGATCTGTTTAAACGGGTCTGCCCATGACCTTTTCAGCCGTGGAGATATCTGAATGAAAAAATCCTTGATGATGGCAGTGCTAATCGTTGGCTGTGCTCCGGAGCCGGCAGAGCCAACTAGGCTGGATGGAGGCATAGAAAACGCCGATACCGGGCATACTCAGACGGATGCGGGCGTCGAAGTTGACGCAGGGTCGGCTCCTGATGTGGGCACAACGCCGACCGAAAGGACCATTTGGGCAGGGCCGAGGCTAACATTTACCAAAGCGAACTTCGCTGACCCGAATACACCGGAAGCTCAGGACCGGATAACGGACTCGGTCATCCTTACTCGGGGTTCGAGGAACATCTTGTACAACATTGCCGAAGAAGCCGCCGTCAATCAAAGCGCTAGTCCAGCAGGTACGCTCTGGGCTCTCGGTACGACCGATACGATTGACAGTTTGGACTTTCAGCCGCTGAAGCAAGCAGCGAACAGTCGAATGCAGGATTTACCAAATCAGGATATGGTCCTGCATCTGATTGAAGAGAATATTTATATTGATCTGCGTTTCTTGAGTTGGACTTCGGGGGGGGCGAGTGGCGGTGGTTTCAGCTACGAGCGCACAACCCCTAACCCGTAAAGAGCGCCCCTCGGGCAAGGACCCTCACTGTGTGGAACAAGCCTCCCACATGTGGGCGACACGTGGCCACCAGCAGCGCATGCTTCACGGAAAAATCTCCTCCGCAAAGATTGGTATACTGACGCCTTACGAACGCAAACTGCCGATAGGGTCTACACGGCTGGCTTGGCTTCTAGAACTTGAGCAATCGACCGCCTGTCTACATTCATGACCCACTTCTATCCCACAATTTCTACCCTTACGGTCAGTTCAACTGGAACAGCCAAGTTCGCGCCATGGAAGTAGACCGGAGTCTAGGCGACAGACAGGCGTCCGAAGCTCAGCGGTCATTGGTTCCATAGTCAGTGTTGTTTATGCTCTTAGGTTTCCTGCGGTGAAACGAGACAGAGTTTGAGAGCACGCTCTATTTCGCTAGGATCTGGGGCTTGCTCACCATCGATGATGAATTCAAGGCGTGAGTCTCTTCGGTATCCACTCGGCCGCACTGCCTCGCTACCATCGGTAAAGTTAAAGCCAAGCCAACCTTCGTTGGTTTTTAGAACGGCTTTCGTCCGCCGCACGTTGGATTGCTGAGCAAGTTTTTTGAGCCACGAGGAACAGTTCTCAGCATCAAAAACGAGACCTTCCCAACACACCCAGCCAAAGGTTGATGTACTGGCTGAATAATGAACTTGCTGCACGATGGGTCGGGTGGCGTCACAGTGTAATTCGGCGCTCGATTTCTCCGGGGCGTCATGATGGTCATGGTGATGGACATGGTCCGTACCATGGGAATGATCACCTCGAGAAACGACTGTTTCTCGCTCTTTGACCCGGTCGAGCCAAGCCAAAGGGATACGCCCTTGTTCTATCTTTTGAACGAGTGTTTTGGCTGGAAACAGAGACTGGCTCCATGCATCGAACCGTTGCAGTTGCTCGGAGGTGGCTAGATCTGAACGGTTCGCCAGCAGGATGTCTGCCGCCTCGATTTGATCTTGGACTTCTTGGCGCTGCAAGTCGTCTTCGAATCGGGCGGGATCCAGTAGACACAGGACTGAACGGACATCGATTGCTTCGCAAATGCCCGGTCGATCCAAGGTGTCTAGAATACCAGACAGAGCAGCGAGTCCTGTCGGTTCGATGAGCAAGCGGTCAGGCCGCCTTTGCAGTAACAGGACCAGGGACATTTCAAACATGATGCCTGCACTGCAGCAGATGCATCCCCCGGCCACCTCGCGGATCTCTACGCCTCCCGTTTTTGCTTCTTTGCCCGGCGTTGCCATCAGCGCCGCGTCTAGACCAACGAGCCCGTATTCATTGACAAGTACAGCCCAACGCTCGTGGTCGGGACGTTGATTGAGCAAATGATTCATCGCGGTGGTCTTACCGACACCAAGGGAGCCAGCGATCAAGTTCACCGGTATTCGCTTGGGTGGGTTCTTGCTCGCCACAGCATCTCCTTGCGTCTTCTGTTCCGGGGGCTCTCTATCGTTCATCATCTTCTCTCGAATATCGACTCAAATTCTAATGTTAATGAGAACTAAATCCTAATAAGGCTTCCATGAGCGATTAGCGATGGGAATGCTGCACTTAGTGGAAAATTTGAGTGATAACGATGACCTAATCGACTGGCTGATCGTTGGCGGCGGAATTCATGGTGTGCACCTCGCCGTCCGCCTTTTGGGCGAAGCGAATGTCGCCCCTGAACGACTTCGAATCGTCGATCCGGGAACGCGACTGCTTGAACGCTGGCGACGGTGTACGGAAACTGTTGGTATGACTCATTTGCGGTCGCCTTCTGTACATCACCTCGATCTTAATCCTTGGTCCCTTCATAAAGCGGCGGGAGAAAGAGAGTACCGAGAAAGGAGCCTCTTCGCTCCGCCCTTTGATCGACCCGCATTGGAGTTCTTTAATACCCATTGCGACCGAGTAATCGACGACTTTGGGCTACGTGATCTGCACATTCGGGCTCGAGCTGTTGAATGTTCGATCGATTGTAACTCAGTTCGAGTTCGCCTCTCCACTGGGCGTGAACTCGTTGCCGATAAGGTGATTCTGGCTCTGGGCGCTAGTGAGCAGCCAGCGTGGCCCGAATGGGCACCTGAGGGCAACGAACACATCCATCATATCTTTGAGGCAGATTTCGATGGTTGGCCGTCTTTACCCGAGGAAGTCATCGTTGTTGGTGGAGGTATTTCAGCCGCACAGTTGGCGCTCAAATTGGCGGCACAGGAGCATCGTGTTCATCTGGTATCTCGTCATGGGCTTAGAGAACACCAGTTTGATAGTGATCCCGGTTGGCTGGGACCGAGATTGATGAATCATTTCCAGCGGGAAAGAGATGCAGATTGTCGCCGAGCATTAATCACCGAGGCTCGTCATCGAGGGTCTGTGCCTCCTGACGTCCATCGAGCGCTGCAGCACGCCATGAAAACCGGTGGGTTATGGTGGCATGAGACCGAAGTTGCGGGTTTCGAATCTATTGATGGCGGTGCGAGGGTTTCGCTTGGCAGCGGTGAAAGGATTCGTGCGGATCGCGTGCTGCTCGCCACTGGCTTCGATACCACTCGACCCGGTGGCGATATGGTGGATCAACTCATTGCCAATGAGGCACTCGCTTGCGCAAAATGCGGCTATCCGATTGTCGATCACCACCTCGCTTGGCATCCTCAAGTGTATGTCTCAGGCCCCCTTGCAGAACTGGAGTTAGGTCCTAGTTCTAGGAATATCCATGGTGCTCGAAGAGCTGGCGATCGACTGGTCAAGGTTGCAAATAATGGGACTTCCAAGACGCCCCTAAGTGCATAAACTCGGTATCATCGACATGTTTTCAGTAGCGACTTGAGAATCCAAACTCAGTTTAGAATCCTACAAAAAAAACCACCCCGTTGCCGGGGTGGCCGGAAAGGCTCGATACCTTAAACCTTGTAGGGGGCGGTCATAGATACCAAGTCTTTTCACGAGCTAATATGCGTTGTGATGTGAAGGCTTCCCTGCCCAATTTTCCCCTACGTTGTCGCCTTCGCATCCATGAATCGGGCCCTTTGACTTGCAGTTATGGTTTGTAACGTCTTCCGCTTTCGTTTGTTCGGTCCACGATGCCGCCTCTGCTTGCACCGAGTCTACCGAGCCTGTCAGCGAAGCGGTTTGAGAGAAACCGGCGATCGAAGCGATCTGCGCAATGTTCATCGGGGTGAGTTCGCCGTTGATGACATCGGCAACTCCACTGGTCCACCGCAGGTCAACCAACACGGCGTTGCTCGCTTCGTTGCGAAGCCAAACCTCGGCTTCTCCTCCTGCCAAAACATCGAGTGCTACCTCTAGGCTGTCCCCGCCACCTTCCGCTGCTTGTGCCGACAGGCGGTCCACCATCGTTCGCCCAAACCCTCCCCCGTGCACCTCCTCTGACAACACGTGGTATGTAACGATCTGGTCCACCGTCAGATTAATATCGTCCACGTGGGATTCATCTCCGTGGTCCAGCGATGCGGTAAATGGACCGTCGCCCGACAGTGTGTCCAAAAGCCCCTGTTTGGCGACCTCTGCACCGAGCTCCGGAAGACCACTGTAGCGCTTCCGCTCGGTCTTTTTAACTGACGAAGGCAGTTGGTCGACCACGTGGAAGGTCTTTCGTTCCAGCCCCTGGGTGATAATGACCCCCTCCTTTTTTAGCGTCGAAACGTGCTTCGCATCACTTTCCAACACTCCGAGTGTTGCGACAGCCACCGATAAGGTTGCCATGGTTGAGACCACGCCGGTTTTGGGATTGGTTGTGGAGACCGTTCCCGTCACCGCATGGTAGAGATTTAAATGTCGAGACCGCTCGTGGGGAAGCTCCAGAATGGGAAC
>NZRT01000014.1 GCA_002696345.1 Myxococcales bacterium
CACCGAACCCTGCGCGCCCACCACAGCGACCTGCTGTTCCAAGAGTTCACCCTTTACCAAAATGAACTGAGCAGACTTGAAGGCTTCGGGTGGCATCCCATCATGGACCATAGGGGGTCGGGGTCCGACGATTTGACAGGCACAGAGTCCCCACATGAACGCAACTGTCCACCTCATTGCGAGACGATCTCCACACGGTAAGCACCATCATCGATCACATAAGTCGGCGTCACGGGGCGCCCCTCCAAAAAGGCAGCGGATGCCCACGAGCCCAAAGCAGCGCCCGTAGGAACGGTCAGTGGCGAGGTAAGGAGTGCAATGAATCCCCCCGAATCCTCAGAGGTCAATGCCACAACCCCAACTGCCACGGCGACCGTCATGGCACCAACCCAAGCGGCTCGGACTCTGCGTTCATTGTATCGGTAAGGCGGCGCAGGCGTTAGCCCAACCAGCCCAGACAGAGGGATTCGATGGGAACCGCTGGTCGTTGCCAAAATGACATACTCACCGCCCAGGTCAACATGCTGTAGACGCCCCTGGCCTCGGTGCAAGATCCACTGCCCAGAGGGATTGGCAACCATCCAAGCAAGACCCAACCGATCGCCGACCACCACCTCCACCGTTTCGAATTCCGACTGCAATTGGAATCCCAAGGCACCTGGCTCCTCTGGAGTCGAGGTGCCCATCACCATCGGCTGCGACGGGAACATGGCACAACCGCTGGTTCCAAGCAGAAACAAGGTCAGTCCCAAAAGTGGCAACCCGAGTGCGAAGTGGGATCTATGCATTAACCACTCGCTCCGAGCCAACCAAGGTTCTATGCACGAAGGTCCAGCCATGCTTTGACTCTGCCGCCAGGGGCTTCATCTGGTCAAGACTCGCTTTCCTCCTGCTGGCTTTGGCTCTGCAAGACATCATTTGTGTCAACCCGTCCTTGGGTTCAATGCAGGTAATCGTTCGCTGCTTCGCCAAAGGAATTGAGACTGGCCAAATAAGCCATGACCCGCTCAATTCGAGCCGTTGGACTGCGTTCCTCCAAGAGATCTTGGCGCACCAAAACATCGGGTATTAATTGGCCTGAAATAAGATCCGCCAACTCGACAGGACTGTTGAGTCCCTTGGTTAACTGAGCAATTCCCTCTTTCAGTTCAGGCGAATCCCCCGAGAGGCTCTCTAGATAGTCGAACAACAGCAGCCCCAGCTCTTCGGGAACCTCTTCTTCCGCATCAGGATGCTCGATCACCTGAGCCTCTCGGTACGGTTTTTCGGGGGCAAACTCGTGCTCCATCTGGACCCTTTTCGTGCCGTAGACGAGCAGTTGAAAACGACCATCTTCAAGGCGTTCGTCCATGAGGATTTGCCCCATTCCCATCACAGGGAAGATGGGCGGTCGACCTTGGTAGTCAGCCTCATGACCGGGCTGCAGCAATGGAATACCCAGCAGCCGGTTGCCTGCAAGACAATCCTCCGTCAGTTGACGGTATCGTGGTTCAAAGACGTGCAGAGGCAGGACATTGCCTGGAAACAGGACCACGTTGGGCAATGGAAACAATGGAATGCGCACGAACGGTAGATCTCCGGACCGTCTCCGCTTAAGGTTTCATGGCGCAGCGAGCAAGAGCGAGCCTCTCAGACGGGCTTGGATCACCCGGATGCTTTGCTGGCAGAAAGGTGAGCATGCATCGATATCTAGCGCTCTACTTGGTTTTCATGACCGCTTGTCCATCGGAGGAAGCCGCACCGGTTGCCGATGCAGGAGCCATCTCAACAGATGCCGGGCAAACAGACGATGCGGGCCCCCCCGAACTCGCCTGCAACAGTGGGAAAGGGTCTCTTCCCGAGGGCCTAACGACTCAGAGTTGGTTCGCAGACGAAAACTGGCGTGACATCTTTGACATCAATTGGATCTACCAGGACCAACGAACTGTGGAGTTACCTCAATGGGAAGCTGCTCAGTTTGAGTTGGACCGGAAAGCTCGTATTCATGGCTACAGTGTCCGCTTTCGACGCATTGCTCGACGGCATCAGAATGAAGACCCACTGACCGTCAGTTTACTGCCTGATTTCGGCTATGATGGCGCAAACTTTGGTAGCCACGAACCCCTCGCAAGCGTCAGTCGCTGTGTGAAAGATGCGGACGAGGCTGGCGTGCTTGATCAATGGCTCACCTATACTTTGGAAACACCGGTCGAGGTGCAAGGACCGGGGCTGGTCTGGGTCGGCTACTATAAAGAGAATGCCGAAGCCCCCGTCTTAGCGCTGGCATCGAGTCCCGAACCGGAGAGAAGCTGTGAGGGCCCCTATCAGGGTTGTCATTCTGCCTGGGGCTTTCCGACCCTGGAAGATTGGTGGTTCAACGGGCTCTCAATCCCCATCCAGGTGGATTATGCCGTCCAACTGCATTTCGAATACATCGAACCCGAACGGACCCCAGAGGAGATGGTTTTTCGACGCGTCGACGACCAACCGGACTTTGGCGGTCGGGTTGCGATCGCCGACTATAATGGTGACGGTTGGGCTGATGTCTTCTCAGGCGGTCGGCTTTGGCAAAATATAGGCGGTGAGTTTACCGATGTCACCGAGGGCTCTGGCCTCGCCGCCACAGGTGATGAAGCCTACCCGGGTGCAGGAGCGGGAGGCTCGGGTATCTGGGGCGATACTGACAATGATGGCTGCCTCGACCTGTTGACCTACGGGATCTATGAGCGACTTTTCCTGGGTGATTGTGCGGGGAACTTTCAGGACGTCACCGAGGAAACAGGTATCGACGACCTCCAAGACGCCATCGATTGCAATGAGGACCCAGATGATCGAGAGCATGCGCCAGCACAGGCTGCTGCGTGGATCGATATCAACAACGACGCCAAACTCGACTTCTATTTAGCAAACAGTGAATGCTGGCGAGGCGACCGCGGCGATTTCTACACCGACCAGTTCTACCTCAAACGGGAGGGAAACCGCTTTCGTGACGTGATGGGGCGTAACGGCTGGGCCGCGTACGAAGACTACACACGGGGGGCCAACCCGCTCGACGTCGACCACGATGGCGATGTGGATCTGTTGGTGAACAACTACCGACTTAAACCCAACAGGCTTTGGCTCAACGATGGGCGCGGGCGTGTCTCCGAAATGGGTGGCCCCCTCGGGTTGGCAGGCAATCAAGTCAATGGCGCTTACGGTCATACCATCGGCGCAGCCTGGGGCGACCTCAATCACGACGGCTGGTGGGATGTCATTCTCACGAACCTCTCCCACCCTCGATTCTATCATTTCTCAGATGTCTCCTTTTCGATGCTCGGAACAGAAGCAGGCCCTTGGCAAGCCGTTGAGCCCAATGGCTTTCGGTTCCAAGAGACCCATTCGGTCCCAGCATTGGCCGACTACGACAGCGACGGCAATCTAGACTTGGTCATTTCAGCGACCTATGCGGGCCGACCAACCGATTTCTATTGGGGTGAAGGGGACGGCAGCTTTGTGGGCGACCATGGTGGCAGTGGTCTTACGGTTCGGGGCGGCTGGGGAGTCGGTGCCTCCGACTTTGATCACGATGGCGACCTCGACCTCATCTACAATGGTTACTGGACGAACCAACATCGCCAAGGGCAAGCACTTCATTTCAGCGTCCTTGGTGACGGAGTCACGGTGAATAGCTACGCCCTGGGCGCAACGCTGCGAATTCAAGTGGGTGAGCGCCAGTACCTTCGATACGTTGATGGCGGCAGCAGCCAGGGGAGCCAGAATCTCGGTCCCATTCATGTCGGGATCGGCGAGCAGACTCGAGCTGAGTCGGTGACAGTCCACTACCCGGGAGGCGCCGAAAGAAGTTTTCAAGGTCCCTTCGTCCCTGGAACCCACTATTGGTTGCTCTTTGATGGCGAGATCGTTGAAGGCTGGGCAAAGCCTTAAGGTTGTCCACCATTTGACGGAGGAACCGTCGTGAAGTGCATCCGATAATGCTGCCGAGTAAAACCTTACTTGGAGGAACCATGTCGGCTCACCGCTCCATTCTTACTGCGCTCTTTGCCCTGACCTCACTCGCCTGCGTCCCCGGGGATGGCAACGGCGGCAGCGATCCGACGCCTGCGGCAGACGCAGGTGTCGCCCCTTCCCCCACGAGTGATGCTGGCTCCAGTCCTCAAGACGCTGGCACCCCTCCCCCGAATGATGCCGGGGATGTGGTCGTACCCGACGCCGGCGCAGCCGATCCTGATCCTGTCTGTGGCAACAACATTGTTGAAGCGGACGAAGAGTGTGATGATGGCAACCTGCAGGATGGCGATGGTTGTTCCTCCGAGTGTACGGAGGAGGAAGAAGACCCCGTCGAGGTCGTCGATCAAGGTGTTCTCGAACTGGACGGAACAGTCGATAACGAACTGACGGGTGGTCTCGTTCATGGCTACACGATCGAACTTGCCGAGGCGGGGGCATACGCCTTCGGAACTCGCTCTGATCGGGACACGAAGTGTGAACTACACCATGACGCGAACGCCATCGCCAATGACGATGATTCCGGCGATGGGACCAACTGCCGCATCGAGATCGTCGTTGATGCGGGCAGCTATGAACTTCGGGTCCAATTGTACAGTAATCTCACCCCGGAGGGACCGTACACCGTCTACGCCGAGCGCCTCGAAGGAACCGTTTGCGGCGATGGCGAAGTCCAACCCGGTGAGTACTGCGATGACAGTAATCAGATCGATGGAGATGGCTGCAGCCGCCTCTGTCAACGGGAACCACTCGAGGATACCCACGGCAATACGCAGCAGGACGCAACAGCGATCAACCTTGGCAGCGCCACCGACGGGCTCATGGACGAGGGTGACGAAGATTGGTTTGCCATCGAGTTGCCGGGTCGTGCAGTGATTCGCTTCTACACGAGCGGTGACGGGCGGGCGGATTGCTTTCTCCACGACGCAGATTCCCGTCGGGCAAGCGATTATGGCCAAGGAGAAGAAGGTCACTGTGATACCACCATCGGCGTGCAGCCCGAGGGGACTTTCTACCTGCGCCTTGCACGTCGTTTCGGCGCAGAACCAGGCGCCTACACCCTCCACGTGGAGGGAATGCCGGGTCCCGTTTGCGGTGATGGTGAAGTCGAGCATTGGGAACAATGTGACGACAATAACCAGGTCGATGGAGATGGCTGCAGTGCCGAATGCGAGGGTGAGGACCCCCACGGCAATACCCAAGACGCAGCAAGCAACTACACCCTAGGAGAGCAGATTAACGCGGGGATCGACTTTGCCGGTGACGAAGATTGGTTCCACTTTCAAACAGCTGAAGGCGGATTGCACGAGTTCGGTACGGGAGTCATCGAGGGTAGCCCAAGCACCGATACGCGATGCTACCTCATGGATGCGGATGGTGTCGTCATTGCGGAGAACGATGACGGTCGTCGACAAGAGGGCTTAGGAACGGGTGCAAACTGCTTCATCGAAACCGATTTACAAGCCAATCGAACCTTCTACCTACGGGTTCGACACTTCCGGGATGCGGGACTGGGATTGTATTCGATGCTTGGACGTCGTGTTGCCGACGCCGTCTGCGGTAACGGTGAGTTGGAGCGAGGCGAACAATGCGACGATGGCGATGTCGAAGTGGGCGATGGCTGTGATGCCAACTGCCTCATCGAGGCGGAAGAAATCGAAGTGGGCGTCGATGTGCAAGCAGCGATCGATGAGGAGGGCGAAGAGGATACCTACACCTTCGTTGCTCCGGCTGACGGAAACTACACGGTAGCAACCACTGGTGACTTTGATACGAAATGCTGGCTCGACGACGCAACCGGCCGAGAGTTGAACTACAACGATGACGGCGGGGAAGGCTTAAATTGCAGTCTCATGCATGCTTTGTCTGAAGGCGAACGCTATCGAATCCGAGTTCGCTTCTTCAACGACGCCTTAACCGGCCCTTACCTCTTAAGAGTCGTCGCCGAATAGTCGACGGAGTCTTAGGAAAGACAGGAGGCTCGATGGAGCCTCCTGTTCTTTTTTTTCGTTGAGGTTGTATGGAGTCTCCATGAACACTGAACTCTGGTTACTCGACCCTCAGGTCACCTTTTTGAACCACGGCAGCTTTGGTGCCTGTCCCCAGCGCGTTTTAGAGACTCAACAACGCTGGCAACGCATCTTAGAGCGAGATCCCGTCGATTTCTTCCTGCATCGAGCAGAACCGCTGATGCACGAGGTCCGAGAGACCCTCGCCGGCGTCATGAATTGCGCTGCAGAGGACTTGGCGCTGATTCCCAATGCGACGACCGGCATCAACACCGTCCTGCGAAGCCTGGATCTTCAGGTGGGCGATCACCTCCTCGGTATCTCCCAAACTTATGGTGCATGTCGAAGCACTCTAGACTGGGTCGCTCAACGGGCGGGTGCGCAGGTCAACTATGCTCAACTTCCCTGGCCGGTGGAAGACCCGGATCAAATCGTTGAGATCATTCTCAAAACGGTCACACCGAAGACCCGATTGGCGCTCGTCGACAGCATCACAAGCCCAACCGGATTGGTGCTGCCGATCAGGGCGATTGTCGATGGTTTGAAGGCGCGGGGCGTGGAAACACTAATCGATGGCGCCCATGCTCTTGGGATGGTTCCACTCCACCTCCATGATTTAGGAGCCGGCTACTTTACGAGTAACGCCCACAAATGGCTCTGCACTCCGAAAGGCTCGGCGGTACTTCATGTGCGCCGAGATCTTCAAGACGGCATCAAACCGCTCAATCTAAGCCATGGAGTGGGCTGGTCAGGCCAGGCTTACGCCAGTCCCTTCCGGATGGCTTTCGACTGGACGGGCACCGATGACCCCACCCCTTTTCTTTGCATCCCCGAAGCACTTCGCTTCCTCTCGGGTCTTTACGAAGGGGGGCTAGAAGGCCTGATGAATCGAAACCGATCGCTCGCGCTGAAAGCACGCGGCATTTTGTGTGATGCCCTCGGGATCTCTGCGCCGGCTCCAGACTCGATGATCGCAAGTCTAGCCGCCGTCCCGCTTCCAGCCATGGAGTGGACCCCCACGTCGCCCGAGGACATTAGCCCGCTTCAAAAACGCTTGTATGACGAGCACCTCATCCAAGTTCCTATCTTTCCTTTTCCCTCCGGATCGTCCCCCGTTTTGCGAGTCGCCGTCCAAGCCTACAACGAGCTTCGGGACTACGAGTACTTGGCCGAAAAACTCGTCTAATACTGCGAAATCTCACGGGCACCCTTGAGGCCAGGTGCAACTTTAGAGAAGATACGCATCCATCGGAGATCCCCATGAAGCAACTTCTCACACTTTCGATTCTCGCAGTCGTTGCGGGCTGTGCACCATCCAGCGGCACCCCAGGCGCAGACGGCAGCAGTTGCAGTGTCCAACAAGCCGAGGACGGCAGTGCGGTCATCACTTGTGAGGACGGTAGCACAGCGACTGTTCTTCCCGGTAGCAGTGGTGAAAACTGCACCGCAGAAGCCTCCAGCGAAGAGGAAGGTGCCTTCATCATTTCCTGCCCCGGCAGTGATCCAGTTACCATTCGAAATGGTGCTGATGGAGTGGCAGGCTCCAATGGTGCGCCATGCACAGCCGAAGCTGGCGAAGACGAAGCAGGAGCCTATTACACGATCAACTGTCCGGATTCCGAACCGATCGTGGTTCGGGATGGTGCTGACGGAGTGGAGGGCTCCAGTGGTGCGCCATGCACAGCAGAAGCGGGCGAGGACGAAGCAGGGGCTTATTACACGATCAACTGTCCAGATTCCGACCCGATCGTGATTCGGGATGGAGCGGACGGGCGAAATTGCTCTGCCCGAACCGATGAGGCATCCGGTGATGTTATCGTCAGTTGCCCCGACCAGGACGATGTGGTCATCACTCGTCCCGCCGATGGCGCACCTTGTGCCTCCGAGCAGAATGAGGATGGCTCTGTCACGATCACCTGTCCTGACCAAGAGCCCGTCACGATCCCAGCAGGACAGGGCTGTACCGTCGAAGATGACGGTCAAGGTACCATGACGGTTCAGTGCGGTGACGATGACCCCGTTCAATTTCGCGTCCCCTACTGTGGCAACGGAATTCCCGAGGCGAATGAAGAATGCGATGACGCCAATGATATCGAGACAGACGCCTGCAATTCCTGCCGTGCAGCGGCTTGCGGGGACGGTGTTGTGCATGCTGGCGTCGAAGTCTGTGACGACTCAAATTTTGAAGAATGCAACCGAGACTGCAGCGCAGAACAGAGTAATCGGCCCGATCAGCCCATCGCCATCGAGGCCGGTGATGTTCGACAAGCAGCCATCGATCCAGATGGTGATGTGGACTACTATCGCTTCACTGCCCCCGCAGACGGAATCTATCGCATTGCGACGCGTTTTGTAGAAGGCGAGCGAACCGATACCTATGGCATTCTCTACACCCCTGAGGGCGAAGAACTCCTCCGTAATGATGACGGCCGTCAAGACGAAGGCTGGGGTGAGAACGTCAACTTCCTGATCACCGCGGAACTGACAGAAGGTGAAACCGTCATCTTCCAAGTCCGGCACTTTAGTATTATTCGAACCGGCCCCTACATCGTTGGCGTCGTTCAACTAAACGTCTGTGGTAATGGCGAGTTGGATGGAGAAGAAGCATGTGACGATGGTAACGAGGTCAACACTGATGCCTGTCTGAACGATTGTACCATCGCCGCCTGTGGTGATGATGTGGCTCGGACGGACATCGCTGCGGGCGACGAAGGACACGAGGCATGTGATGATGCGCTCGATGAGGACTGTGGCGTCGACTGCCAGCCCCGTGGCGATGAACGGGAGGACGCTTTTGCGCTGACCCTCGGACAAGTTCACGTCGGCACCAGAACCTCTGAAGATGTGGAGTGGTACACCTTCACGACGGGTGCCCAGGGCACCTACTACATCGGGACATCGGGCGATGAGGATGCACCGGGTTTCGATTCCGTCTGCACCCTTTACAATGCGGAGGGTGAGCAAATCGCCTCCAATGATGATGGTCCAGCCTATGGCGCCTTTGGCGGAGGCACCCACTGTGGTCTGCTGGAAGAGTTGGCGGCAGAAACCCAGTATTATCTCTTTATCCGGCCTTTCGCAGGTGATCCCCAAGTCGGTTATTTGGTGCTTACCATACAACATGGTGTGTGCGGTAACGGCGTTGAGGACGCCGGTGAAGCCTGCGATGACGGTAATCTCGATAACGGCGACGACTGCGACCGCAACTGTGAACTCGAGCAAATCGAATGTGCCCTAAACGCAACCAGCCATGTCGTAGAGGGAGCGCAATTTTGGCTCTGTGGCGAAGGGGTTACCATCGGAACCGCCCGTGCCCGGTGTCGAGCTCGGGGGATGGAGTTAGCCACCGTACCCGATGAAGCGACCAATCAAGCGCTAACATCGCTTGCCCTCGAGCATGATGTCATTGCGACCTCTGCCAACCGCCAGCATCGATGGATTGGTCTTTCGTACGGGAACAATGGATGGGTTTGGGACTCTGGCGAGCAGTTGGGTGACTATCAACCATGGTTTAATGAGATCGAAGCAGCTGGGCGGGGAAGGGTTAGTATTCTGACCACCGAGCAAGTGGGGCGATGGTATGCAGCAGGCGCAGAAGCGCTCTTCGGCTTCTTCTGCCAAGTCCAAGATTAAAGCCCATCACTCTGATCTGTGAGTTGTTGCCAGGAACTTGTGATTGAAGCGGGATAACCGCCGGTCGAGTTAGCTTTTGCAACTCCTCTCGGAAATGCGGCGACTCAATAACGATCGCTATGCTTGGGAGATTATGTTTTTCTCTACGATAGAAATCTCTACAGACAATCGTCGGTAGTCTTCGATCCCACCAGGTTGCCATTCCTGGTAGCATCTTCCGACGGCAACTTTAGGTGCAGTAAGCAGTTCTCAACTGCGCGAGGTTGACGCAGATGATGAGCCTCTAGGGATTAATAATCTTGCCTCCAGGTATCGGTCGTCCACTGTCTGAAGAGAAGGTTAGTTGGACGAAATGGGTTGATAACCGCCTTTCGTTTTTTTTCCAGAACTGGAGCACCGGGCTTGCCGGCCAGTCGGTCGGCCTCGTAACCTTTGTAGGACCAGGGGAAGAACGCCCTGAATTAAGTCAGCGTCTTCAGGAGTATCTGATGAAACCTATCCTTACACGAATCGCAACGGTGACCCTGAGCCTCATTGTATACGCAGGCCTGCAGAGTTGCAGTGCCACCACCAGTGTCCCGGGTCCGAGCAACAGTTGTGCCTCAGATAGCGAATGTCCCCGGGACCAGCACTGCCTCTTGAGTCAATGCCGTACTAAAGTCTGTGATCCCGGTGAGTTAAGATGCCTGAACAACGACCTGGAAGTCTGCGGTGCTGATGGCCAAGGCTTCAGTTTGAAAACGGCCTGTCAGGCGGGTTGCGATGAAGACACCACCAGTTGCACAGATCCCGTCTGCGAACCTTTCGCCACCCGCTGCTACG